>NZ_JBITDL010000035.1:0-99818 GCF_044454225.1 Streptomyces sp. NPDC051563
ACAACCCCGGGAACGACAGACTCGGCACCTCTGCCGCCGTGTGATTCCACTCCGACATCACCCGCCGACGCTCCACCGACGACAGAACGTCAACCTGCCCGATCAGGCTCTCAAGGCGCTGCCGAGATTCATGTGAAGACACAGTGACACCCAATATCTGTTGAGGAACTACCGCATGCCCTTGTCTTGGGCGCATGACAAAGAACGGGTCGGCCGGCAAGCAGAGCCCCGACGATCCCATTTCCCAATATGGGCTAGCGCGACCGCCTGCTGGATCCAAGGCTCGGTCGGGCCGGGGGTGCCTCGTCGAGGCACTTGTACAGTTCGGCCACCGACGGCGCCTCAAAGATCTTGGCGACATCCAATTCGATGCCCAGCGCGGTGCGCACGCGACTAATCAAACGAATCACCAAAAGTGAATGGCCGCCCAGCGCGAAGAAGCTCTCGTGAAGTCCCACGTCCTCAACCCCGAGAACTTGCGAGAATATGCCGCGCAGGACTTCAAGCCGTTCATCGAATGGCGTTGTCGGCGTGTCGTCGGTGGACGCCTTCGACTCCGCCGCCTCCGCTCCCTCCATCAGGGCCGTCGGAATCTCCGGACTGTCGATGCCGCCGAGGCGCAGCTGCGGACTGTCGACCACCTGGTCGATCAGGGCGGCGAAGTACTTCGTGATCAAGCGCGCCACGTCAGGGGTGAACAGGTCCTCCGAATAGAGGATGGCTCCTCGGATGCCGGCCGGAGCCCTGTGCTCGCTGTGCTCTTCCTTGAGTAGGAAAGCGATGTCGAACTGGGCCGTGCGCTCCTCGATCTCCTCGACACTGACGTCAAGCCCATCAAGCCGGAAGTCCGCTTCGGCGTTGTTCTGTAGCGTCAGCATGACCTGGAACAGCGGATGCCTTCCGGGTACACGCGGGGGGTTCAGGGTTTCGACGAGGCGCTCGAACGGCAGATCCTGATTTTCGTAGGCCTCGAGGTTCGCCGTCCGCACTCTCTTCAGAATCTCGAGGAAGCTCGGGTCTCCCGACATGTCGGTACGCAGGACCAGGGTGTTGACGAAGAAGCCGACGAGGTCATGGAGGGCCTGGTCGGTCCGGCCGGCGATCGCAGTGCCGATGGGTACGTCGTGACCGGCGCCAAGCTTCGCCATCAGCGCACCCACGGCCGCCTGGAGAGCCATGAACACGGTGCTGCCGTTCTTGCCAGCCACCTCGGCCAGCCTGGCATGAGTGGACCGGGTCAATTCGATCTCGACCGGGATGCCGGTGCGGCTCGCCACCGCGGGACGGATACCTCGGGTCGGAAGCCTCAGCTCCTCGGGGATACCGTCGAGCTTGGCTTTCCAATACTCCAGCTGCTTGTGTCCGAGACTGTGAGGATCAGACTCGTCGCCAAGAACTTCGCGCTGCCAGAGCGTGTAATCTCCATATTGAATGGGAAGTTCTTCCCAGGCGACGTCCTCACCCTTCAGTCGCGTGGCATAGGCCGAGCTCACATCGCGCCACAGGGGAACCATGGACCATCCGTCACCGGCGATGTGATGGAGGGTGATCAGCAGGATGTGCTCGTCGGGCCCCTGCTCGAACAGCTGCACCCGGAGCGGAATTTCGTTGGCCAGGTCAAAGGGGACTCGATAAGCCCGGAGTAGCACGTCCGACACCTGCGATCCCCGCACATCTTCCACCGACAAGGCTGGCACGGCCTCGGCCGGCTCAAAGATGTGCTGATGAGGTTCCCCGTCGGACTCCCGGAACACCGTGCGCAGGGACTCATGGCGGGCGACCAAGTCGCACAGTGCCCCCCGAAGCGCCCCCTTGTCGAGTGCGCCGACCAGCCGCAGCGCCAACGGAGTGTTATATACCGCTTTCACGCCCTCTAGTTCATTCAGGAACCAGAGGCGCCGCTGGGCGAATGAAAGTGGTATCACGAACGTGCTCCTGATGTCGGTGCGTGGATCGCGCCGGAGTCAACCGGCTTCACTTAGCGCGCCGCGATCTCCGGCATGTAGTTGAAAGAGAACGAGCAGGCTCCAGGAATGTCACCGGAAGTCCCATTTGGTGCGAACCCAACGCCTCTTGCGTCTCGAATCAGTTCCAGAAGTTGCGATCGGAACCGATTCCCCTGAGACGGAAGGATCACCTGGCTTGCGATTCGATGTCAAGGATGCCGATCTTGATTTGAGCTCGATCTGAGGTTGGCTGTACGATACACACGAAGCCGGAGCGGTTGAGTTGTCGACTCGCACACCTAGCGCAAGAACCCTCTTGTCGATCACCCTTGACGTGGTGCACACTGACGAAACGCCGCAGGCCAGACGCTGCGGGACTGTGGCACCAGACCTCACCGGCCTTGTAGTGGCTCAGCCGCTCACCAAGGCCGGCCAGCTGACTGGTTCCTCGTCATGTACGACTGAGCGAACCCCGAAGAGGGAACTCGCCACCGCCTATTGGCTCTCGCCGGTCGCTACGCAGATCTGGCCCACGTGCCATTCATCCACCAGCCCGCCCACGGATACGGCCGCAATCCGGGTGTGCCCCAGTTTGCGGCTGTACATACACACGCCAGAATGTGCCGTTCGAAGCCCGATGCCCAGGCCACTGGTACGCAACGCTCAGGAGAAAAGGTGTCGTCCGCTGTCTTCCGTAATTCGACGAAGGTAAGCGGTGGCATCTCAATTCCGTGCCCCCACGGTACCGACTCGGCCCACGAAGTTGGGAAGGGCTTCCCCTACGTCGCACTGCTTCCGTCGTTCGCCACCCCGGCCGCCCACGCCGAGGAGACAGGCCGTCTGGTCGCCGGCGTAGGCGACCGCTTCGGCGGACTGAACGTGGCAGTCAACAACGCCGGGCACATCACGTCAGTTTCGGCACTCACCGCCGAGCTCCGACGCGTAGGCGACCGTGAAGTCCGCGGCCACCGCTCTGTCCCGTACCGCCGCCCTGGACCACAGCGGGGACGGCATCAGGTGTCCTGGTGCCCCGGGGAGATGCTGGAGGACCGGTGGAGCGGGTGAAGGCGCAGTACTGCTGGGCCGGGTCGCGACCGTGTTGCTTAAGCCAGCAAGCGGCGAGGCCGGCGCCGTATGGCACCGATCTCGTCGCGGATGGCGCCGCGCCCTCCTGACCCGAGCCCGATGCACGCGCCTCCGGCAGTGGTCGATTTCGCTCCTGGGGGCTGGAGTGTGATGCGCGTGGGTGCGTACATGCCGGGGAGAGCGCCACGGCCTTCGTCGAGGCGGTTGTCACGGAGGAGGCCCGGGAGAACGGCGCGCTGGGCACCGCTGTCGCGGCCGTAGGCGAGACCTAAGACCCGGGTCACAGACCCAATGTGGGACCGGCTGCCCGCCCTTCGGGCGACCGGACCAATCAGATAGGAGAAGCACGATGGGTGCAGAGAAGGTCACGGTCATCGAGACCTGGAAGCTCAAGGACGAGTTCACCGGGCGCGCGCTGGAACTGATGCAGGTGATGGACGACATCGTCGGCCCAGGCGCGCACGACAACCCGGGCTGGTGCGAACACGGCCGTTTCTACCAGCTCCAGGAGCGCGAGGCAGAGATCTGGATGATGTACACCTGGCACAGCCGTGCCGAGCACGAGGTATTCATCAAGGAAGAGGAGAAGCTGCTCGGCGAGTTCTACGAGCAGTACTGCGACGGCCCGCGCCGCATCATCTACTTCACGGAACTCCCGGTCGATGTCGAAGCCACTGACACGCACGCCCACGTGGAAAGCACGCATGCCTGAGACCACGGGCGACTGGGCGCCGGCCGACTTCGAACGCCATGGTCATGAGCTGTTCGCGACGCTCCGTCAGCACTTCGAACTGATCAGGGATGTGCCGGTAGCACGTCCCTACGACGCGGCAGAACTGATGGGTCGCCTGGACGCGGCCCTGCCGGAGCAGGGCGAGGAGTTCCCGCGCATCCTCACGGATACGTGGGAAAAGGTCGTTCCGGACCTCGTCCACTGGAATCACCCTGCCTTCCACGGCTACTTCTCCACATGTGCGAGCTTCCCCGGGATGCTCGCCGAGACGATGACGGCCGCTCTCAACGTCAACTCAATGCTGTGGAAGACCAGCCCGTCGGCCTCGGCCCTGGAGCATGTGGTACTGCGCTGGCTCGCCGAACTGGCGGGGTATCCAGGTGAGTCGGACGGTCTGCTGGTCGGTGGTGCCTCGCTGGCAACGCTCTACGCACTCGGAGCAGCTCGGGATGCAGCGCTCGACTATGACGTCCGGGAGGAGGGGATGAGCGGGCCGCACGCCAAGGTCGCCCGGATCTACACCTCTGACCAGGCCCACAGCTCGGTGGACAAGGCTGCGATCACCCTCGGAATCGGTCTCCGGAACGTGGTGAAGATCCCGTCTGACGACCAGTACCGGATGCGTCCCGACCTACTGGAGACCGCCATCGCCCGCGATGTGGCAGCCGGCTTCGTGCCGGTCGCCGTCGTCGCCACGGTCGGCACCACCTCCGTGGCAGCGGCGGACCCGCTGGAGCCGATCAGTGAGATCTGTCGGCGGCTCGGGGTCTGGCTGCACGTCGATGCCGCCTACGGAGGTCTGTTCGCCTTCGCCTCCCGCATGGGCGGTGCGGCGGAGGACGTGTCCGTCGGCGACTCGTTGGTGGTGAACCCGCAGAAGACGCTGTTCGTCCCACTGGACTCGACCGCGCTCTACTGCAGGCGCCGCGGTGCACTGGCCAACACGTACCGGATCGTCCCGGAGTACCTGACGTCGGTCCACACGGGCGGCACGTTCGACTTTATGGACCTGTCGCCCCAGCTGGGTCGGGGCTTCCGGGCCCTGAAACTCTGGTGGGTACTGAGGTCGTTCGGCCGTGCAGGGCTGCAGTCCAGGTTGGACTACGCCATGGAGCTGGCGGACCGCCTGCGCGGCTTGGCCGCCGACGACCCGGACTGGCAGTGCCCGGCCCCGTCGCGCTATCCGCTGGTGTGCCTGCGGTACGCGCCGCAGGGCGGGGTGGGTTCGGGCGCCGGGATGGACGACCTGAACGCCCGCATCGTCAAGGAACTCAACGACTCCGGCGAAGCCTTCGTATCGCATTCGGTGATCCGCGACGGCTACGTGATCAGAGTCTCCCTCGCCAATATCCACACCACGGGGGGCGACATCGAGCGTTTGTGGGCCGCCCTGAACCACGCCGCGGAGAAGTGCCGGTGATCCGGCACATCGTGCTCTTCCGGCTGAAGCCCGGCTTCAGCTGGGAGAGCCCTGAGGTACGCGAGGCGGAGGCGCTCCAGCAACGGATGGGCGACGAGATCGAAGAGCTGCGCGAGTGGCACTGCGGTCGCAACGTCTCCGACCGGCCCGCCGCCTACGACTACGCGGTCATCGGCCTGCTGGACGACGAGGAGGCCGTGGCCCGCTACCTCACTCATCCCTTCCACCACAAAGCAGCGAGCAGCTGGACACCGATCAGCGATCGGGTAATCGCCGATATCAAGGAAGCCCACCGGCTCGCGACTGCCCCATCCCCGCAACACCTTGAAGGAGAATGACGTGTCCGCACCCACCGAGGTCTTCGCGCTGACCGCGGAGGAGCGCGAACTCCTGCCGTCCGACGACGATGTCGCGTTCTACGCTGAGCACGGCTGGTACCTGTCGAAGAAGCTGTTCACCGACGAGGAGACAGCTCTGCTGCGCTCGGCCAGCGAGGAGTTCTACGCGGGACGACGCGACCGTGTGTTGCCGAAGCACCCGGCGCGGTTGGCGTACTGGACCCCCGAGAAGGGCGACGTCCAGCGCCACAACGACTACATCCACTACGAGAGCGACGCGATAGCCAAGGTATTGCGCAAGCCCCTGCTGGGAGCGGTGGCGGCGCGGCTGGCACAGGCGGATCAGATCCGAGTGTTCCAGTCGACCCTCATTCGCAAGCCGCCACGGCCCGAGGAGCCCAGCAATGTCGTGCCCTGGCACTTCGACCGGGACTACTGGGCGACGTCAACCTCGGAGCGGATGCTCACGGCCTTCATCCCCTTCCACACCTGCGACGAGCAGATGGGCACCATCACCATGGTCGATGGCAGCCACCGCTGGAAGGAGCTGAGCCGTGACGCCGTCACAGCTCGGCACTTCGTACAGCTGGGGCGCGATGCCGAGTCGGTCCTTGACCGTACCGCGGAGGCGAACGGTGCGAAGGTCGTCAAGGTGCCGGTGGAGATCCCGGAAGGGCATGTGAGCTTCCACCACTGCCGCACCTACCACGGCAGCGGGGCCAACCGGTCCGCCGAGCCGCGCCGGGCCATCTCGCTGCACCTTCAGGACGGTGCCAACGCATACCGGGATTTCTCACTCCCGGACGGCAGCCTGGCCACCTACAACCATGACGAGCTCGTACGCAGGACGCCGGATGGGGCCCCGGACTACAGCGACCCCGAGTTCTGCCCGGTCGTCTGGGACGGGCCCGTGCCTCCGGCCGCGTAGCACCACCCGGTCCCGAGCGGGGCAGCCGGCCGGCCCCGGAGAGCGCCTGTGCACACCGCTACTCCGGGCCGGCCCGGCATCGCGACAACAGATCACTAGCACAGGAAGCACCGGACTGAGCCGTATGACCATTGCAGCAGACCCCGCACGCCACGCACAGCCGCAGCCCGCGGCCGAGCTCCCCTTCGATGACCTCCGGATCGATTACGTGGAGATCTACGTCGAGGACCTCGACCGCGAGGCCGCCGCGTGGACCACGCGATTCGGCTTCACTGTCGCGGGCACCGCCGGCGGTGCCCAGGAGGGCTTCCGCAGTCTCGCCCTGCGCCAGGGAAGGATCGTCCTCGTGCTCACTGAAGGCACCGACGACGAGCACGAGGCTTCCCTCTATACCGTTCTGCATGGCTTCGGCGTGGCCCGTATCGCCCTGAGCACCACCGATGTCGCGGCCGCCTTCGCGTACGCGGTGGGCCGTGGTGCCAGGCCACTGAGCGAGCCGGTCCGGCTGCCCGGGCCGGGTGTGGTAGCCACCGCCACGATCTCCGGATTCGGAGACTTGGTGCACACTCTGATCGAGCGGGAGGGTCCCGACGGCCTGCCGCTGGGCTTCGAGCCGGTCTCGTCCGACTCCGGCACTCGGACGCCTACCTCCGCAGACTCCGGCCTGGAGGAGATCGATCACTTCGCCGTGTGCGTGAACGTCGGCGAGCTGGACGAGGTCGTCAAGCTCTACCGGGATGCGCTGGGCTTCAGGGAGATATTCGAGGAACGCATCGCCGTGGGCTCGCAGGCCATGCTGTCGAAGGTGGTGCAGAGCCGCGAAGGTGACATCACGTTCACGATCATCCAGCCGGATCCGGAGGCTGACCCCGGCCAGATCGATGACTTCCTGAAGAACCACGGCGGTGCGGGAGTCCAGCACATCGCGTTCTCTAGCTCCGATGCCGTCGACTCGGTCCGCGCTCTGGCCCGCAACGGTGTGGAGTTCCTGAAGGCTCCGGGGACGTACTATCAACTCTTGGCTTTGCGAGTAGAGTTGCAGCGGCACGGCTTGGATGCTCTGCGTCAGTGGAACCTCCTCGTCGACGAGGACCACGGCGGTCAGCTGTTCCAGATCTTCACTCGATCGACGCACCCGCGGCGCACCCTCTTCTTCGAGGTGATCGAGCGGCTTGGCGCTGAGACGTTCGGGTCTTCCAACATCAAGGCCCTCTACGAGGCTGTCGAGTTGGAACGGCTGCAGCAGAACGTCTCCGCTCGATGACGGCCGTCCCCAACGTGTTCACACCCGGCGACTTCTTCGCTCTGGCCGACTTCGAACGGGCTGCGAACGCCGTGCTGCCTCCCGCCGTACGGGACTTCGTGGCAGGCGGCAGCGGCGCAGAGTTCACCCTCACTGACAACCAAGCCGCGTTCGACCGGCTGCGGATCACTCCCAAGGTCCTGCGCGACGTATCGGACTGCAGCTGCGCAACCACCCTGCTGGGCAGCCGGGCTGCCATGCCAGTGGCAACCGCACCGGTCGGCTACCAGAAGTTGCTGCACCCCGAGGGTGAGCTCGCCTCGGCGCGCGCGGCGGCAGCGGCCGGAATCCCCTTTACCGTCGGCACGTTGAGCAGCTACACGGTGGAGGAGATCGCGGCCGTCGGGGCGACGACCTGGTTCCAGCTCTACTGGCTGCGTGACCGCGAGCAGTCGTTCGACTTGGTACGCCGCGCCGAGGACGCCGGGTGCAGTGCTGTGATGCTCACGGTCGACGTGCCATGGATGGGCCGGCGTCGACGTGACCTGCGCAATGGGTTCGCCCTGCCGGACGACATCGTGGCCGCGCATTTCCCGGTGGGTGCCGAATCGGTGGCGCACCGGACAGCCTCGGGCGAATCCGCGGTAGCCCGGCACACGGCCGCGGCCTTCGCCCCGTCCCTCAGTTGGGCGGACCTAGCGGAGCTTCGGCGCCGCACCCGGCTGCCGCTGCTGGTCAAGGGCGTACTCGATCCGGCGGACGCGGCCCAGGCCGCCGAGTCTGGGGTGGACGGCATCGTCGTTTCCAACCACGGCGGTCGACAACTAGACGGGGCCGTAGCGAGCATCGATGCGTTGGCGGAGGTGTGCGCGGCGGTGAACGGACGTTGCGAGGTGTTGCTCGACAGCGGTGTCCGCAGCGGGGTCGACGTACTCAAGGCCCTCGCGCTCGGGGCGAGCGGCGTCCTGCTCGGCCGTCCGCTGCTATGGGGACTCGCGACGGGCGGCGCCGAAGGGGCGCGCAGGGTCCTCGACCTGCTCGCAGCTGAGTTGAGGGATGCCCTCGGGCTCGCAGGGTGCTCCGGCCCGGAGGCCGCGGGCACCCTGCAAGTGCGCCGGGACGCGATGGCCGCGGACCGCACCTGCACCGCCCATGCCCACACGACATACCTGGACAAGACCAGTCACGAAGGGATGGTCCTACGGTGACACAGCGGTATCCGGCAGCCCTGTTGCACACGGCAGAGCTGCACGCGTCCCTCGAGGACAAGACGCTCGGCTCAATGAACTTCCTCAACGAGATCGCCCAACGGTTCCCCGAGGCGATCTCCTTCGCTCCGGGGCGGCCCTTCGAGGGCTTCTTCGACATCGAACTCGTACACGCTTACCTCCGGCGCTTCGAGCAGTACCTGAGGGAGGAGAAAGGGTACGACGAGGCGCAGGTGCGCCGGACCCTGTTCCAGTACGGGCGGACCAAGGGCATCATCCACGAGCTGATCGCCCGCCACCTGGAAGTGGACGAGGGAATAGCCGTGGATCCGGAGTCGGTGGTGGTCACCGTGGGCTGCCAGGAAGCGATGTTCCTGGTGCTTCGCGCCTTGCGCGCGGATGAGCGGGACGTGATCCTCGCGGTGTCACCCAGCTACGTGGGACTCAGCGGGGCGGCCCGGCTGGTGGACATGCCGGTGCTTGAGGTGGCCGGCGGACCGAACGGCGTGGATCTCGAAAGCCTTGAGCACGTGGTGCGTGAGGCACGCGCGCGCGGTCTACGCCCCCGCGCCTGCTACCTGGTCGCGGACTTCGCTAACCCCTCCGGCATCAGCATCGATCCGGAGACCCGGCACGCACTACTCGATCTCGCGGAGCAGCTCGACCTGCTGCTGCTGGAGGACAACCCGTACGGCTACTTCGACGCGGACGGCGTGCGGCTGCCCACGATGAAGTCGCTCGACACCCGGGGCAGGGTTGTCTACCTGGGATCGTTCGCCAAGACCGGTCTGCCCGGCGCCCGCATCGGGTACGCGGTGGCCGACCAGCGAGTCCTCGGCGCCGATGGCCGGGAGGGGCTGCTGGCCGACGAACTCTCGAAGATCAAGAGCATGCTCACGGTGAACACCTCACCCATCGCCCAGGCAGTCATCGCGGGCAAGCTCCTGACCCACGGTCTGGATCTGTACAGCGCCAACGAGCGTGAGATCGCCTTGTACCGGGACAACCTGCGGCGCCTACTGGCAGGCTTGGAGCGGCACTTCCCGTCCGACGGCGGATCAGGGGTGACCTGGAACGTACCGCGCGGCGGGTTCTTCATCGTGTTGAAGGTGCCCTTCCCGGCGGACGACGCGCTGCTTGAGATCTCCGCGGACGACTACGGCGTGCTGTGGACCCCGATGAGCTACTTCGGCTCTGATCCGCACATGGCTTGCCAACTCCGCCTTTCCTACAGCCAGGTCGACGAGGCACAGATCGATGAAGGGCTTGAACGCCTCGCCGCCCTCTTCTCCGGCCAGCGGCAGGTCTAACCGAGATGATCGGCGATCTGTTGCCTGTCGGGGTAGCGAGTGAGATCGCCTACCGCGTTCCTCGCGAGGCTGCCTCGAACCGGAAGAGGAGGCAGCGGTCGCCGGTGCCGTGGGCTCCCGCCGAAAAGAGTTCGAGATCGCATGCCAGTTTCCTCGAACAGCCCTTCGGGGGGCTTGCCGCACCGCACCGACTTCCGGGCCACCGCCATCACCGTGCAACGCCGGCCGGGGCATTGTTGATGCGATCAATCTTGGGGAATCCATGTTGCGTAGTGCCGCTGTCGTCGGAACGGGCCTGATCGGCACTTCGATCGCTCTGGCGCTTTCCGCCAGAGGCGTCATCGTCTACCTCGTCGACCAAGAACCCATGGCCGCCCTGACCGCCGCGGCTGTTGGAGCCGGGCGTGCCGAGGAACCACCGGAAGCGGTCGACCTGGCCATCCTCGCGGTACCGCCGGCGGAACTGGCCACCACGCTCGCGCAGGCACAGAAGCGCGGGCTGGCCCGGGCCTATACAGACGTCGCCAGCGTCAAGGCGCGCCCCATGGCGGACATCGTCGACCTGGGCTGCGATCTCACGTCATTTGCGGGAGGTCACCCCATGGCCGGCGGAGAACGCTCCGGTCCGCTCGCCGCTCGCGCCAACCTGTTCGAGGGGCGGGTCTGGATCCTTTCCCCCCACCCCGCGACTTCCGAGCAGGCCCAACAAGCCGTCGAGAGCCTGATCGAGATGTGCGGCGCATATCCGCTGGTCATGAGGCCAGACGAGCACGACGCGGCAGTCGCCCTAGTCTCCCATGCCCCACACATGGTTGCCAGCCTCATGGCCGCACGCCTGGAGCATGCCACGGAGTCGCAGATCAGCCTTGCAGGACAGGGAGTACGCGACGTCACCCGGATCGCGGCGGGCGATCCCTGGCTGTGGTTCGACATCCTGTCCGCCAACGCCGGCACTGTGGCGGACAGCCTCACCGAGCTGGCCCGTGACCTGGAGGGAGTGATAGCGGCGCTGAGACATCTGGAAAGCGGTGCCGAGGGGGAGTCCGACGGGGGCGCCGAGGCTCTGCTCGACGTGCTGAACCGAGGCGTTGCGGGATGCGAGAGGCTTCCGAACAAGCACGGTACCCCGAAGGCGAGTTACGTAACGGTCACGGTACCGGTGGGTGACCAGCCAGGAGAGCTGGCCCGCCTGTTCGCCGACATCGGAGCGACCGGGGTTAACATCGAAGACGTCTTCATAGACCACGATCCAGGAAAGACAACCGGGGTGGTGGAATTGCTCGTCACGCCTGAAGGCGCTGATGCGCTTTCACGGAATCTCAAAGGCCATGGCAGGATCGCCATCGGGCCTCCTGAGAGCCAACCCAGTTTTCGCATGTGATCCGTCAGCCCCCACCACCCAGCAGCGGGTGGTGGGGCGCTCGGCAATGGGAGCGTCCGCAGGAGCCGCGATGCCGCTGAAGTCCAACGTGGAGCCGTACAAGGACGCCATCGAGGGACACCATCGCGAACCACGGTCGGACATCCAAGACACCGTACGTCCTGGGGCTGGCCGACGAGCACGGATGCTGGTGGCGGACCAAGGTGCAGGCCAATCTCCAGGAGGGCCGCCACGCGCTCGCCCGGAAAGTCTTCCCCGGCCGCGCCGGGCAGCTCTACCGGGACTGCGTGGAAGACCAGATCGGATCCCTCGGACTGGTCCTCAACGCCCTTGTGCCTGAGCCGGGTCAGGATGTGTGGTCGGGCCAGGGGATGTCGATGGCGACTGCGACGGAGTAGTCGACGCCTGGCACGGAGAATCCGTACAGGCGTTGGACTTCGGCGTGGAACCAATCGAGGTCGGCGAGGTCTGCGATGGTGGCCGTAGTGGCGGCCTCCCAACGTTCGGCGACGGCCGCCTGGACGTCGTCGGTGAGTTCCCAGGAGTCCAGGCGGATCCGGCCTTCGTCGTCCAGAGCGAGCGGGGCCGCGCCGGTGAGCTGGTCCCACAGGGCGGCGAGCTGGCGGATCGGCGGGACCAGGTTCTCTCCGAGGACACCACGCAGCAGGCCGGTGTACAGGGCGATGCCGGGGATGGCGGTGGAGGACTGGGTGACGGCGGCGCCGTTGACGGAGGTCACTGCGCGCCCGCCCACCGTCTTGTCGAGCCGCTCGTTCAGGGTGCAGGCGGTGGCCTCCAAGTGGGACTTGGCCGCACCGATGGTGCCCTGCCGGTAGATCCCCTCCGTCAGCGGTGAGCCGATGTAGGACAGTGCGGCGGTGGCGAACCCGTCGGCGAGCAGGCCCCGGCCGACGAGGTGGTCGATCCAGCGTTCCCAATCCGCGCCGCCCATCACGGCCACCGTCTGCTGGACGTCGTCTCCCTCGGCCGGCCCGGTCTCGACCTCGCGGACCTCACCAAGACCTTCGTCGTCGAAGACGAGGGTCTTGGTGCGGTTGGCCTGGCCGATCGGCTTGAGGACGGAGGCGTAGGTGGTGCCGGTGGCGGGGTCGGTACGCCGGGGCGCGGCTACCGAGTAGATCAGGTAGTCCAGCCGGCCACCGAAACGCTGCTCGATGAGGTCGGCGACCTGGTCCTTCATCACGTCGGAGAACGCGTCGCCATTGAGGAAGACCAGGTCTCGCCTGGCAGCGCGGGCGATGTCGGCGGTGGCGGCGGTGCGGTACCAGCCTGCCGTCGCGGTACGCCGCACGGTGGGGGCCTTCTCGAAGGACACCGCGATACCGCGGATACCGGCGCGCTTGAGTCCGGCCAGCGTGGCCGCGAGACCGTATCCGGCGGAGGAGCCTATTACCAGTGCGACGGGCCCGTCGCCCTCTGGCACGCCGGCAGGGGCGGGGCATGCCTGCCACATGTCGGCCACCAACTGCCCGCAGCCCGCAGGATGGGAGTCGAGGAAGAGGAAGCCCCGATTGCGGGGGACGAGAACGCGCTCGTTCAAGATGACAGTCCTAGGGTCGGCCGGAACACAGACGCAGCGACCAGCCCGGCCAACCACGCCCTGCAAGTCTGTGACAGCTTCCCCATACGGGGTAGCCCCGTCAGGAACAACGATCACGCGCCGGTCTTGGAGTGTTTCCATCACTTCCAGCCGAGCAAGTAGCGGCCGTGACCTGCTCGGCACCTTTCGCGTTCTGCCCACCTCAGCGCAGTCTGTCGCCCGGGACGAGCAGGCTCGCGAGTTCGGCAATGTCCTCCGCGGACGGCTTGAAGTACCGGCGGTCGCTCTCCGGCTTCTTGTGCCTCGACTTCCTCCTTGCCGCAGCCTTCATTCTTTCCAGCTTCGTCATGCGCCGTCGTCATGCGTCTCATCCCGCCGCTCACCGAACGCGGGCGCCACCCCCACCCAGGCCGCCTGGGCTTTCGGACTCGGCGGAGCAGATAGACCCTCGGCCGCACCCTGTACGGGAGCCTTTCGGCGCGAAAATCCACCACCACATGCGCAGCCACCGGCATGACGAAGACCTCTCTGCTGGTGGACTCCCGACCCATTCTCCGCAGCCCGCGGCGGCCCAGCGCAGGCCTCCAGCCCCAGGAAATCGCCCGGCTCCGGTTCCACTGCGAACGGGGTATGCCCGCCACCGGCACTCCGGTCCGCTGGTGCTCCTGCTTGCCGGGGCTCTCCAGCGCAGAGACCGGAGCAGGTCCAAAACCGACTTCGATCTGACCAGCGGCACGGTGCGTATGTAGGGCGTGACCCATACCCTCGCCCGAAGCTGCCCCCCCCTCGACGCCCGGGGCATCCACGTGCTGACTACCCGACTTCGGCGAGGAGCTCGCCGACGTCTTCCTCTACGTCGCCGCCCTCGCCGAGATGAACGGCATCGACCTACAGGAAGAAGTGGAACGCAAGCACACCAAGAACAAGGCCCGCATCTACGAACGTGACACTCACGGAGTCCCCATCCCATCCAACCCAGTATCTGAGTGACTCTTAAGGCTCACGACGTCGTGATGCGATGTCGTAAGCCTTAAGAGTCACTCAGATGCCCTGATGTGAGCTGTGCACAGACCCCTGCCCGCCTAGGTCTCCGCAAAAGCGGCGCAACAGGTACGGCGGAGGTACTCAGATGCACCCTCAGAGGTGATCATTTAACAGACATATGTGGTCAGAGATTCAGCTGCTGCGTACTCACTCCTTGGATCGGCAGACATGCACCGAACTGTCGCTCTACTGTGGCGACATGAGCCTGCCCGAGGGCCTCAATCAGTCTGCGGCCTACGTTGCCGCAGATCTGGAGGCGATGATCCGTGAACGCGATGTCCGCGTCGCATCACACGGTGAGCACCGGGCCCGACTCGAGGCGATGATCGCCAAGCTGAACGCCGAAGTCCAAGAGGTTACGGCGCAGGAGCAAGAGGCCGCGGCCGAGCTCCAGGAGGCCCAGCAGGTACTCGAGGACCTCTGCACCGTTCTGGCACGGGGCATAGGCCTTCGCCAGGCTTCCGAACCCGCCCAGACTCGGCTCGTTGCCTTCTCACCCGAACACGACCCCACCTCGGCCACAGCGACGCGCCCTGCACCAGAGCCACAGCCCGCCACGCACCCTGTCCGGATTGCGGGCGAGCGCACACTGGCGGTCCTGAAAATCCTTTCGCGCGACCCGGAGCGGGAGTGGACCCCGAAGGCCGTCGCGATGGAACTCGAAGCGGGCGCTGACGGTTCGATGGACCGAGCTCGGGCCCTGCTCGATGGCCTACGTAAGCGCGAGGTCGTGACGAAGACCATCGGTCCCGACGGCAAGCAGACCTTCTACCGGCTCACCGCGGCCTGGGAGGCCGCCTAGGCAGGCCCACATAAGCGGACCGCCGCCCCACATCGTGGCCTCCCGGCTGGACACCTGGGCCACGCCTGGGGCGGCGGTCTCCCAACGCGGCAAGGCCGCCACCTCCGAAGCTAGCGGTTCACACCCATGCTCGCGGGGTGTTCGGCCATTTCCCTCCAACGGAAGGGCCCACACCCATGCCCTCTTCACGTCCGTTTGCACCGACATGGAGTGAAAGTTCTCTAGTCGAGGTCGCGTCGCTTCTGCGGCGGCAGCGGCTGCTGGCGCACTCCGCTCTCGTCGGCGGGCCAGTCGAGGTGGCGCGGCCACAGCATTTCGCCGAGCGTCTCCTCCAGTCGCACCATCGTCATCAGGTCGGGCCACACGGTGCCCGCCAGGACGTTCGAGATGACCTGCCGGTTGACGCCCGAGGCCGCCGCCAGCGAGTTCGCGCTGAACTTCTGGCGCTCCATGGCCTCCGCCAGCGCGCGGGCGACCGCCTGGCCCACCTGAGCCGGCAGGAAGCCGTCCATCACCGCGTACGGCCATTCACCGGCCACCGCGTACTCCCACGGCTTTTTCGCACGCCACTTTCCTCCGGTCATTCGCCCATTGTGAAGGACGGGGTGCCGAGAGGCGCATCCCCACCAGGCATGCTATCAAAACAGCAAGACCGTGTTTGCGAGACGCTCACTGCCGCGTCAGGTCAGCGCAGCCGGCCCGCAGGCAGTCTCTGGACGATCGGAGGTGGAATGGCATGACAGTGGGACGCTCCCTTTTGGGGTCCGGTGAACGGATTCTGCCGAGTGACAGGCTCCGGGCCGACCGGCATCTGCGCGTCATGAGGGCGCTTTGCATGGCGGACGAGCCGTTGACCGCGGCCGCCCTCCATGAGTTGACCGCCGTCCCCGAGAGGCGCTGCGGGCTCGTCCCCGTGTTTCTCCTCGCCACCGGGCTGATCGTGAAGGGCCCAGCCCGCTCTGGCTACGTTCCGACGAAGAGGGGACAGGGTGTCGGCCGCGCCTGGGCCCAGGGAGAGCAGGCCGGCCTGGAGGCGCTCCGTGAGGCGTGGAAGGACGAGTGGTTCACCCGCACGGTGACGCAGTGCCTGGGCGAAGGGCCGCGATCCCGCCAGTTCCTGGTCTTCGAACTCTGCCAAGCCGCCCGTGCCCCCGAGAAGCGTATGAGCCAGGCCCATGTCCTTGTCGACCTGCTCGTGGCCGTAGGCATGCTCCTTCCCGAAGGGGACGGCCGACTGAGCTGGCACGGGGGTGCGCTCGACCTCGACTCGCTCCAGCGACAGGACCAGCAGCCAAGCGACAGCAGCCGGTTGGCCCAGGACAGCGGACCGCAGAAAGAGACGGGGCAACAGCCTGGCCCCACACCCGCCCTCGAAGGCGATCCGCCCTCGGGAGTCGGCGGCGAAGACGGTGCTTCCTTCGCCCCGTCAGTTCCCCGGCCGCGCCGTGAACAGACACCGACGGCAACAAATGGCGGGCCGGCACCGGAACTGGACCTGCTCGCGCTGCTGCTTCCACCGGTTCTCCTGGCAGATCTGGCACGCCTGTCCGTCGAGGACCTGCTGGCCCTCCACGGCCACCTGCGCGGCCTCGCCGAGATCACCACCAAACTCCGGAGCCGCCCCGTCACGTAGGTAACCCCTCACACAAAGCAGGTCCGGCAGCGCCCTCTTCCCTTGGCCGGGATGGCACTGCCGGACCCCGCCTCCACCCACCATCCGGCGCGGCGCGGCCGCGCGGAAGGGGCTTCGGCATGTCCTCACGCAAGGCAAGGAACACCGCCCACGGTAGCGTGCCCGCCGACGGGCGCACACACCGTCCACCGGCAAGACAGACCCCCGCCAAGCACACGGCGTGCGCTGCCGTCACGCTGAGAAGCGCAGTCGTACAGGTCAGTCGTGCCTGGTCGCACGAAGCCGATACCGGGCTGATGAGTCGGCAGACCGCCAAGCTCTACACCAGGGCCGCGGAAGGGCTGCTGGTTTTCGGCAAGGCCCACGGCGTCACCTTGATCGACGAGGTCACCGCGGACTTGGTGAGAGCGTTCGTTCTCGCTCCTGGACGCGACCGTCACGGCAACATCATCGTCAGCCCCGAGGACGGCACCCGCCGCCAACGCCGATCCGGCATCGCATCGTTCTACACCCATGCCCGCGCCTTGGGCCTGACCCAGTGCGTCCCGCTCGTGGACGCGGAGAGCATCCACCGCAGTCCTCGCAAAGCGGGCGCCGGCCTCAGCACCGAAGAGATCGAGCTGCTGAAATTCCACTCCGAGCGCGGCATGCCCGCGACCCGCAACGCCGCAGTGCTGGCGCTTCTCCTGACCGGGCTGCACAGTGCCGAGATCGCGGCAGCAGCCACCACCGACCTCGATCTGGGCGCCGGTGAAATCACCACGTGCGGCGCCACCTACACCGAAGCCCGCATCTGCCCGCTGTCCGAATGGGCCCGCTACGTGCTCGGCCTGCGTCTGACCTACCTGGCTGGCAAGACCCCGAACCGGCACCTCCTGGTCGTCAATCCCCGCTCCGCCGCCCACGTCGCCCAGTCCAGCGTCGGATCCGCCTTCGGTGAGATCGTCCGGCGCTGCGGACTGTCCACCACCACACGCAAAGTCGAACCCCGCGACGTCACGCGGTTCCTCGCCCGCCAGATCCTCAACGAATCGGGCTCGCTCTCCGAGGTGGCCCGCCGCCTGGGCCTGTCCTCCCTCGACAGCGCGGCAGGCCTTGCCGGGCTCCAGTGGAAGACCTCCCGCACAGGCGGTACGGCATGAGCACGCCCAAATCCCGCCCCAAGCGCAAGCCCGCCAAGAGGAAGCGGCCCGACTACACCGTCGGCCCGATCCCCGATGACGCGTTCGGCGCCGCCGGAGACCCGCTGCCCCCCAAAGGCCCCGAAGCGCCTGCGATCTCGCTCAACCAGCGGTTCTCGTACCTGGTGAGCAACCCCGACCTCTACACGGCAGCCGACTCACTGCCCGCCAAGAGCAGGACGGGTCGGCCCGCCCACTACCCTCCGGTCGTCTACCTGATCTTCCTCAGCTCCATCTCGATCTTCGATTCCGCCCGCTACACCGCGGTCAACCTTCAGGACTCCATTTGGTGGAATCAAGTGCGCGACGCCCTGCGCAGCCACATAGGAGATGAAGCAGCGGACACCCTCCCAGCCGTCGGCCCGAGCCGCAGCCAGTGGAACTACTATTTCCAAAAGCATCTCAAGCCTGCCTTCGCGACAATCCGGGATATCAGCCGCGACCTGTGGATCCAGCAGGCCCTCGACTCCGGAATGATGGCCGAGAGCGGTAACCGCGTCAGTCGCGCTTACCCCGAACGTCAGCAAGTCGTCCACGCTGACGCCACCGTCGCCAGGCCCGCGTCATCCCAAAGGCAGCACGAGGTCGCAGACAAGGTCACTGGAGAGATCCGCCGCCACCGCGTTGATCCTGACGCCGGCATCAGCGTTGAGGGCGGAGGAAACCGCGTCTACGGCAACAAGTTCCTAGCCATGGCCGTACGCCTCGCTGACACTCCTCACAGCCGGATCGTGCTCAGCATCGAATCAATCCGCCATAAGTCACGCGCCCGCGACCCTCACCGCGACGACGAAGGAACCGCTTTCGTCAAAATGGTCAAGCACCTCCTCACCAAGGCTCCTGATCTGCGTGCCATCACCTACGACACTGCCCTGCGGGGAGTTCACCGTGCTCCGCTGATCGCTGCCGGTCTCGTCGCCTTCACGACGCAGCACAGTGGGCTCTCACCCGAATCCCTTACTCTCTTCCAGGAAGGTCCCTGCAACCACAAGCTGTATGTCGCCGAGGGGCGCGTTTGCGAGCGCCTCATCGACCTCAAGACCGGCAAGGACCATTACGCTCCCCTCCCTGTCGAGGAACTCGCCTGCAGGAAAGGCAAGAAGGCCACCCGCTATTACCACCGGATCACTATTCCCTGCCCCGTCAAGACGCATAGCGAGCACATTCGGGTTGACGAGACGGAAGAGGACCGCCAAACCGACCCCTCAACGGGCAAGAAGCGGTTCAACCGAACGGAACACCTGCGACAGGTGCCACCCGACACCCCCGCCGGACGCCGGCTCAAAGGGTTCCGCCAGGACAGCGAATCCCTGCACTCCCGGTTCGACCAGCGCTACCCCCACGAACGGGTACCCGCCTACGGCGCCACCGCAGCTCTGCTCATCTACATCGGCTACGCCTGGCTCAGCAACTCCATGGCACGCGCTGTGCTCAGGACCCCGGCCGCAGCCTAATGGGAGCTACGGAACCGGGGAATGCTCGTTTCCGTAGCCGCCAGCAGGTGAGCACTATCGACGCCGGAGCCTTCGAGTTCTGAGGTCAGACCGTGCCCCGGCTGGTCGGCCGGGAGGCCAGACCGCTGATGGGGTGGCGTGCCCGCCCGTCAGGGCGTGAGCACTGGATCCATTAGGCCGCGTGCCGTGCCTTCCGCAGGCTGCACCGCTGGGTGAAGTACGTGACTGGGGAGAGTCTGTTGCTGCTGATCGGTGATGACTGGGCCGAGGACCACCATGATGTCGAGGTCCAGGACGAGACCGGCCGGAAACTGGCCGCCGCGAACCTGCCCGAGGGAGTGGCGGGCATCGCGAAACTGCACGAACTCGTGGCCCGCCACGGCGGCGGGGACCTGGACCCGGCCGACGTCGTGGTCGGGATCGAGACCGACCGCGGTTCCTGGGTGCAGGCTCTGGTCGCCTCCGGCTACCAGGTGTTCGCGATCAATCCCCGGCAGGTCAACCGGTTCAAGGAGCGATACGGCTCCTCCGGAGCCAAGAGTGACAAGGGCGACGCGCACGCGCTCGCCGACATGGTCCGCATCGACCGGGACCAGCTGCGGCCGGTGGCCGGCGACAGCGAGCAGGCGCAGGCCGTCAAGGTCGTCGCCCGCGCCCACCAGACCCTGATCTGGGAACGAACCCGCACCTTCCAGCGGCTGCGCACCACACTGCGCGAGTACTTCCCCGCCGCCCTGAACGCCTACGCGGACCTGGCCCTGACCAGCACAGACGCACTGGAATTGCTGGTCAAGGCACCCACCCCGGCCACGGCGGCGAGGCTGACTCACACCCAGATCGCCGCTGTTCTGACGCGCCACCGCCGCCACAACCGGGACGCGAAAGCGGCCACGATCCAGAGCGCGCTGCGGGAGCGGCAACTCGGCCTGCCCGAGCCGGTCACCGCCGCCTACGCGGCCGCCGCCATCGCTCACGCCCGTCTGATCATCGCATTGAACGAGCAGATAGCCGCCCTGGAAGTGCAGGTGAGGGCGCATTTTCTGGCGCACCCGGACGCTGAGATCTACCTGTCGATGCCCGGCATCGGTGAGATCGTCGGCGCCCGGGTGCTCGCCGAGTTCGGAGACGACCCCACCCGATACGCCGGCGCGAAGGCCCGCAAGAACTATGCCGGGACCAGCCCGATCACCCGGGCCTCCGGCAAGAGCCACACCGTCCAGGCCCGCTACATCCGCAACAACCGGCTCGCCGACGCGCTTCAGACCCAGGCGTTCTGCGCTCTGCGGGCCTCACCCGGCGCCCGCGGCTACTACGGCAAGCAACGTGCCCGCGAGGCCGGCTACAACCCGGCCCTGCGCCAGCTCGGCAACCGACGCGTCGGCATCCTCCACGGCTGCCTCAAAACCCGCACCCGCTACGACGAAGCGACCGCCTGGGCGCACCACGCCCAACCCCATGCCGCTTGACACTAAACGACATGGGGTGTCTGACCTGCCGCATCCCTCGCACCCCTGGCTCTCACGCTCGCCCCCGGCTCCGCCCTCAGAGGCACCTCACCCCTGTCGGCAGGGGTGCAGATATTCTGCTGCCCAGCATGCTCCACCCGCTACACTGACCGCGGTGGCTGCGCCCTCACGGGCTGCCACCACACCTGTCGCCAAGCCGTCTGATCTGCCCGACTACCTCGTCAGACTTTCAGACACGTTTTTCGACAGATCCCGTGACGGTGCGCACGCTGCACCACTACGACGAGATCGGGCTGCTCTCCCCGAGCGCCCGCAGCGGGGCGGGGCACCGGCGGTACGACGACGCCGACCTCGACCGGCTCCAGCGGATCCTGTTCTACCGGGAGCTCGGCTTTCCGCTCGACGAGGTCGCGGTCCTGCTGGACGACCCGGATTCGGACCCGGGGGAGCACCTGCGCCGGCAGCACGCCCTCCTGTCCGACCGGATCGCCCGGCTCCAGCGGATGGCCGCGGCCGTCGAGCACGCCATGGAGGCGAAGAAGATGGGCATCAACCTCACCCCCGAGGAGAAGTTCGAGGTCTTCGGGGATTTCGATCCCGAGGAGCACGCCGAGGAGGCCGAGCGCCGCTGGGGCGACACGTACCGGGAGTCCGCCCGCCGGACCGCCTCGTACAGCAAGGAGGACTGGCTGCGGATCCAGGCCCTGGCCGAGGACATCAACCGGCGGTTCGCCGCCCTGCTGGACTCCGGCGCTCCTGCGGAGTCCGAGGAGGCCATGGACCTCGCCGAGGAGCACCGCGGCTGGATCAACGGCAGCTACTACTTCTGCACGTACGAGATCCACACGGGCCTCGGCGAGATGTACGTGGCGGACGAGCGGTTCACGGCGTACTACGAGGCCGTCCGGCCCGGGCTGGCGGTGTTCGTACGGGACGCGATCCTGGCCAACGCGGTCCGCAGGGTCTAGCCGCCCTTCCCTGGAACCAGGCGGGCGCGGTGTGCGTTCATAATTGGACGGACACCCCCACCTGATCCTGGAGAGCCCGGAACCCGTGAACACGCTTGCGCTCGGTCCTGAGTGGATCTCCCCGGAGTACCTGATCGGCCATTTCGGCCTGATCGGCATCCTGGTCATCGTTTTCGCGGAATCCGGTCTCTTCGCGTTCCTGCCCGGAGACTCGCTGCTCTTCACGGCGGGCCTGTTCGTCGCGAGCGGCACGATCAGCCAGCCGCTGTGGCTGGTGTGCACCCTGATCGTGGCCGCCGCGATCCTCGGTGACCAGGTCGGCTACATGATCGGCAAGGTCTTCGGGCCGAAGCTCTTCAACAAGCCGAACTCCCGGCTCTTCAAGCGCGAGAACCTCGACGCGGCGCACGAGTTCATGGAGAAGCACGGCCCCAAGGCCATCGTGCTCGCGCGCTTCGTGCCGATCATCCGCACCTTCGCGCCGATGGTCGCGGGCGCCACCGCGATGAAGTACCGCACGTTCCTGATGTTCAACGTCATCGGCGGCGTGCTGTGGGGTGCGGGCGTCACGGTCCTGGGCCACCAGCTCGGCCAGTTCGAGGTCATCAAGAAGAACGTCGAGCCGATCTTCATCGGCATCGTCCTGATCTCCGTGATCCCGGTGATCTTCGAGGTGCTGAAGTCCCGCAAGAACAAGAAGGCGGCGGCGGAGGCCGGCGGCACGGAGCCCGGCGCCGGCGAGGACCCGCAGGCCCCGGGCCAGCAGCGCAGCGGCCGCCACGCCAAGCGCTAGCCTGCTCGCTGCTCGCAGCTCCGTACGATGCCCCGCGCGACCGGATCCCCGGTCCGCGGGGCATCGTCATGTACGGAGGCCGTACGGGTGGGCCGGCCCTAGAACCCGCGGGTGCGCTTCGCCGCGCCGCGCTTGGCCGCGCTGGCCGCGCCGGGGATGCGCATGAACAGGCGGGAGGTCTCGGAGCCGAGGTTGACGCCGATGGCGATGGCGAGGGCGATGGCCGCGGCGTTCGTCAGCGAGCCCAGCCCCTCGTTCAGCCGGTCCTCGGCGATCAGGAGGAGCCCGTAGTACGTGGCGGAGCCGGGCAGCAGCGGGCCGATGGCGGCCGTGACGAAGGGGAGGGCGGAGGAGAACCGGTGGCGGGCGAGGAGCTGGCCGAAGAGGCCGACCAGCCCGGCGGCGATCGCCGTGGACGGCACCGGGGGCATCTTGGCGGCGTAGTGCAGGGCCCCGTAGATCACCCAGGCGATCCCGCCGTTCAGCGTCACGAACCACACGGTGGAACGTTCCTGCTGGAGCAGGATCGCGAACGTGAACACCAGCACCATCGAGGCGATGATCTGGAGCAGCGGCCGCTGCTCGATCTGCAGCACGTCCTCAGGCTGCGGATTGGAGCCGAACTGGACGCCGACGAAGAGCACCACCAGCACGCCCATGATGATGCCGATGAAGAGGTACATGACCTCCAGCAGTCGGGCGGACGCGGTGATGTAGTAGCCGGTCAGACCGTCCTGCACGGCCGCCACCAGGGCCCGCCCCGGCAGCAGCGCGAACAGCCCACCGGTGATGATCGCCGAGGAACGCACGTCGAGGTCGGTCATCTTCAGCGCCACGCCCATCGCGGCCGGAGGCATCGCCGCCACCACGAACTGGTAGAACTCCGGCAGCCCGCGCCCGGCACACAGCCAGGCCAGCCGGTCGCCGAGCACCGCACCGAGTGCGGCTGCGAAGAACACCAGCACGCCACCGCCGACCAGCGTGGAGGCCGCCCCGGCCAGCAGACCGGCGGCGCCGGTGAGCACCCAGCCGGGGTACGGGTGGCGGTTGCGGCGGATCTCGGCGAGCCGGCGGTACGCGTCCTCCAGCGAGATCTCGACCTCGTGCGCGGTGATGTCGTTGACGAGGGCGAACACGGCCGAGAGCCGGGTGTAGTCCGTACCGCGGCGGCGGACGGTGCGGTTCGCCGACACCGGATCGTCCACCAGGGAGGGCTGGTGGGTGATCGACAGCAGGGTGAAGGTGACGGTCGGCTCGCAGCGGTCCAGGCCGTAGCTGCGGGCCACGGCGAACATCGCGGCCTCCACGTCCTCGGCGCCCTCGCCGCCCGAGAGCAGCAGCTCGCCGATGCGCAGCGTCAGGTCGAGCACGCGCCCCACCGCGGGCCCGGTCTCCACGGCCAGCCGCTGAGAGGGCTCCGGCACCGGCCGGACGTCGACCGGCATGCGCAGCACCGTGCGCATGCGGTCCTGCCAGGGGGACTCCTTCAACCGGGTGACCGGGAAGCCCGGAGGGCCGGTGTAGGCCGGTGGGGAGTGCGCGGCGCTGTAGGTGTGCGGCGTCGCGAACGCGGAGGCGGGGCCGTCGGGATCCGCGGGCACCGACGCGAGGCCTTCGGGGACGGCGAACTCCGAGGTCGGCTGGTCCTCCTCGGTCGCCTCCGGGTCCACGCCGACCCCGTCCGGCACGGAGAACGCACTGTGCGCCTCGTCCGACTTCGGCTTCCGGTCCTCTGTCCCGGATCCTTCGCCCTCCGCCACGCGTCCTCCAGTCCCCGACCCAGCCCGTATCAGTATGCGGAACACCTTGATCCGCCGCGAAAGCGGCACCGGCCGGCCCGCCCCCGCACAAGACGACGGGCGGCACCCCGTCCAAGGGGTACCGCCCGCGGTGTCACAGGGGCTGGAGGGGCCTCAGGCCCGCTCCGTCACCGAGCGGAGCTCAGTGCTGGCCGCCCTGGGCCTCGAGGCGCTTGTACGAGGCCTCGATCTCGGCCTCGGCCTCGACGCGGCCGACCCAGTTCGCGCCCTCGACCGACTTGCCCGGCTCCAGGTCCTTGTAGACCTCGAAGAAGTGCTGGATCTCCAGGCGGTCGAACTCGGACACGTGGTGGATGTCGCGCAGGTGCTCCACGCGCGGGTCCGACGCCGGCACGCACAGCAGCTTGGCGTCGCCGCCCGCCTCGTCCGTCATGTTGAACATGCCGATCGCGCGGCACTTGATGAGGCAGCCCGGGAAGGTCGGCTCGTCAAGGATGACCAGCGCGTCCAGCGGGTCGCCGTCCTCGCCGAGGGTGTTCTCGACGAAGCCGTAGTCGGCCGGGTAGCTGGTCGAGGTGAAGAGGCGACGGTCCAGACGGATCCGGCCGGTCTCGTGGTCCACCTCGTACTTGTTCCGCGAACCCTTGGGGATCTCGATGGTGACGTCGAACTCCACGTCCTGCTCCTCCATGATCAGCTTCAGTAGCTTGATTGCTTCGGGACTGCTCCGACTCACCTGCGTGCGTGGCCGTCCCGGCCCTGCCGGGTGGGGTGCCATGCTCGCGGCAAGACGCAATGGTTAAGTGTCCCTCACGCATATGTGTGATCGCGAAAGGGGCTGGTCCGAGGTGCCATTGGTCAGGACCTGGCAGCTCATCGCGGTGTCGGCCGTCTCCGGCCTCGCCCTGTCGGCCGCGACGGTGGCCGCCGCGGGTCCCTGGGACTCCGGCCAGCGTAAGGCCGAGCGGGACAAGGCCGCCTCCTGGAGCCGTACGGGTGGCGCAGATCACGGCACGGACGGCGCCGCGGCCCTCCCGGAGGCCGCCCCCAGCGCCCCCGGCGTGCTCGCCGGGCTCCGCCCGGCCGGAGCCGGCGACGCCACCGGCGGACAGGCGGTGGCCGCGGACTCCGGAGTCCTCGCCGCCGCCCTGCGGCCGCTGCTCGCCGACCCCGCCCTGGGGACCGTCCGCAGCGCCTCCGTGATCGACACCGCCACCGGGACGGTCCTCTTCGAGGCCGGGGCCCGGGAGCCCATGACCCCCGCCTCCACCGTCAAGATCGCCACCGCCTCGGCCGCCCTCGCGGCCCTCGGCCCCGACCACCGGATCCGCACCACCGTGACCCCCGGCGCCGGGCCCGGCCAGATCGTCCTCGTCGGCGGCGGCGACCCGTCGCTCACCGCCAAGAAGAAGGCGCCCGCCGGCTCCGGCGGCAGCCTCGTCGCCCTCGCCGCGGACACCGCCCAGGCCCTCAAGGCCGCCGGCACCGACACCGTGGCCCTCGGCTACGACGACTCGCTCTACACCGGCCCCGCCGTCCACCCGATCGGCGACAACCCCAACCTCGCACCCGTCACCGCCCTGACCGCCGACGAAGGCCGCCCCGACGAATCCTTCTCCGGCCCCGTCAAGCGCAGCCAGGACCCCTCCCGCGACACCGCCCGGGCCTTCGCCGCCCTGCTGGCGGAACGCGGGGTCAAGGTCACCGGCGAGCCCGCGCGGGCCAAGGCCGCCGCGGGGGCCGTCCCGCTCGCCGCCACCCTCTCGCCGCCGCTCGCCGGGCTCGTCGAGCGGATGCTGACCTACAGCGACAACGACATCGCCGAAGCCCTCGCCCGCCAGACGGCCCTCGCCTCCGGAGCGCCCGCCAGCTTCGACGGCGTCGCCCAGGCCACCGGTCCCAGACTCGCCGCCCTCGGGGTCGACACCGCCGGCTCCCGCTTCGCCGACGGCAGCGGGCTGGGCCGCGCCGACAAGGTCAGCGCCGGCCTGCTCACCGCCCTCCTCGCCAGGGCCGCCGATCCGCAGCGGCCGGAGCTACGGCCCGTCCTCACCGGACTGCCCGTCGCCGGATTCACCGGCACCCTGCGCGGCCGCAACTCCGGCACCTCCCCGGCGGCCGGCCTGCTGCGGGCCAAGACCGGCACCCTGACCGGCGTGAACACCCTCGCCGGCACCGTCCTCGACCCCACCGGCCGACTGCTCGCCTTCGCGTTCCTGACCGCGAACACCCCGGACGCCGGCGCCGCCGAGAAGGGCCTCGACAAGCTCGCGGCTGCCGTGGCCACCGCTTCCTAGGGCGTCCTGGGGATCCCGCCCGCGCCGAGGTCCACGTACGGTTGACGCATGACGAGCTTCGGTGGTGCGGAGATGGTCGACTGGAACCTCGCGGTGGCGACCGCGACCAGGCTCGTGCGGCCCGGTCCCGAGGTCAGCCGGGAAGAGGCGCGGGCCGTCGTGGCGGAGCTGCGCAGGCACGCCAAGACCTCCGAACGGCACGTGCGCGCTTTCACGCGGATGATGCCCGAAGGCACGGCCCCGGCCGATACGCCCGTCCTCGTCGTGGACCGGGCCGGCTGGGTCAAGGCCAACGTGGCGGGCTTCCGCGAGCTCCTGTCGCCCCTCCTCGGCAAGATGCAGGACCGCCGCTCCGGCACCCCCGGCGGCGCCGTGCTCGGCGCGGTCGGCGGCAAGGTCACCGGCGTCGAGCTGGGCATGCTGCTCAGCTTCCTGGCCTCCCGCGTGCTCGGCCAGTACGAGACCTTCGCGCCCGCGGGCCTCGACCTCCCGGGCTCCGCCACGGGCGGCCGGCTGCTGCTCGTCGCGCCGAACATCGTCCACGTGGAGCGCGAGCTGGAGGTGGACCCGCACGACTTCCGCCTCTGGGTCTGCCTGCACGAGGAGACGCACCGTACCCAGTTCACGGCCGTCCCGTGGCTCCGCGAACACCTGGAGGGCGAAATCCAGACGTTCCTCGGAGCCACCGAAGTGGACCCGATGACCGTCCTGGAGCGGCTGCGCGAGGCCGCCCAGTCCTTCGCCGGAGCCCGCCCCGACGCGGAGAGCGGAGAGGAGGGCCGCTCCCTCGTCGAGCTCGTCCAGACCCCCGAGCAGCGCGAGGTGCTCGCCCGGCTCACCGCCGTCATGTCCCTCCTGGAAGGCCACGCCGACTTCGTCATGGACGGGGTCGGCCCCGAGGTCGTGCCCTCCGTCGCCGAGATCCGCGAGAAGTTCCAGCAGCGCAGGGCCAGCGGAGCCGGCCGGCTCGACGCCGCCCTGCGCAAGCTCCTCGGCCTCGACGCGAAGCTGCGCCAGTACCGCGACGGCGAACGCTTCGTCCGCGCCGTCGTCGGCCAGGTCGGCATGGACGGCTTCAACCGGGTCTGGACCTCCCCGAACACACTGCCGACCAAGTCCGAGATCGCCAGGCCCGCGGACTGGGTGGCCCGCGTCCACCGCAAGGGGAGCGAGCAGAGCGAGGCGAGCGAAGAGGTGTGACCGGAGAGGCGTGAAGATGTCCCTCTGGGGGAAGCAGCGTCACCCGTCCGAGGGACCGTGGGGCGTGGAAGGGCGTGCGATGCTCGGGGAACGGCTCGGTTCTGTCACCATCGACGCACTCTGAGTGACAACCCCCGCCCGCGGGGGAGCCGGGCAGCACACCGGCACACCACCTCCCCCTACGCCTCCCCAGCGCCTCCGAGGCATCCGAACTCCACCGAAGGGCACCGGACATGGGTCCCCATCCTGCGGTCGCAGCGATACGCCTGGCGGTCCGCCGCGCACTCCACGACGTCCTCACCGACCTCACCGACATCACCAGCCGCCCCGCTCCCGCCCCCGCACCCCGGGTGGGCCGCCCCGGCCGCACCGTCGGCTCCTCGGCCGGTGCCGCCCCCCACGACCCCCTCCCCGACACCGCCCCGCTCGTCCTCGTCGCCTGCTCCGGCGGCGCGGACTCCATGGCGCTCGCCTCCGCCCTCGCCTTCGAGGCCCCCAAACTCGGAATCCGGGCCGGCGGCATCACCGTCGACCACGGCCTCCAGGACGGCTCCGCCCTGCGCGCCGCCGAGGTCGTCTCCCGCATGACCGCGCTGCACCTCGACCCCGTGGAGTCCGTCGCCGTGCGCGTCGGCCGCGACGGAGGCCCCGAAGCCGCGGCCCGCGACGCCCGCTACGCGGCCCTGGACGAGGCCGCCGACCGACTGGGCGCCGTCGCCGTGCTGCTCGGCCACACCCGCGACGACCAAGCCGAAACCGTCCTGCTGGGCCTCGCCCGCGGCTCCGGCATCCGCTCGCTCTCCGGCATGGCGGAAGTCTCCGGAGGCCCCGGCGTACGGGGCGGCCGCAGCCACCGCTACCGCCGGCCCTTCCTCCAGGTGGACCGGCAGACCGCCCGCAAGGCCTGCATGGTCCAGTCCCTCGCCGTCTGGGACGACCCGCACAACATCGACCCCGCCTACACCCGCTCCCGCCTGCGCCACGAGGGACTGCCCGCCCTGGAGAAGGCGCTCGGCAAGGGGGTCGTGGAGGCGCTCGCCCGCACCGCCCAGCTCTCCCGCGACGACGCCGATGCCCTGGACGCCTGGGCCGCCGAGGCCGAGAGCGGCGTACGGGACGAGGACGGCCGCCTGGAGTGCGCCAAGCTGTACGCGCTGCCCCCCGCCGTCCGCCGCCGCGTACTGCGCCGGGCCGTCGTCGCCGCCGGTTCCCCCGCAGGCTCCCTCTTCGCCCGCCACATCGAGGAAGTCGACCGGCTCATCACCGGATGGCGCGGTCAGGGAGCCATCAACCTGCCCGGCCGGGTCGAGGCCCAGCGGCAGGGTGGCAGACTGGTCATCCGGCAGGGCTGATTGGTGCTGAAACACGGCTGAGACCTCCGGGGTCACCCCCGGAGCCCCAGCCGACAACGAAAGTGATGCGGGTGGACGAGAAGGACATGGGCAGCGACCTCCAGTCGGTGCTCATCACCAAGGAAGAGATCGACGCGAAGCTGGCCGAGCTGGCCGCGAAGATCGACGCGGAGTACGCGGGCAAGGACCTGCTCATCGTCGGCGTCCTCAAGGGCGCGGTGATGGTGATGGCGGACCTGGCGCGCGCCTTGTCCACCCCGCTCACCATGGACTGGATGGCGGTGTCCTCGTACGGCGCCGGAACCCAGTCCTCGGGCGTGGTCCGGATCCTGAAGGACCTGGACACCGACATCAAGGACAAGCACGTCCTGATCGTCGAGGACATCATCGACTCGGGCCTGACCCTGTCCTGGCTCCTGTCGAACCTCGGCTCCCGCCAGCCGGCCTCCCTGGAGGTCGTCACGCTGCTGCGCAAGCCCGACGCCGCCAAGGTCGCGATCGACGTGAAGTGGGTCGGCTTCGACATCCCGAACGAGTTCGTCGTCGGCTACGGCCTCGACTACGCCGAGAAGTACCGCAACCTGCCGTTCGTCGGCACCCTCGCTCCCCATGTCTACGGCGGCTGATCCAGCGCCCGACAGGGGAACCCTGGAGCGATTCCCGCCGTTGGAGCATGGAAAGGCGGGTCTGTCAGCCGTCCCATGAGGCCGCGGGTGACAATGCAGGGGTACATTCCGAAGAACAGTCTTTACTCACAGCAGCATTTACCTACGGGCAGGAGGGACGGGGTGCCTAGCGCCCCGTATGGATGGACGTGAAGCGATACTTCCGTGGGCCGGTTATGTGGATCGTGCTGGCCGTCCTCGCCGTGGTCGTGTTGATGAACGTCGTCGGCTCCGGCGGCGGCTACAAGTCGGTGGAGACCAGCGAGGTCATCAAGGCGATCAACAGTGGCCAGGTGGACAGCGCCAAGCTCACCACCGGTGACAGCCAGATGATCAAGATCGAGCTGAAGAAGGACCAGAAGCTCGGCGACAACGACGGCACCAAGTTCCAGGCCAACTACATCGGGGACCAGGGCGTACAGCTCGCCCAGAACCTCCAGACCAAGTACGAAGCCGGTCAGATCCCTGACGGGTACTCCGTCACGCCGGACAAGACCAGCCCGTTCCTGAGCGTGCTGCTCTCGCTGCTGCCGTTCGTCCTCATCGTCGTGGTCTTCCTGTTCCTGATGAACCAGATGCAGGGCGGCGGCTCCCGAGTCATGAACTTCGGGAAGTCCAAGGCCAAGCTCATCACCAAGGACACCCCGAAGACGACGTTCGCCGATGTCGCGGGCTCGGACGAGGCCGTCGAGGAACTCCACGAGATCAAGGAGTTCCTCCAGGAGCCGGCGAAGTTCCAGGCCGTCGGCGCCAAGATCCCCAAGGGCGTGCTGCTCTACGGCCCGCCCGGCACCGGAAAGACCCTGCTCGCGCGTGCCGTCGCGGGCGAGGCCGGTGTGCCCTTCTACTCGATCTCCGGATCCGACTTCGTCGAGATGTTCGTCGGTGTCGGTGCCTCGCGTGTCCGCGACCTGTTCGAACAGGCCAAGGCCAACGCCCCGGCGATCGTCTTCGTCGACGAGATCGACGCCGTCGGCCGGCACCGCGGTGCGGGCCTCGGCGGCGGTCACGACGAGCGCGAGCAGACCCTCAACCAGCTGCTCGTCGAGATGGACGGCTTCGACGTGAAGGGCGGGGTCATCCTGATCGCCGCCACGAACCGTCCCGACATCCTCGACCCGGCCCTCCTGCGCCCCGGCCGCTTCGACCGCCAGATCGCGGTCGACCGTCCGGACATGCAGGGCCGTCTGGAGATCCTCAAGGTCCACCAGAAGGGCAAGCCGGTCGCCCCGGACGTGGACCTGGGCGCCGTCGCCCGCCGCACGCCCGGCTTCACGGGTGCCGATCTCGCCAACGTCCTGAACGAGGCCGCGCTGCTCACGGCCCGCTCGGACGGGAAGCTGATCGACAACCACGCGCTGGACGAGGCGATCGACCGCGTCGTGGCGGGCCCGCAGAAGCGGACCCGGATCATGTCGGACCGGGAAAAGAAGATCACCGCGTACCACGAGGGCGGACACGCCCTGGTCGCGGCGGCTTCCCCGAACTCCGACCCGGTCCACAAGATCACCATCCTGTCCCGCGGCCGGGCCCTGGGTTACACCATGGTCCTGCCCGACGAGGACAAGTACTCCACCACGCGCAACGAGATGCTCGATCAGCTCGCGTACATGCTGGGCGGGCGCGCGGCCGAGGAACTGGTCTTCCACGACCCGACCACGGGCGCCGCGAACGACATCGAGAAGGCCACGGCAACGGCCCGCGCGATGGTCACCCAGTACGGCATGACCGAGCGCCTCGGCGCGATCAAGTTCGGCGGAGACAACACCGAGCCGTTCCTGGGCCGCGAGATGTCGCACCCGAGGGACTACTCGGAGGAGGTTGCCGCGCTGGTCGACGAAGAGGTCAAGAAGCTCATCGAGACCGCGCACAACGAGGCCTGGGAGATCCTTGTCGAGAACCGCGACGTCCTCGACAACCTGGTCCTCGCCCTCCTGGAGAAGGAGACGCTCAACAAGGAGCAGATCGCCGAGGTCTTCTCGACGATCGTGAAGCGCCCGGCCCGCCCGGCGTGGACCGGCTCCTCGCACCGCACGCCGTCCACCCGTCCGCCGGTGCTCTCTCCCAAGGAGCTCCAGCTGACGAACGCGGCGAACGGCACGTCGGCCTCCTCCTCCACCGTCTCGGTGGAGAAGACCCCGGAGCCCTCCCCGGAGGAGCGCCCGGAGGCCTAGTACCTCCCGGAATGGATGCCGCGCCCCCCAGGTTCTAGCCTGGGGGGCGCGGCATTTTCATCTGGTCATACTTGTTTGGCCGCGACTGCACAGACAGGAACGAGGAAAACATGACCGACCCAGTGACCCTGACCGGTGGCGAGGGCGCGATCCGAGAGTTCGACGAGAAGCGCGCCGAGGCGGCGGTCCGCGAGCTGCTGTTCGCGGTCGGTGAGGACCCGGACCGAGAGGGGCTCCTGGAGACCCCGGGTCGCGTGGCACGGGCGTACAGGGAGATTCTGGCTGGTCTGTGGCAGAAGCCCGAGGACGTGCTGACGACGGTGTTCGACCTGGGCCACGATGAGCTGGTCCTGGTCAAGGACATTGAAATCGTCTCTTTGTGCGAGCATCACCTGCTGCCGTTCCACGGCGTCGCTCACGTCGGCTACATCCCGGCGGAGAACGGCAAGATCACGGGTCTGTCGAAGCTGGCCCGGCTCGTGGACGTCTACGCCCGCCGACCGCAGGTGCAGGAACGTCTCACGACGCAGATAGCCGACTCGCTGATGGAGATCCTCGATGCGCGCGGCGCCATCGTGGTGGTCGAGGCCGAGCACATGTGCATGTCGGTCCGTGGAATCCGCAAGCCGGGAGCCAAGACGACCACGTCCGCGGTCCGCGGTCAGCTCCGTGCCACGGCAACACGAGCCGAGGCGATGAGTCTCATCCTGGCGCGCTAGCCGGATTGTCAGCGCTGTCCGCTACGGTCCCCCTCCACGAGTTCGCTGAGGGGGACCGATGCTTTGGGGCCTACCGAGCAGGCAGACGGTCAATGCAGTGGGAGGACGCCTTCGAGCATGCGATGTCCGGCCTGGAACCCGGTTGTGGACGCTCGGGGACGGACGCACGGAGCAGACCGAGGTCGTCGACGTGGTCGTGGCTCAGACGCGTGCCCTCGTCGACGTGAGCACGGACCACGCGACCTTCGCCGTGACCCCGGACCAGCTTCTCCGGACGCCCGACGGATGGACGCACGCACGTGACGCCGTCGGGACCGTGGTGGCCTGGGCCCACGCGCGCAAGTTGCGCCGGGAACGGCTTTCGATCCAGCCGGGATACCAGCTCGGCTACCTGATCGGGGCGACGTGCTCCGACGGCACGGTGGGTAGGAACTACGTGTCCTTGGTGGTCAACGACGAGGCGTTCGCCGCGAAGTACGCGCGATCCGTGACCGGAGCCACGGGCCTTCCCGCGCGGCTGGAAGCCGTGACAAGGCCTTCCGGATACCTCGGGCGGGACGTACCCGGCTTCCGGGTCCGTGTGGTCTCTTCCTACCTCGCCGACCTCATGAGGCAGTACGCGGGCGGCGATGCCCACCACATGCGCCAGAGCTTCCCGCGGGTGGTACTCAGAGACGAGGAGACCTTCGGCGGATTCCTTGACGGCTACGGCGACGGTGACGGGTACAGGATTACTCGATGGCCGGCGAGAGTCCTCGTCAGCTCGAACGCTCCGTTTCTCGCCGATATCGCGGAGATCATCGGTGCACGCTTCACGCCACGCACCGATGGGTTGTCATCCCACCTCGTGGTTGCGGACAGCTGGCCGAAGCGCGGTACGTTCCGGGCGGAAGAGCACGACGTCGAGCTCCACGAGTCGGCCTGGGTCGAGGTCGCCACGGTCACGCAACGGCCGCTCAGCACCAAGCCGTCCACGCTGTACGGCTTCCGGCTGACCCCTCACCCGGACTTCCTGGTGAACGGGCATCTTGTCCGGACGCCGTGGGAGGTCTAGGCCGGGGTGGCGGTCGCCTTGGCCGGGTCCTCGTCGTCCGGGAGCTTCAGGACGTGTTCCAGGAAGAGGGCCGCCGCCACGACCGCCGCGCCCGCCAGGACCGAGAAGCCGGCGTACCAGGTCTGGTCGCGGCGGGCGGGCACGTCCATGGCGGTGGTGAGGAGGAAGACGCCGACGCCGCCGTAGGCGCCCGCGACCAGGGCCGCCACGAGGGCGCTGGACTGGCCGAAGACGACCGCGCGGGCCGCCATGAGCGGCTCCACGCCCTTGGCGCCGGGCACCCGCTCGCGCTGGGCCTTCAGACGGGAGCGCAGCGACAGGGCCGTCGCCAGCAGGACCACGGCGATGGCGCCGAGCACGATGGGCGCGGCCACCGGGACGCCGGGGAGCGTGCCGTACGCGTTCCACAGCCGGGCTCCGGCCCAGGACAGCACCGCGGCGATCGCGAAAATGCCCGCCAGGACCGCCGGCCTCAGTTGCTTCACGTGCGCCTCTCCCACCGTTCCCCGTGCGTGCGTATCCGGTGATCCTAAGGGTGCGACGGCCCCGCCCCGCGGGCGCGGCTCACTCGGGGAGGCGCAGTTCCAGGTCCTCGCGCCGGGTGACTCCGGCGACGCCCACGGCTGCCAGGAGCTCCGCCACCGGCCCGTGGCCGGGGATCTGGGCCTCGGGGTCGACGTCGTTCCAGGGGGCCAGCACGAAGGCGCGCTGGTGGGCGCGCGGGTGCGGGAGGGTGAGGTCGGCGTCGGCGGAGACCACGTCGGCGTAGGCGATGATGTCGACGTCGATCGTGCGGGGCCCCCAGCGCTCCTCGCGGACGCGGTCGAAGGCCTCCTCGATGGCGTGGCCGCGCTCCAGCAGCGAGCCGGGGGGCAGGGTGGTCTTCACCGAGATGACGGCGTTGAAGTACGCGGGCTGCGAGCCGGCCTCCACGCCCCACGGCTCCGTCTCGTAGACGGCGGAGACGGCCTTGACCCGCAGGCCCGGGGTGTCGCCGAGGGCGTCGATGGCGCCCTGGAGGGTCTCCAGGCGGTTGCCCAGGTTCGCACCGAGCGCGACGACGGCCCACTTGGGGTTGGACAGGGTCACGTCCGCCGCGTCGACGGCTTCGACCACGGAGGCGGGTACCGGCTGGACGGTGGGGTCGCTCTGGGCGTTCATTCCGTTGTTCACGCGCGGCTCCGGGTGATCGTGATGGTCACGTCGTCGAAGGGAACGGTGATCGGCGCGTCCGGTTTGTGGACGACGACCTCCACCTGGGCGACCGCCTCGTGCTTGAGGCACTGCTGGGCGATCCGCTCGGCGAGGGTCTCGATCAGGTCCACGGGCTCGCCCTGGACCACGTCGACGACTTCCTCCGCGACTACCCCGTAGTGCACCGTCTTAGCCAGGTCGTCGCCCGCTGCCGCGGGCCGGGTGTCGAGGTGGAGCACCAGGTCGACGATGAAGGTCTGGCCTTCCTCGCGTTCCCGGGGGAAGACGCCATGGTGCCCGCGAGCCTTGAGGCCGCGCAGCGCGACACGATCCACGCGAATCACTCCTGCTTTTCGTAGGTGCTTCCGGTCCGGGACTCCCCGGATCCATGGCCCACGCCGAGTGCGGTCGACGTCGTCCGTCTTCGAATTTACCTGCGAAATACCTCGGCCCCCGACAGCCCCCCGGCTGAAGGGCTAGGAGGGCTCCTCCTCGTCGTCCTCGTCGGAGTCCGTGAGCACGGGAGAACCGTGGTGCGACCAGAGGCGCCAGCCGTCCGGTGTGCGTCGGAACACATTCGTCGCGACGACGAGCTGGCCGACGAGCGGGCCCAGTTCTCCGCCGTCCTCGGCGGGTCCGCCGCTGAGGATGTTCTCGGTGCAGGTCACCAGGGCGGTGTCCCCTATGACCGTGACCTTGGTGTCGGTCAGGAAGAACTGGATGTACTCGGTGTGCGACATGATCAGCGCGTAGGAGCGCAGCACTTCGCCGCGTCCCGACAGCACCGGCCAGCCCGGGTGCACGCAGGAGATCTCGTCTTCGAGCCAGAGCGCCGACAGTGCGTCGAAGTCCCCCCGCTCCATGGCCTCGTAGAAGGCCGTGTTGACCTCTTCGACGGATTCGATGTCGGTACGGCTCACCGTGCCCCTTCCTCGTTGCTACGGGTCGTACCCAGTGCCCCTTCCACGGCACGGGCCACCCGAACCGCGTCGGCGCTCGCCCGTACCTCGTGGACCCGTACGGCCCAGGCCCCCCGGGAGGCGGCGATGGCGGTGACGGCGGCGGTGGCGGCGTCGCGTTCGCGGGCGGGCGGCGGGGAGGCGCCGTCGGCGCCGGCCAGCACCCGGCCGAGGAAGCGCTTGCGCGAGGCGGCGACCAGCAGCGGGAAGCCGAGCGCGCGCAGCTCGGCGAGGTGGGCGACCAGGGCCAGGTCGTGCTCGGCGTTCTTGGCGAAGCCCAGGCCCGGGTCGACCAGGAGCCGCTCGGGGGCGATGCCGCCGGTGACGACGGCGTCGATGCGGGTGCGCAGTTCCGCGGTGACCTCGGCGAGGACGTCGTCGTAGACGGCGAGGCTGTTCATGCCGTCGCTGAAGCCGCGCCAGTGCATGACGACGAAGGGCACCTCGGCGGCGGCGACGGCCGGGATCATGCCCGGGTCGGCGAGGCCGCCGCTGACGTCGTTGACCAGGGTGGCGCCGGCGGCGACGGCCGCGGCGGCGACGGAGGCGCGCATGGTGTCGACCGAGACGACGACGCCTTCGGAGGCGAGCCCGCGGACGACGGGGACGACCCGGCGCAGCTCCTCCTCCTCGTCCACGCGGGAGGCGCCGGGGCGGGTGGACTCGCCGCCGACGTCCACGAGGTCGGCGCCCTGGGCGACGAGGTCGAGGCCGCGCTTGACGGCGGCGGTGGTGTCGAACCAGCGGCCGCCGTCGGAGAAGGAGTCGGGGGTGACGTTGACGACGCCCATGACCGCGCAGCGGTCCCAGTGGGGGAGGCCCGTCACCAGGCCCCTGGGGGCGGGGCCGCTGTTCGTGTTCATGGTTCCCAGGGTAGGGCCCGTGGCCTTGGCCTCGCCCTGCGTGGCGGGCGGGGCCGGTGGGCGGGTGGCCGGGTGCGGGGCCGGCCGGGCCGGTGGGTGGGTGGGGTGCCGCTGCGCGGGCTGCTCCCCGCCCCGCCCTTCCTCCGTTCCCGGGGGGGGGGGCCCCGGCCCCCCGGGGGGGGGGGGGGGGGGGGGGGGGGGGGGGCGGCGCGGGGCGGCCCCGGCCCGGGGGGGGGGGCCCGCGTTTGGTTTACTTGGTGCCCCGGGTTGGGCCGGGGGCCTGGGCCGCGCCCGGGGGGGGGGGGGGGGCGGGGGGGGGGGGGGCGGGGGGGGGGGCGGGCGGGGCGGGGGGGGGGGGGGGGTGCCGCTGCGCGGGCTGCTCCCCGCCCCGCCCTTCCTCCGTTCCCCGGGGCTGCGCCCCGGACCCCCTCGGGGGCTCCGCCCCCGGACCCCCGCGCCTCAAACGCCGGCGGGGCTGGATTCGGGCTCGCCGGGGCTGGATTCGGGGGTTCGGGCCGGATTCCTCAGGCGGCGCGCACCTTGCGTTCCGTCTGGGTGGGGACGGACGGGGACGGGACGTGGTGGTGGGCGCAGGTGCGGACCGGCTTGGGGCGGCGGCGGGCGGCGAACAGGCGGGGGAGGGCCAGGGTGACGAAGCCCTCGGCCTGCATCGCGGCGAAGCCGATGCGGGGCAGGTCCCGGGTGGTGCGGAAGACCACGAAGCGGGGCTCCCAGCGCGGGCGGAACTTCGCGTTGAACTTGTAGAGCGACTCGATCTGGAACCAGCGCGAGAGGAACACCAGCAGGCTGCGCCACATCCGCAGGACCGGGCCGGCGCCGATCTTCTCGCCGCGGGCCAGGGCCGAGCGGAACATCGCGAAGTTCAGGGAGACCTTCTCGATGCCGAGCGCCGGGGAGGCCTCCAGGGAGGCGACGATCAGCAGCTCGTTCATGCCGGGGTCGGCAGCGCGGTCGCGGCGCATCAGCTCCAGCGACATGCCGTCCGCGCCCCAGGGGACGAAGTGCAGGACGGCCTTGAGGTCGCCGAAGGGGGAGGTGTCGCCCTCCTCGACGCGGTGCGCGGTGGCGATGTAGCAGTCGCCGTCGCCCGGGTCGCCGACGCGGCCCAGGGCCATGGAGAAGCCGCGCTCGGTGTCGGTGCCGCGCCAGGCCTCGGCTGCGCCGCGCACCTGCTCCAGCTCGGTTTCGGTCAGCTCGGAGACCCGGCGGACCCGGGTGGTGTAGCCGTTGCGTTCGATGCGCTTGACCATCTGCCGGACGTTGCGCATCGCCCGGCCGGAGAGCGAGAAGTCTTTGACGTCGACGATCGCCTCGTCCCCGAGCTCCAGGGCGTCGAGGCCGGTCTCGCGGGTCCAGACCTCGCCGCCGGTCTCGCTGCAGCCCATGACGGCGGGGGTCCAGGAGTGGGTCTTGGCCTCCTCCATGAACCGCTCGATGGCGCCGGGCCAGGCCTCGACGTCGCCGACGGGGTCGCCGGAGGCGAGCATCACGCCGGAGACGACGCGGTAGGTGACGGCGGCCTTGCCGCTGGGGGAGAAGACGACGGCCTTGTCGCGGCGGAGCGCGAAGTGGCCGAGCGAGTCGCGGCCGCCGTGCCGGGCGAGCAGCTCGCGGAGCTTGACCTCGTCGTCGGCGGTGAGCCGGGCGGCCGGGTGCTCGGGGCGGAAGGCCAGGTAGATGGTGGTGACGGCGGTCAGCATGCCGAGGGCGCCCAGTGAGTAGCCGACGGTCCAGGACACCCGGCCGGCGTAGTCGACGGGGCCCTCGAAGCCGAAGAGCCCGTAGACGACGTGACTGATCTGCTCATAAACACCCGGATTGCCTACAACGCGGCCGGGGTGCGAGTTGACGATGACCAGACCGAGGCCGATCGAGCCCGCGCTCATCAGGACGAAGTTGGCGAGCGCCTTCCAGCGGCTGCGCGGGTCGGGCAGCGCCTTGAATTCACTCTGGTGGCGCAGCAGGAGCGCCAGCAGCACCGCCGCGATGACCACGCCGATGACCGAGTGGCGGTACGTGAACTGCGCGACGGCCCCGGCCGGCAGCAGCACCACGGCGGCCCGCCAGGCGCGGCGCTTGCGGCGCTTGAGCCCGTGGGCGAGCAGCAGGAGCAGGACGCCGGCGCTGAGGGCCAGGGCGGCGGCGAAGGGGCCGACGGAGCCGGGCAGCACCTCGGTGACCGCGTGGATGCGGCTGTGCCGGAAGCGCGGGAAGACCCCCGCGGCGATGTCCAGCAGTCCGACGACCGTGACGGCGGTGCCCACGACGCCGGGGACGGACTCCGGTCGGGGGCCTCGGAGGATTCGGCTGACAGGCTTCGGAACCTGTCCCGACTTATCGCCATCTATCCTGCTAGACATCGCTTCCCGTTGCTCCGCGAGAGATCATGTGGCCGAAGGCCGCTGGGGCTCTTCGTTGGGTGGTGCGTCCACTAGGACGACATCGAGGGGGAGCGGGTTCACTCTTCCGTCGAGAAAAAATCTAGTCCTGCCATAGAAAGTCGACTGACTGCTCATGGGTCTCACCAGTAATACGGTTCTGGCGCTGGCCATCCTTGCCGGGGTGCTGCTGTTCGCGGCCACGGTGTGGTTCTGGCCGAAGCTCTCGGGCCGCTCCTGGCGCTCGGTCCTCGGCCGGATCGGCCTCCTCCTGGCGACACAGCTGGCGATGTTCGCGGCGATCGGACTCGCCGCGAACAAGTCGTTCCTCTTCTACGGTTCCTGGGCCGACCTCTTCGGCCAGGAGACGTCGATCGGCAAGGTAGTCGACCACTCCATGAGCAGCGACGACATCAAGGTGGTCGACAAGCAGCACCTCGACGTGCCCGGCGGCGCCAAGCCCCCGGTCGGCGGGCAGATCCTGAAGGTGTCCATAACGGGCCAGAAGTCGAAGATAACGAGCCCCGGGTACGTGTGGCTGCCGCCGGAGTACTTCCAGCCGCAGTACAAGGACAAGAACTTCCCGGCCTCCATCGTCCTGACGGGCTACCCGGGCATGGCGGAGAACCTGATCAAAGGGCTCGACTACCCGATGAAGGCCTTCAGCCTGTCCAAGGCGGGCAAGATGAAGCCGATGATCCTGGTCATGATGCGGCCGACTCCCGGTGCGCGCGACACCGAGTGCGTGGACATACCCGATGGCCCGCAGACCGAGACCTTCTACGGCCAGGACCTCCCGCAGGCCATCCAGAGCACCTTCCGGGTCGGCAAGAAGCCCGGGAACATGGGCTTCATCGGCAACTCCACGGGCGGTTACTGCGCCCTGAAGATGGCCGCGCACTACCCGCAGAACTTCGGTGCGGCCGCGGGACTGTCCGCGTACTACGAGGCCGCGGACGACCCGACGACCGGTGACCTCTTCCACGGGGACGACCAGTTGAAGGCCCGTGCGAACGTGCTGGAGGCCGTCAAGGCCAAGCAGCCGACGGGCACGTCCTTCCTCGTCACCAGCAGCGAGAAGGGCGAGCCGAACCTCGCCGGCACGAAGAAGTTCATCAAGCTGGTCAAGGGCCCGGACCGGGTCTCCTCGATCATCCTCGACAGCGGCGGCCACAACTTCAACACCTGGCGCCGCGAGATCCCGCCGATGCTGGTGTGGATGAGCGGCCGGATCCAGGCGTAACGGGCGCCCGGCCCCGGCTCAGGCCTCCTGCAGCCGGGCCCGGCGCAGCGCCCGGTGCACCCCCTCCGGGGTGAGTACGCCGATCAGCGCGCCGGTGGCGGGATCAGTGACCCCGATCCGGCCCGAGTCCTCTTGGAGCAGCAGCGCGAGCGCCTCGCGCAGACTGGCCCCCAGCGCCACTTCGGCGGTGGGGGCCTTTCCGTTGCCGGAGGCCGGGTCCGCCGGGTCCGCCGGGTCCGCCGGGCCGGTCGGGTCGGTCGGGTCGGCGAGCTCGGTCAGGTCGGCCTCCGTCACGGGGGTGACCGCGAGCCGCTTCAGCCCGCGGTCCGCGCCGACGAAGCCGGCCACGTAGTCGGTCGCCGGGGCGCCCAGCACCTGCGCCGGGCGGGCGAACTGCTCGATGGTGCCCGCTCCGTAGACGGCGATGCGGTCGCCGAGCCGGACCGCCTCCTCCAGATCGTGCGTGACCAGCAGGATCGTCTTGCGCACGGTCCGCTGGAGTGCCAGGAACTCGTTCTGCAGCCGCTCGCGCACCACCGGGTCGACCGCGCCGAACGGCTCGTCCATCAGCAGCACCGGCGGGTCCGCGGCGAGCGCCCGGGCCACGCCGACGCGCTGGCGCTGCCCGCCGGAGAGCTGCTCCGGGTAGCGGCCCCCGTAGACGGCCGGGTCCAGTCCGACCAGGTCGAGGAGCTCGGCGGCCCGCGCGCGGGCCTTGGCCTTCGGGGTGCCGATGAGCTGGGGCACGGTGGCCGTGTTCTCCAGCACCGTCTTGTGCGGGAACAGCCCGACCTGCTGGATGACGTAGCCGATGCGCCGGCGCAGTTCGACCGGGTCGGCCTCCGCGATGGCCTCGCCGTTCAGCAGGATCCGGCCGGAGGTCGGCTCGATGAGCCGGTTGACCATCTTCATGGTGGTCGTCTTGCCGCAGCCGGACGGGCCCACCAGGGTGACCAGTTCGCCCTCGGCGACCTCGAAGGACAGGTCCGCGACGGCGGTCGTCCCGTCGGGGTACCGCTTGGTCACTTGCTCGAATCGGATCACCCCGCCATCTTTCCCTACCCGCGGGGTCCGTTTGTGAAGGGCGTGTTGCCCGTGTGCGAAGGATTCCGGCCATTGTCCGTGCCGGGGGTTATGGTCGCTCCTACGTGCGGTCGGTGACGGGGGGTGAGGAGCGATGGCAGGACAGAGCTGCCTGGTGGCGAACGACTGGATCTGCTGGGAGTACGTGACGTCCCGCTCCCAGGAGCTCACCGACGCCACCCTCGAACACATCTGGATCACGGGCGTGTCGGTGCTGATCGGCATCGCCGTGTCCGTCCCGCTCGCCCTGCTGGCGCGCCGCGGCCGGCACTGGGCGGCCCCCGTCCTGGGCATCACCACCCTGCTCTACACGGTCCCCTCGCTCGCCATGTTCTCCCTGCTGCTGCCGGTCTTCGGACTCTCGGCGGCCCTGGTGGTGACCGGCCTGGTGCTGTATTCGCTGACCATCCTCGTGCGCAACGTGCTGGCCGGTCTCGAAGCCGTGCCCGAGGACGTACGGGAAGCCGCGCGCGGGATGGGGTACGGACCGGGCCGGCTGCTGTGGCAGGTCGAGCTCCCGCTGGCGCTGCCCGCGCTGCTGGCCGGCGTGCGGATCGCGACCGTCTCCACGGTGGCGCTGACCACCGTGGGCTCCATCGTGGGCAAGGGCGGCCTCGGCAACCTCATCGCACCCGCCGTGAACAGCTCCTTCAAGGCGCAGGTGCTCACCGCCTCGGTGCTGTGCGTGCTCCTCGCGCTCGTCGCGGACCTGGCGCTGCTCGGCGTCCAGCGGCTGCTGACGCCCTGGACCCGTGCGAGCCGCCCGACGCGGGCCGAGCGCGCCGCCCGTACCGCCGACGTCACCGCGGGAGCCGTCTGATGGGAGTACTGGGACAGGCCTGGGACTGGCTGGCCGACGGGGCCAACTGGTCCGGGGAGAGCGGAGTCTGGCACCGGCTCGGCGAGCACGTGTACGTCAGCGGCGTCGCCCTGGCCCTGGCCTGCGCCCTCGCCCTCCCGGTCGGACTGTGGCTGGGCCACCTCGGCAAGGGCGGCGGCCTCGCCGTCAACGTCTCCAACGTCGGTCGGGCCGTACCGGTCTTCGCGGTGCTGGCGCTGTTCATGGTCTCCCCGCTGCGCAACGCCGGGTACGTGCCCACCATCGCCGCGCTGGTCCTGTTCGCCATCCCGCCGCTGCTGACCAACGCCTACGTCGGCATGCGCGAGGTCGACCGCTCGGTGGTGGAGGCCGCCCGGGGCATGGGCATGTCCGGCCGCCAGCTCTTCTGGCGGGTGGAACTGCCGCTCGCGCGCGGCCTGGTCATGACGGGGCTGCGCTCGGGCGCCGTCCAGGTCATCGCCACGGCCACCATCGCCGCCATGGTCGGCCAGGGCGGCCTCGGCCGGATCATCACCGCCGGCTTCAACACGTACAACACCCCGCAGGTCGTCGCGGGCGCCCTGCTGGTCGCCGCGCTGGCCCTGCTCGTGGAGGGCGCGCTGGTGGCGGCCGACCGGCTGCTGCCGGGCGCGGCCACCCGCTGAGCGAGCCCCGACGCATCGGCCCACCCCTTGCCGGCCCACCCCTTGAAGGAGATTGAGATGAGCAAGTCCACGCGCGCCCTCGGCGCGGCCCTGGGTGCCGTCGCCCTGACCGCATCGCTCGCCGCGTGCGGCGGCGACAGCCTGGAGAAGACCAAGGACGGCGGCTCCTCCGCCGCCGCCTCCGGGTCGTCCGAGGGCGCCAAGGGCGGCAAACTGGTGATCGGCGCCGCCGGATTCACCGAGTCCAACGTGCTGGCCGAGCTGTACGCGCAGGTCCTCAAGGACGCCGGCTACGACACCTCGATCACCACGGTCAGCAACCGCGAGCTGTACGAGCCCTCGCTGGAGAAGGGCGAGATCGACGTCGTCCCGGAGTACGCGGCGACCCTCGCGGAGTTCCTCAACGCCAAGGTGAACGGCTCCAAGGCGCCGACGGAGAAGCCGGTCGCGTCGAGCGATGTGACGGCGACGGTGGCGGCCCTGGAGAAGCTGGCGGGCCCGCTGGGCCTGAAGGCGCTGCCCGCGGGCTCGGCGGTCGACCAGAACGCCTTCGCGGTGAGCAAGGAATTCGCCACGAAGAACAATCTCAAGACCCTTTCCGATCTGGGCAAGTCCGGTCTGAAGGTGAAGATCGCTGCGGGTGACGAATGCGCGGTGCGGCCCTTCTGCGCCCCCGGATTGAAGTCCGCGTACGGAATCGACGTTTCCGGTATCGACCCCAAGGGCGTCGGCACCCCGCAGGCCAAGCAGGCGGTCAAGGACGGCGCGGACCAGCTCGTCCTGACCACCACCACGGACGCCACCCTCGACACCTTCGGCCTGGTGCTGCTGGAGGACGACAAGAAGCTCCAGAACGCCGACAACGTGCTCCCGGTGGTCAATGCCAAGGACGCCGGCGCCCCCGAGATCGCGGCCGCCCTCGACAAGATCACCAAGGCGCTCACCACGGCCGACCTGGTCGAGCTGAACCGCAAGGTCGACGCCGAGCGCGCCAAGCCCTCGGATGTCGCGAAGGCCTATCTGGAGTCCAAGGGCCTGCTGAAGAAGTAGGAGTTGCGCCTTTCGTGCGCCAAGTGCGGTAACCGCTCGGAAACAGATTCCCGGGCGGCTACCCCACACCCCGTCCACTCCCTGTAAATTTCAGGCCATGCCCCGTGGACGCCACCGCAATCCCGAACCTCTTCACCGGCTGCTCACGCCGACGGCCGTCGCCGGTGTGTCCGTCGCCGGCGCCGGAGCCGCCTGGCTGCTCGCGGAACCTATGGCGCTGCGCCTGCTCGTGGCGCTCACCGCGGCCGCCGGGCTGGCCGGCGCCGTCGTCATGCGCTCGTGGGACCTGGCGGCCGGCCGCCGGGTCAGCGAGCTCGGGCGCGAACGGGTCAAGGACGAGTGGCGCACCGACGAGCGGATAGCCGAGCTCGAATCCGACCTCGAAGAGGCCCGGGTGCTGCGCGGCAAGCTCGACGCCAAACTGCGCGCCAAGCGGGTCGAACTCGCCGGTCTGCGCGGGGAGCACGCCTCCCTGCTGCGCCGGTACGCCACCGCGGAGACCGAGCGGGCGAGCGCCCTGGAGGGACGCCGGCTGCTGGCCATCGAGGCCGCGGCCCCGGCGGCCCCGGCCGCTCCCGCCTCCGAGGGTCCCAAGGAACTTCCCGCGGTGTCCGAGGAGCGCACCAGCGCCGGTGCGGCCACCTCGGTGGGCTTCGCCCGCGCCCACGCCGCGCTGTCGGCGCTGGCCGGCGGACCGGCCCGCAAGCCGGGCGGCACGTCGCCCGGCAAGGGCCCCGGCAAGGGACCCGGGACCGCCGCGCCCGCCCGGCCGGCGCAGACCGGCCCCGCCGCGCTGTCCGCGGCCCCGGTCGCTCCCGCCCTCTCCGCCGCCCCGGCCGGCGCTCCCGCCGCCCCGGCGAAGCCCGCCGAGCTGGAGGCGCACTCCCGCCCCGCGCTCACCGGCCCCGTGCCCGCGGGCCCGGCGGCGGCCGTCCCCGCGCGCCGGCTCGCCGCCGCGGTGGCCCCGTACGCCGCGCAGCGCCGCCCGGCCTCGCGCGTCGAGGGCGGCTTCGACTTCTTCGGTACGAAGACCGCGGCACAGGCCCGCGCGGCCATCGAGTCCGTCCAGAACGAGGACCTCGCCGACGTCGTCGGCGCCGAGGCCCTCGCCGTCCACGAGGCGGAGTCCGTGCAGTCAGTCCAGTCAGGCCAGTCCGTCCAGGACGGGGCGGCCCCCGCGGCCCCCGCCGGCACCGCCGAGGCGGCCGCCGACGAGCAGCCCGCCGGCGGCCAGGTCATCGACCTGACCGCCCATGACGAGACCGAGCCCATCGACGTGGTGCAGCTGCGCACCGCGATCTCCTAGCGCACCGGGAGCTCTTGGCGCAGCGCGCCCTCCGAGGACGGCGGCGGCGCCGCGCCGGTTGCGGGCGCCGGCCCCCCGTTCGCGTCTAGAACAGCGGGAGTTGGCCCGGGAGCGGGGACAGGGCGAAGCCGTCCAGGGTGGGGGCCGAAGCCCCGAGGGTCACGCGGGCGCGGGAGCCGGGGCAGGAGACGAGGTCCCCGCGGCCCCGCCCGGCGGGCGGGTCGTGGCGGGCGATCCGCCCGGCGGTGACGGCGCAGTCGCGGCCGCAGGAGGGGCAGGCCCGGCGGGGTGAGAGGGACATCCCCCAAGTCTGCCCTGCCCCACGGACATCGGCCCGCCCTGCCGCGGCGGGGTCAGCCCGCGCGGGCGGCTCCGCGGCCGGCCGCCCAGCTCGCGTGGGCCCGGTCCACCCGGGTCCACAGGGCCGTGCGGTCCGTGGGGGTCAGATCGTCGAGCGCCCGGCCGAAGAGCCCCTCGAGCGCGGCGAAGAACTCCTCCGGGCCGTCGAGCACCCGCTCCGTGTTCCCCCGCGCCGGGTCGATCCGGCTCAGCACCCGCCCCCGCAGGGCGTCGATGCCGTCCGCATCGCGGCGCAGGGCCGCGAAGGTCCGTACGAAACCGGAGTCCCCGGAGGTCGACAGCCGCAGGTGCTCGGCCTCGAAGGCGGCCGCCGCGGCCGTCCCGGCGGGCTCCGCGCGGAAGTTCACGAGCGGGGCGGAGCTGCCCGGGTGCCGGTACAGCCAGCCGATTCCGGGCAGCCGCTCCAGGGAGTAGGCGAAGGACCCCTGGCGGTACGTGCCTTCGCGCAGCGGCAGCGGCTCGTGCGGGCCGTCGCCGAGCCCGGCGTCCACGTAGTAGACGCCCGCCCCGTCCGCCTCCGCGCCCGGCACGCGGACGGTGAGCGCCAGGTGGTCGCCGCTCACGCCCCGCAGGGCGTCCTCGGCCTGTGATTCCTTGTACACGCCGCCCACGTGGCGGGTGACCTCGTAGCCGAGGTGGCCGAGGAGTGCGGCGAGGGCCCCGTTGAGGTGGAAGCAGTAGCCGCCGCGTCCGGCGGCGAAGCGGCGGGCCGACAGCTCGGGGTCGATGCCGGGGGCGCGGCCGAGCTGGATGTCGACGTTCTCGTAGGGGACGCGCTCCAGGTGCGCCCGCTGGAGGGCGAACAGCCCGGCCACGGACGGCGCGCCGGGCTCCTCGATGCCGAGCCGCCGCAGGTAGGCGGCGTACATCCCGGGGTGCGGGTGCGGGCCTGCTGAGGTACCGGAGGTCATATCGGCAGCCTAGGCCGCGGGTGTGACAGCGTCCGCGGGCCCCGGCTACTTGTCGATGTCGCCGACGACGAAGAACAGCGAGCCGAGGATCGAGACCATGTCCGCGACGAGCTGTCCGGGGAGCAGCACCGCGAGCGCCTGGATGTTGTTGTAGGACGCCGAGCGCAGCTTGAGCCGGTACGGGGTCTTCTCGCCCTTGGAGACCAGGTAGTAGCCGTTGATGCCGAGGGGGTTCTCGGTCCACGCGTACGTCTCGCCCTCGGGGGCCTTCAGCACCTTCGGCAGCCGCTGGTTGATGGGTCCGGGGGCCAGCTCCGCCATCCGGTCCAGGCAGGCGACCGCGAGGTCCAGCGCGTTGTGGGTCTGCTCCAGCAGGACCTCGAAGCGGGCCAGGCAGTCGCCCTCGGTGCGGGTGACGACCTTCAGGACGTCCTGGAGCTCGCCGTAGGCGAGGTACGGCTCGTCGCGGCGCAGGTCGAAGTCGACGCCGGAGGCGCGGGCGATGGGGCCGGAGACCCCGTACGCGTGCACGGCCTCGGCGGACAGGACGCCGACGCCGCGGGTGCGGGCGCGGAAGATCTCGTTGCCGCGCACCAGGTCGTCGTAGACGTTCATGCGCGTGTTCACGTCGGCGATGGCGGCGCGGGCCCGGCCCAGCCAGCCGGCGGGCAGGTCCTCCTTGAGGCCGCCGACGCGGTTGAACATGTAGTGCATGCGGCCGCCGGAGATCTCCTCCATGACGGCCTGGAGCTCCTCGCGCTCGCGGAACGCGTGGAAGATCGGGGTGATCCCGCCCAGCTCCAGGGGGTACGAGCCGAGGAACATCAGGTGGTTCAGGACCCGGTTCAGCTCGGCGAGCAGGGTCCGCATCCACACGGCCCGCTCGGGGACCTCCATGCCGAGCATCCGCTCGACGGCCATGACCACGCCCAGCTCGTTGGAGAACGCGGACAGCCAGTCGTGGCGGTTCGCGAGCATCACGATCTGGCGGTAGTCGCGGGCCTCGAAGAGCTTCTCGGCGCCCCGGTGCATGTAGCCGACCACCGGCTCGGCGCTGACGATGCGCTCGCCGTCCAGGACGAGGCGCAGGCGCAGCACGCCGTGCGTGGAAGGGTGCTGGGGGCCGATGTTGAGCACCATGTCGGTGCTCTCCGCCGCGCCGCCGATGCCGACCGTGGTCTCCGTCATGGCGGCATTGTCTCAGCCGGAGGGGGCGGGGTGCGGCCCGGTCCGGATTGCGGATCCGGGAGCGGCGGCCGGCAGGGCACGCACCGACCTAGGGTGGGGGGATGGACACGGGGACAGAGGATGGGGCGGGTCCGCCCGAGTGGGTGGGGCTGCGGACAGGGCTGCTGACGGTGCGCAGGCTGCTGCTCGCGCTGTGGATGTCCGTCTTCGCGGTGGTGACGGCCGTCGTGCTGGGGCTCGCCGTCGGGCCGGGGTGGGCGGCGCTCGGCGGGTTCTGGCTGGTGGTGCTGGCGTGGGGCTGGGTGATGCTCGGGCGGAACTGGCGGTCCTGGCGGTACGCGGAGCGCGCGGACGACCTGCTGATCAGCAGGGGCGTGATGTGGCGGGAGCAGACCGTGGTCCCGTACGGGCGGATGCAGCTGGTGGAGGTGACCTCGGGGCCCCTGGAGCGCCGCTTCGGGCTGGCCACCGTGCAGCTCCACACGGCCGCGGCGGCGACCGACGCCACGATCCCCGGACTCGCGCCCGAGGAGGCGGAACGGCTGCGCGACCGGCTGACGGAGCTCGGCGAGGCAAGGTCGGCGGGCCTGTGACGCCGCCGGCGCAGGCGGGCCCGGCGTCCGGGGGCGCGCAGGATCAGGGGACTGGGACTGGGACTGGGACTGGGACTGGGACTGGGACTGGGACTGGGACCGGGACCGGGACTGGGACCGGGGCGGGCACCGGGACCGGGACCGGGACCGGCACCGGCAGCGAGGCCGGGCCGGTGGTCCCCGGGTCCGGCGCCGTCGGGCCGGCCGTCGTCGGGCCCGGCCAGGAGCGGCGGCTGCACTTCCTCACGCCGCTGCGCCGCGCCTGGGTGCCCATCGCCGCGACCATCGGCATCGCCGCCCAGCAGGGCGAGAACCTCGCCGAGTGGGTGACGGGCGTCTCCACCGCCCTGCGGGTCCTCGCGCTGGCCGCGCTGGTCCTCGTCTTCGGCGTGTACGGCTTCCTCAGCTGGTGGTTCACCCACTACGCGGTCACCGACACCGAACTGCGCATCCGCAGCGGGCTCCTCTTCCGCCGCACCGCGCACATCCGCCTCGACCGGATCCAGGCGGTCGACGTCACCCGCCCGCTGCTGGCCCGCATCGCGGGCGTCGCCAAGCTGCGGCTCGACGTCATCGGGACCGAGGCCAAGGACGAGCTGGCCTTCCTCGCGGAGCAGGACGCCGTCTCGCTCCGTGCCGAACTGCTGGCCCGTGCGGCCGGCTTCGCCCCGGCCGAGGCCCCGCTCCTGGGCGAGGCCCCCGACCGGGAGCTGCTCCGCGTGGGGCCGCGCGATCTGGCGGTGTCCCTGGTGCTCACCCTGACCACCTGGGCGGTCCTCGCCGGCGCGATCGTCGGCCCCGGGCTCCTGTGGTGGCTCAGCTCCAGCCCCTGGGTGGCCCTCGCCGCGCTGCTCCCGGTGCTGGGCGCGATGTGGGCGGCGAGCGCCGGGCGTTTCCTCACCGAGTACGACTGGCGGGTCGCCGAGTCCCCCGACGGGCTCCGGCTGGACCACGGCATGCTCGACCGCGCCCACGAGACGGTGCCGCCGGGGCGCGTGCAGACCGTACGGATCGTCGAGCCGCTGCTGTGGCGCAGGCGCGGCTGGGTCCGGGTGGAGCTGGCGGTGGCCGGCTCGAAGAACGACGTCCTGGTGCCGGTGGCCACCCGGGCCGCCGCCCACGCCGTCGTCGCGCGGGTGCTGCCCGGCGTTGACCTGGGGGGCCTCGTCTTCGAGCCCTCGCCCCGGAACGGCTCGCGCTGGGTGGTGCCGGTGTGGTGGAAGGGGTACGGCCTGGCCGTCTCCGCCGACGTGTTCGCGGCCCGCCGCGGCCGCCTGTGCCGGCGTACGGAGATCGTCCCGCACGCCAAGGTGCAGAGCGTGCGCCTGACCCAGGGCCCCTGGGAGCGTGCCCGCGGCGTGGCGGACGTCCACGTGGACACCGGCGCGAACGCCACGGTCGCGGCCCGCCTGCGCGGCGCGGCGGAGGCCGCGGACCTGCTGCACGCCCAGGCGGCCCGCTCCCGCACCTCGCGCGCGGCGGCCCGCCCGGACCGCTGGATGACCTGACGGCGACGCCGACCGCGGAGGCGGGAGGCTGCGGCGGGCGGACCCGGGGACCGCGGACCGCCCCGCCGCCCCGCCGCCCCGCCGCCCGCGCGGGCTACGCCGTCCCGCCGCCGCCCGCGCGGACCAGGCCGGTCTCGTACGCCAGGACCACGACCTGCACCCGGTCGCGCAGGTCCAGCTTGGTCAGGATGCGGCCCACGTGGGTCTTGACCGTGGCCTCCGACAGGACCAGGCGGGCGGCGATCTCGCCGTTCGACAGGCCCTGGGCGACCAGCAGCATGACCTCGCGCTCGCGCTCCGTCAGCCGCTCGACGTCCTTGTTGCGCGGCTCCGCCGAGGTCGACGGCAGCATCGGCGCGAACCGGTCCAGCAGCCGGCGCGTGGTGGACGGGGCGACGACCGCGTCGCCGCTGTGCACCGAGCGGATCGCGGCCAGCAGTTCGCCCGGCGGGACGTCCTTGAGCATGAACCCGCTCGCGCCCGCCTTCAGGCCCGAGAAGGCGTACTCGTCGAGGTCGAAGGTGGTCAGGATGATGACCTTGGGGTGTTCCTCGGGCTCGCAGATCCGCCGGGTCGCCTCGACCCCGTCGAGACGGGGCATGCGGACGTCCATCAGCACCACGTCGACCTTGGTGGCCCGCAGCACCTCCAGCGCCTCCAGGCCGTCGCCGGCCTCGGCGACGACCTCCATGTCGGGCTGCGCCGCGAGCACCATCCGGAAACCGGTGCGCAGCAGGACCTGGTCGTCGACCAGCATCACGCGGATGGAGGGGCCGGTGGGGAAGGACATGGTCACCTTTTCTTCAGGGGGAGCAGTGCGCTGATCCGGAAGCCGCCACCGGGCCGGGGGCCCGCGTCGAGGGTGCCTCCGACCATACCGATGCGTTCGCGCATGCCGATCAGCCCGTGTCCGGCGCCGTCCGCGCCGCCGTCGGTGTACAGCTCGCGGGCCGCGCCCCGGCCGTCGTCCTCGACGAGCAGGCCGAGCCCGTCGTCGAAGTAGACGAGGCGCACGCTGGCCTTCGCATCGGGGCCGCCGTGCTTGCGGGTGTTCGTCAAGGCTTCCTGGACGATCCGGTACGCCGTCAGCTCCACGCCGCTGGGCAGCTTGCGGGGGGCGCCCTCGACCTCGAAGTCCACTTCGAGCCCGGCCACCCGTACCTGCTCGACCAGGACCTCGATCTGCTCCACGTCGGGCTGCGGCACGTAGTCCTCGGAGTCCTGCGGCTCACCGGTGCGCAGGACGCCCAGCAGCCGGCGCATCTCGGCGAGGGCCAGGCGCCCGGTGCCGGAGATGGTCTGCAGGGCCTCCTTGGCCTGCTCGGGGGCCGCGTCCATCACGTAGGCGGCGCCGTCGGCCTGGACCACCATCACCGAGACGTTGTGCGCGACCACGTCGTGCAGCTCGCGGGCGATCCGGGCCCGCTCGGCGGCGACGGCCACCTTGGCCTGGGCCGCGCGCTCCTGCTCCAGGCGCTGGTTGCGTTCGACGAGCTGGGCGTAGTAGGCCCGGCGGGTGCGCAGCGAGTCGCCCATCACCCAGGCGAGGGCGAACGGGACCATCATGAACACGACGAAGAGCAGGTTGTCGGTGGCGGAGTTCGTCTTGTCCACGCCGACGCGCAGGAAGAACAGCGTGGAGGCGGACAGCCCCCAGCCGAGGGCCGTGCGGGAGACCCAGCGCGGCACGTCGGAGGCGGCGACCGTGAAGAGCACGAGGAGCATCGCGAAGTCGTAGAAGTTCGCCTGCGCGCCGATGGCCAGCTGGTAGAGCCCGGTGCCCACGGTGAGCCAGAAGACCGGGACGGTCCACTTGCGGCGCAGCGCGACGGCCGCGCTCAGCGCCACCACACAGGGGGTGGCGAGCAGCGCGGCCTTGGTGCCCGTGTGCATCGAGGCGACGATGGCCATCGAGAACCCGAAGAAGAGGACAGCCCAGAAGCTGTCGACGCCCGTCGGGTGTCTGCGGAGGAAATCGTAGAGGCGCTGCACGTAACCCAGAGTAGGGACAGCCGATAGGTGCTGGAGTCAACCAGAGGGGCGATCCGTGCGACGCGCGAGTACTACCCGAGGTGGAGGCGGCCATAACCTTTCAGCGATGAGCACTCAGGGTGAAGCCGCCGCGCAGGCGGGTCCGGTCCGCTGGCGGACGGCGATGGAGCGGGCCCTGTACGGCCCCGACGGCTTCTACGTACGCCCCGGCGGGCCCGGCCCCGCGGGCCATTTCCGCACGTCCGTGCATGCCTCGCCGCTGTACGCGACGGCCGTGGCCCGGCTGCTCCTGTGGGTGGACGGGGAGCTCGGCCGCCCGGAGGAGCTGGACCTGGTCGATGTCGGGGCCGGGCGCGGGGAACTGCTGGCCGGTGTGCTGGCGGCGCTGCCGCCGGAGACGGCCGCGCGGGTGCGGCCGTACGGGGTGGAGCGCGCGGAGCGGCCCGCCGGGCTCGACGGGCGGATCCGGTGGGTGAGCGAGCCGCCGCGGGGCACCCGCGGACTGCTCTTCGCCAACGAGTGGCTCGACAACGTACCGCTGGACCTCGCCGAGGACGGCCGCTACGTGGAGGTCGCCCGGGACGGCACGGAACGCCCGGGCGGCCCTCTGGACGGGCCCGACCTGGCCTGGCTGGAGCGCTGGTGGCCGCGGGCGGGCACGCAGGAGGGCACGGGCCGGGCGGAGATCGGGCGGCCGCGCGACGAGGCCTGGGCGGCGGCGGTCGCGACCGTGGAGCGGGGGCTCGCGGTCGCGGTGGACTACGCCCACACCCGGGAGGCCCGGCCGCCCTTCGGGACGCTGACCGGATTCCGCGCCGGGCGGGAGACCGCCCCGGTCCCGGACGGGAGCTGCGACGTCACCGCGCACGTGGCGCTCGACGCGTGCGCGGGGCCGGGGGCGGCCCTGGTGACGCAGCGCGAAGCGCTGGCCGCGCTCGGGGTCTCGGGGGCGCGGCCCCCGCTGGCCCTGGCCTCCACCGACCCGGTGGCGTACGTCCGCGCGCTGTCCCTGGCCGGGGAGGCCGCGGAGCTCACGGCGCGCGGCGGGCTCGGCGACTTCGGCTGGCTGGTCCAGCCGGTGGGAGTGGGCGGCTGGCCGGGCTGACGCCGCCGGGGAAAATTCAGCCCCTCCGGCGTGTGAGGAGCGGGCCCGGGGGCTGGCCCCCGGGAACGGCGCCGCACCCGGCAACGGGTCCGGGCGGAGCCCGGGGAACGGGCGAAGGGCGGGTAGGGGACCCGGCGCCGCGCAGCGGCTGCGCCGGATGCCCCACCCGCCCCGGAGGGGCGCTACTCCGACGCGTGGTCGTGGCCCTCGTGGAGGCCACCCCCGCTGCCCCCGCCGGTGCTCGGCACCGAGACGACCGGCCGGCTCAGCGGAGCCAGGTCGTACGCGTAGTGCCCCACCGCGTCCGCGATGACGTCGACGTTGATGTCGAGCGCCTTCTGGTCGATGTTCTTGATGGTGTCGCCCTTGCCGTGGTAGTTCACGTCGTACGCGACCCCGGCCTGCCCGCCGAACTTCGCCGCCTGCTCCGGAGTCTTGATGCCCTCGGCGCCCGTGAACGTACCGCCCGAGGGGATGCCGACCTCGATGAACGGGCCGTAGTCGGAGCGGCCGGAGAAGTCGGTGCCCTCGCGCGGGATCTTCTTGGAGTCGAGGAAGTCGTTGATCCCCTTCTCCAGCTGCGCGGAGCCCTCGGGGCCGGGGCCCGAGCCGACCTTGTCCGAGTCGTCGCCGTCGTAGACGAAGTACGCGGCGTTCGGCGAGGCGATCATGTCGAAGTTCAAGTAGAGCTTGATCTGCTTCTTCTGGGCGTCCGTCAGCCCGGCGACGTACGCCTCGGAGCCGAGCAGGCCGAACTCCTCCGCCGACCACCAGGCGAACTTGACCTTGTTCTTGATCTTCGTCTGGCTGCTCGCGAGCTTCTGCGCGACCTGGAGGATGCCGGCCGAGCCGGAGCCGTTGTCGTTGATGCCCGGGCCCGCCGTGACGGAGTCCAGGTGCGCGCCGAGGAAGACAGTGTTGTTCGCGTCTCCGCCCCGCGTCTCCGCGACGACGTTGTACGTCTTGCGGTTCTCCCGGAACTCGCGGATGTCGAGGGTGACCTCGACCGGTCCCGCGGCGGCCTCCGCGGCGAGCCGCTCGCCCTCGGCCAGCGTGACGCCGCCGGTCGGGATCTTGCCCGCGTCGGCCGAGCCGATGGTGCCGTTCAGGGCGCCCTCGGTGTTGTTGTAGATCACCGCGCCGGCCGCACCGGCCGCCGCCGCGTTCTCCTGCTTGACCGCGAAGGCGCAGCCGCCGCGCTTGATCAGCGCGACCTTGCCCGTGAAGGCGCCCGCGGCGAAGTCGCCGGGCTCGCAGCCGTTGGTGCCGTCGGCGTCGACCGGGGCGACGGCGATCTGTGCCGTCACGCCGTTCGCCGGGCCGCTGGCGGTGTACGTCATCAGCTTGATCGGGACGTCGCGGCCGGCCGGGCCGTTGACCTTCAGGGTCTCGGCGACCGTCGCGACGTACACGAAGTCGAACTCGTTCTTCGTGACCTTGTATCCGGCCGCGCGCATGACGAGCTCGACGTACTGGGCCGACTGGACGTGTCCCCTGGAACCCGCCACGCGGGTGCCCTTGTTGAAGTCGGCGATGGCCTGGAAGACCTTCAGGTGGTTGTCGGCACCCTTGCCGGTGGAGTCCTTGACCAGCTTCCGGGCCAGTGCGTCACCCCGGGCGGCGTCGCTCTGCGGGCTGCCGGTGGCACCGGCCGGCCCGGCGAGGAGCAGCGGGGAGACGAGGGCCGCGGCCGCCAGGGCGGCGGTGGCTGCGGCTATACGTCGTGAGGGCATGAAGGTCCTTCCACGGCAGATGCGCGTGCGCGGGGCATCGGGGCGCACGGGCATACGGGCATGCGTATAGAGGTGTGTCCTTGCAGACGCAGGTCAGGTGCAGTGCGCCGGGTGGGGGAGCGGTGGACGCACGTTAGGCATCAAGTGGCGGCCATGGCCAGACTTTTCACTGATTCCGGTTTGTGAAATCCGTATATCGGAGCATCTGAGCCGTCGAGTTCCGGCCACTGCCCGCTCTCCGCTCTCCGCTCTCCCCGCGGGGAGGCCTACCGCAGGATGCCCTCGATGAAGTCGGAACCGATCCGTGCGACCGCCGCCAGGTCCAACTGGTGCTGGACGTACCGGCCTTGGCGACGGGTCTGGGTCAGCCCGGCCTTCCTCAGCACCGCCAGATGGCGGGACACCTCCGGGGCGGTGATCCCGTGCGCGGCCGCCAACTCGCCGGTCGTGTACGGGGCGCGCGCCAGGTTGCGGCACAGCATCATCCGCATCGGATGGGCCAGTGCCTCCATGCGCCGCTGCAACAGCTCCACCGACCCCGGGGAGGAGGCCAGTTCGGGAGAGCCGAGCGGGTAGTGGATCACCGGACGCCAGCCGGGGGCGTGCAGCACCAGCAGGTGGGGCCAGCCGAAGTTCGTGGGCACGAAGAGCAGGCCGTCGCCTATTCGGGGATCGGTCGCGGTGGTGGACCCGTGGACCATCTTGTCGACGCTGACCGTGGTCAGCCCCTCGTCGACGCTCAGCGCCGCGGAGACCTCCTTCAGCACGGCCGGCAGCCCCTTGCGCCGCAGCAGCTCCGTCTTGTGCCGGACGTCCGCGCTCTGGCGGGGCCCGATGCGGCGCCAGGTCTCCGCGAAGAAGGCCTCGTCGCAGTCCTCCATCAGCCGGCGCAGCCAGACCCGGACGCCGGCGGTGTCGTCGAGCACCCGCACCGCGAAGGCCAACTGCTGCGGCCCGCGCGCCGAGGCCGTCTCCAGGGCCTTGGCCCGGGCGAGCGGGTCCGAGAGCGGGGACGGGCCGTCGCCGTCGTTGTACAGGGCCAGCCGGCAGTGCTCCAGGGCGGCCGTCACGAACCGCTCGTCGTCCAGCCGGTCGAGTACGTCGAGCTCCGCGGCCAGGGTCGCGGCGGGCAGCCCCGACCCGCCGGGAATCCCGGCGAAGGCCATGAACAGGTCGGCGAAGGAGCTGCGCCACATGAAATCGCCCTCCAGCAGCCGGTCCGCGAGGTCCGGATCGAGCGCGGCGGCGGTGGTGGAGGTCCAGGAGGCGAGCCCGGGGTGGTGCCCGGGCTGGGAGAGCGCGTGCAACGCCATGCAGAGCTCTGCGAGGGGGGACGGCGCGAAGCCGATCCGCTCCGCGGGGAGCCCGGTGATGTCGATGGTGACGCTCATCGGATCATTCTGCCGCCCCCCGACCCACCCGCCGCCCAGGCCACGCCCCCTTCGCCCACCCGGACCATCCCCGCCCCCGCGACACGCCCCTGGGGCCGGCCCCCGGCTACAGGCGGGCCACGAAGGCGGTCACCGCCGTGGTGACGTCGGCGTTCGTCCAGGTCAGGCCCGGGCGGGTGACCTCGAGCTCCGTCACCGACAGGCCGGGCGGTCCGTCGGGGGACCAGCGGCGGAACAGGACCGTGCCCGTCTCCTCCGCCAGGCGGACGCCCGCCTCGGTGAGCCGGTCCGCGTCGTACGGGAGCCACACCTGGAACTGGTGGGTGTGCGGAACCTCCGGGTGGACCCGGAACCAGGGCACCTCCGGGGCCGCTGCGAGCGCCGAGGACAGGGCGGACGCCACCGAGCGGGCCTTGGCCACGTAGGAGGGGAGCGCGGGGAGCTCCCGTTCCAGCCCGGCCAGGGCGGACAGCGCGGCCGGGAACTGGCGGAAGATCTGGCCCCCGTACCGGTGCCGCCAGACCTTCGTCTCCGCCACGAGCGAGGCGGATCCGGCGAGGGCGGCCCCGCTGAGGCCGCCGAGGGACTTGTAGAAGGAGACGTACACGGAGTCCGCCAGCGCCGCGATCTCCGGCAGCGACCGGCCGAAGTGGACCGTCGACTCCCACAGCCGGGCGCCGTCGAAGTGGACCACCGCGTCCCGTTCGCGGGCGGCGTCCACCAGGGCCGACAGCTCCTCCCAGGTCGGGAGCAGGAAGCCCGCGTCCCGCAGCGGAAGCTCCAGCATCAGCGTCCCGAACGGCTCCGGCATCTCGGCGATCTCGGCGGCGGTCGGCTGGCGCGGTTCGCCCGTCGGGTGGGCGGTGCGCAGCCCCGAGACGGCCGACAGCGCGCCGCCCTCCCAGCGCTCCGGGTGGCTCATGGGGTGCAGGGCCACCACCGGGTTCCCGGTCCGGCCGGCCCAGCAGCGCAGGGCGATCTGCTGGGCCATGGTCCCGGTCGGGAAGAACGCCGCGTCCTCGGTGCCGAGCAGCTCCGCGACCCGCCGCTCCAGCCGCTCCACGACGCCGTTGCCGTAGACGTCGCCCGGCTCGTCGGGGTCCGGGGCCAGCCCGCCCAGCTCCGCCAGCAGCTCGCCGACCGTGGCCTCCCGCAGGCTGTCCGACAGTTTCCGGCGGGCCGCCCGCCCGGCGGCCACCATCCGCGCGGCCACCTCGTCCGCGGCCACCTCGGCGGCCCGCTCGGCGGCCTCCTGTTCGGCGGCCTCGTCGGCGAGGTCCGTCACCCGCCCGGCCGCCTGCTCCCGGGCCGCCCGCTCCCCGGCCCCGTCGAGGGCCTGCTCGGCGCCCCGCTGGGCAGCCGCGGCCGGCTCCGGGACCCGCTCCGCGCCCCCGGCCGGCTCCGCCGCCGCATCCGGTTCCGCGATCCGCTGCGCCCCCGCGTTCCCGCCGGGGCCCGCGCCCGCGCCGCCCGGCCCCGTACGCCCGGCCCGTTCCGCCCCCGGGTCCGGTTCCGCCCCCGTGGCCACCGTCCGCTCCGTGTCCTGGTTCATCCCCCGATCATCGCCGACCGGCCCGCACACCAGCAGCTAGCATGGCGACGTATCGTCCGGTACCCCCCGCGGACCGGAACGGAACGGAAGGCCTCCCCCGCGTGAACACAGCCCCCCAGGCGGAGCGCCCCGCCCGGCTCTCCGTCGGTGTCGTCGGAGCCGGCCGGGTCGGTCCCGCGCTGGCCTGCGCCCTGCAGCAGACCGGGCACCGCCCCGTCGCCGTCTCCGGGGTCTCCGACGCCTCGCGGCGCCGGGCCGAGCGGATGCTGCCCGGCGTGCCGGTGGTGTCGCCCGCCCAGGTGCTCCAGGCCTCCGACCTCGTGCTCCTGACCGTTCCCGACGACGCGCTGCCGTCCCTGGTGGAGGGCCTCGCCGAGACCGGCGCGGTCCGCCCCGGACAGCTCCTCGTCCACACCTCGGGGCGGTACGGGGTCTCCGTGCTGGACCCCGCGCGCCGCGCGGGCGCGCTGCCGCTGGCCCTGCACCCCGCGATGACCTTCACCGGCACCGAGGTCGACGTGCAGCGCCTCGCGGGCTGTTCCTTCGGGGTGACCGCCCCCGACGAGCTGCGGCTCGCCGCCGAGGCCCTGGTCATCGAGATGGGCGGGGAGCCCGAGTGGATCGCCGAGGTGAACCGCCCGCTCTACCACGCGGCCCTCGCACTCGGCGCGAACCACCTGGTCACCCTGGTCGCCCAGTCGATGGAACTCCTGGGCAAGGCGGGCGTCGAGCACCCGAACCGGATGCTCGGCCCGCTCCTCGGCGCGGCCCTCGACAACGCCCTGCGCTCCGGTGACGCCGCCCTGACCGGCCCGGTGGCCCGCGGTGACGCCGGTACGGTCGCCGCGCACGTCTCGGAGCTGCGCAAGCACGCCCCGGGCACCGTCGCCGGGTACCTCGCGATGGCCCGTACGACCGCCGACCGCGCGCTCGCGCACGGCCTGCTCAAGCCCGAACTGGCCGAGGACCTCCTCGGCGTCCTGGCCGACGGCGCGAACGGCATCGACCCCGGCCAGCCCGGCCGCCCCGGCCACCCCGGCCCCGAGGGAACCGAAGGCGGCGAGCTGTGATCCTCCTCGACACCGCCGCGGCCCTGCACGGCCTGCCGCGAGCCGCAGCCACCGAAGCCGCCGCAGACACCGCCGCCCGCCGCGCCGTCGTCATGACCATGGGCGCCCTCCACGAGGGCCACGCCACCCTGGTCCGCACCGCCCGCGAGCACGTCGGCCCCATCGGCCAGGTCGTGGTCACCGTCTTCGTCAACCCCCTCCAGTTCGGGGCGAACGAGGACCTCGACCGCTACCCCCGCACCCTCGACGCCGACCTGGCGATCGCCGAAGCGGCCGGAGCCGACGCCGTGTTCGCCCCGGCCGTCGACGAGGTCTACCCCGGGGGCGACCCCCAGGTCCGGATCACCGCCGGCCCGATGGGCGGCCGCCTCGAAGGCGCCACCCGGCCCGGCCACTTCGACGGCATGCTGACCGTCGTCGCCAAGCTGCTCCACCTCACCCGCCCCGACCTGGCCTTCTTCGGCCAGAAGGACGCGCAGCAACTGGCCTTGATCCGGCGGATGGTGACCGACCTGAACTTCCCCGTGGAGGTGGTCGGCGTACCGACGGTCCGCGAGCCGGACGGGCTGGCGCTGTCCTCCCGCAACCGCTACCTCTCCGCCAAGGAGCGCGGCGCCGCCCTCGCGCTGTCCCGCGCCCTGTTCGCCGGCCGCGACCGCCTCGCCGCGCAGGCCGCCCTGCGCGCCCGCGCCGAGGCCCAGGCCCCGCCGGCCGGGGACGAGCGGGCCAGCGGCCTGGCCCGGCTCGGCGAGATCCGCGCCTCCGCCGACGCCCACGCCGTCGCCGCGGCGGGCGCCGGGCTGCCGGAGGCCGTACGGGCCGCCGCGCGGCACGTCCTGGAGGAGGCGGGCCGTCACGAGCCGTCGCTCGTCCTGGACTACCTGGCGCTGGTGGACCCCCAGGACTTCACCGAGGCCGGCCACGGCTTCACCGGTCAGGCCGTACTGGCCGTCGCCGCGAAGGTGGGCGCGACCCGTCTGATCGACAACATCCCATTGGAGTTCGGAGCACAACCGTGAGCACCCCAGGCAGAGGCCCCGCAGCAGCGGGCACCAGCACCGGCATACGGCTCCACGCCCAGGCGCCCGGCTGGTCCGTGGACGCCGATGTCGTGGTCGTCGGGTCCGGAGTCGCCGGACTGACCGCCGCGCTGCGCTGCGCGGCCGCGGGCCGCCGTACCGTCGTGGTCACCAAGGCCCGGCTCGACGACGGCTCCACCCGCTGGGCCCAGGGCGGCATCGCCGCCGCCCTCGGCGACGGGGACACCCCCGAGCAGCACCTCGACGACACCCTCGTCGCGGGCGCCGGACTGTGCGACGAGGCGGCCGTCCGGCTCCTGGTCACCGAGGGCCCCGACGCCGTGCGCCGGCTCATCGCGACCGGCGCCGTCTTCGACACCTCCGCGGAGACCGGCGAGATCGAGCTGACCCGGGAGGGCGGCCACCACCGCCGCCGCATCGCGCACGCCGGCGGGGACGCCACCGGCGCCGAGATCTCCCGCGCGCTCGTCGAGGCCGTCCAGGCCGCCGGCATCGAGACCGTCGAGAACGCGCTGGTCCTGGACCTGCTCCTGGACGCGCAGGGCCGTACCGCGGGCGTCACCCTGCACGTCATGGGCGAGGGCCAGCACGACGGGGTCGGCGCCGTCCACGCGCCCGCCGTGATCCTCGCGACCGGCGGCATGGGCCAGGTCTTCTCCGCGACCACCAACCCGTCGGTCTCCACCGGCGACGGAGTGGCCCTCGCGCTGCGCGCCGGCGCCGAGGTCTCCGACCTCGAATTCGTCCAGTTCCACCCCACCGTGCTCTTCCTCGGCGCCGACGCCGAGGGCCAGCAGCCCCTGGTGTCGGAGGCCGTCCGCGGCGAGGGCGCGTACCTCGTCGACGCCGGCGGGGTCCGCTTCATGACCGGCCAGCACGAGCTCGCCGAGCTCGCCCCTCGCGACATCGTCGCCAAGGGCATCATGCGGCGCATGCAGGAGCTGGGCACCGAGCACATGTACCTCGACGCCCGGCACTTCGGCGCCGCGATGTGGGAGCAGCGCTTCCCGACCATCCTCGCCGCCTGCCGCTCGCACGGCATCGACCCGGTGACGGAGCCGATCCCCGTCGCCCCGGCCGCGCACTACGCCTCCGGCGGCGTACGGACCGACCTGCACGGCCGCACCACCGTCCCCGGGCTGTACGCCTGCGGCGAGGTCGCCTGCACCGGGGTGCACGGCGCGAACCGGCTGGCCTCCAACTCCCTGCTGGAGGGCCTGGTCTTCGCCGAGCGCATCGCCGACGACATCATCGGGAACCCGCCCGCGGGCACCGGCCCCGGCATCCCCGTCCCGGCCACCGGCCCCCTCCAGCCCGCCGAGGCGCGCTACGAGATCCAGCGCATCATGACCGACGGCGCGGGCGTGCTCCGCTCCGCCGCGTCGCTGAGCCGGGCCGCCGCCGCGCTCGAAGCCCTGTACGCGACGGCGCTGACGGAGCTGGAGACCCACGGCAAGACCGCCGTCCCCGGCACCGAGACCTGGGAGGCCACCAACCTCCTGTGCGTGGCCCGGGTGCTGGTCGCCGCCGCCCAGCGGCGCGCGGAGACCCGCGGCTGCCACTGGCGCGAGGACCACCCCGACCGGGACGACACCGCCTGGCGGCGCCACCTGGTCGTCCGCCTGTCGGAGACCGAGCGGCGGGCGCTGGTCGTCACCGCCACGGACTCGGCGGACTTCCCCTCGGTACGGGTCCCCTCGAACGCGGACGGCACAGACACCGCAGACAGCACAGACACCGCACACAGCACCGACAGCACAGCCCCCACCGGCAGCAACCAAAGCCTGGAGCCGTAACCGTGAGCACGCACGAGCACGACCACACCCACGAGCACGCCGAGCTCCCCCTCGTGGGCCAGAGCGAAACCGGCGGCTGCGGCGACGACTGCGCCTGCGGCGAAGGCGAGGAGTCCGGCCTCGACCCGGCACTCGCCGAACTGCTGGAGGAAGCCGGTCTGGACCCCATCGAGGTCGAGGACATCGCGCACATGGCGCTCTCCGAGGACCTCGACGGCGGGGTCGACGTCACCACCGTCGCCACCGTCCCCGAAGAGGCCGAGGCGATCGCCGACTTCGTCGCCCGCGAGGACGGCGTCGTGGCCGGCCTGCGCATCGCCGAGGCCGTGTTCTCGGTGGTCTGCACCGAGTCCTTCGAGGTCGAGCGGCACGCGGAGGACGGCGACAGCGTCAAGGCCGGGGACGTGCTCCTGTCGGTGCGCTCGCGCACCCGGGACCTGCTGACCGCCGAGCGCAGCGCCCTGAACATCGTGTGCCGCCTGTCGGGCGTCGCGACGGCCACCCGCCGCTGGGCCGAGGTCCTGGAGGGCACCGGCGCCAGGGTCCGCGACACCCGCAAGACCACCCCGGGCCTGCGTTCCCTGGAGAAGTACGCGGTGCGCTGCGGCGGCGGGGTCAACCACCGCATGTCGCTGTCGGACGCGGCGCTGGTCAAGGACAACCACGTGGTCGCGGCCGGCGGGGTGGTCCAGGCCTTCACGGCCGTGCGGGAGGCCTTCCCGGAGGTTCCGATCGAGGTCGAGGTCGACACCCTGGAGCAGGTCGGCGAGGTCCTGGAGGCCGGTGCGGACCTGATCCTGCTCGACAACTTCACCGTGGCGCAGACCGCGGAGGCCGTCGCCCTGGTGGCCGGCCGCGCCACCCTGGAGTCCTCGGGCCGCCTCACCCTGGACACCGCCCGCGCCTACGCGGAGACCGGCGTCGACTTCCTCGCGGTCGGCGCGCTGACCCACTCCTCCCCGATCCTGGACATCGGCCTCGATCTGCGCGAGGCGGTGTAACCGATGCTCCTCACCATCGACGTGGGCAACTCCCATACGGTCCTTGGCCTGTTCGACGGTGACGAGATCGTCGAGCACTGGCGGGTCTCGACCGACCCGCGCCGCACGGCCGACGAGATGGCCGTGCTGATGCAGGGCCTGATGGGCATGCACCCGATGCTCGGCAACGAACTGGGCGACGGCATCCACGGCATCGCGATCTGCTCGACGGTGCCGGCGGTGCTGCACGAGCTCCGCGAGGTGACCCGCCGCTACTACGGGGACGTCCCCGCGGTGATCGTGGAGCCCGGCACCAAGACGGGCGTGCCGATCCTGATGGACAACCCGAAGGAGGTCGGCGCGGACCGCATCGTCAACGCGGTCGCCGCCGCCGAGCTCTACGGCGGGCCCGCGATCGTCGTCGACTTCGGCACGGCGACCACCTTCGACGCCGTCTCCGCCAAGGGCGAGTACGTCGGCGGGGTGATCTCCCCGGGCATCGAGATCTCCATGGAGGCCCTCGGCGTACGCGGCGCCCAGCTCCGCAAGATCGAGCTGGCCCGCCCGCGCAACGTCATCGGCAAGTCCACGGTCGAGGCGATGCAGTCGGGCGTGGTCTACGGGTTCGCGGGCCAGGTCGACGGGATCGTGGGCCGCATGGCCAAGGAGCTGGCCGGCCCGAACGGCGTCCCGGACGACGTCCGCGTCATCGCCACCGGCGGCCTGGCCCCGATCGTCCTCGGCGAGGCCGAGGCCATCGACGACCACGAGCCCTGGCTCACCCTGATCGGCCTGCGGCTGGTCTACGAGCGCAACGCGCCCTCCTTCGGCTGACCGGGCGCCGACGGCCCCCGCCCTCCCCCTTCGGGAGGCCGGGGGCCGTTTTCGCGTCCTTACCGCGTCCTGACGCCCGGCATGACAATTTCCCCGGAAATGGCCGGACCACGGCCGTCGCGGGGATAACGTGCCCCACGAGAAGTACCGGGAGCCCGTCCCCGGCGCCACAGCGCCAGTGACCGGAGGAGACGCCATGAACGCTCGGCCCGCCTGGCAGAAGTCCTCGTTCTGCGGCGAGGGGGACAACTGCGTGTACGTCAGCGCCGCCCCCGGAACCCTGGTCCGCGTGGCCGACCGCGCCGACCCGGCCCATCTGGTCCTCGCCACCACCCAGGCCGCCTGGGCCGATTTCCTCCGCGTGGTCAAGCAAGCGGACTGACACCCTCCGATCCTTCCCGCCCGGCATTCCCGCTCCGGGCTCTGCTCTTCCCGGGGCTTTCCCGCGGGGACACGCGCCCTGTACGTGTTCACTCAAGGGATTTTGTCCGATTAGCGCGTATCTTCGGCCCATGCCCACGCCCTACGGATCCCGCGGCGGCATGGCGTTCGGCGCCGATGAGCTTCACGTGCTCAGGCGTTCGCTCGCTCACGCCCTTCAGTCCTCGACGGCCCCCCTCACGGCCGTCGAGGTCCAGGACTGCCTGCGCCTCGCGGCGTCGGTGGACGACGCGGTCCAGGAGGCGGGGAGACTCAGAGCCTTCCTCCTCGCCGACCTGGCGCGGTACAGAGCCGCCCTGCCCGGCAGCCTCTCCGGCTACCTGGAGCTGCTCCAGGACGCCCTGGCCGCCGGCTACGAACCGGTGCCGGACGACCTCGCCGCCCTCCGCGCGCTGCGCGCCAACCCGGTCGCCGGGGCGCTGCTGGAGCGGGCCCAGACCATCGCGGAGCGCTCCGTACGCCGCAGGCTGTCCACGGCGCCCGCGCCGCGCACCCGGCTGCTGACCCTCGCCGGCGGCACGGACACCCGGGGCTCCGGCGGCCGGGGCTCCGCCAGCAGGGACACCGACGGCCGGGGCACCGACAAGGGCGGCTCCGGCAAGGAGAACGACCCGGCGCGCCCCAAGACCGAACCGCGCCCCGACGACCGCCCGGCCCGGCCCATCCCGACCCCGGGCGAGGTCTTCCCGCCCCGCCGCAAGCCCACTCCGCCCCCGGAGGCCGGGCGCGCGGTCGGGTAGCTAGGCTGGGGGCATGGACTACGTTTCCGCGCTCGTGCCCCCCTTCGTGATGGCCGTGTTCTTCATCGCGCTCGTCGTGACGATCGTGAAGAGCCAGGGCGGCGCCAACAAGGCCAAGGAGGACGCGGCCGTCGACGCCGTGCTCGCCCGCGCCGAGGCCGCCCAGCAGTCCCAGCCCCAGCAGTAGGCCCCCTCCACGGGGGCGGGCGTACGGCCTCGAGGCCGTACGCCCGATTTTGTTGCGCCTTGCCGCCCGGATAGCCGCGCAATTCACCACAACCCGCACTATCGTGCTGCTGTGCCTCGCCCCTTGGGAGAACTCGAAGACGCAGTCATGACGCGGGTGTGGCAGTGGAACCGCCCGGTCACCGTTCGCGAAGTCCTGGAAGACCTGCAGCAGGAACGGTCCATCGCGTACACCACGGTCATGACCGTTATGGACAATCTTCATCAGAAGGGCTGGGTCCGCCGCGAAGCGGAAGGCCGCGCCTATCGATATACGGCCGTCTCCACCCGGGCCGCTTACTCGGCCGCACTGATGAACGAAGCCTGGTCCACGAGCGACAACCCGGCAGCCGCCCTCGTGGCCTTCTTCGGCATGATGTCGGCGGAACAGCGCGAGGCACTCCGGGACGCCGTGCGCATCGTGCAGCCGGCAGAACCCGAAGCCGCACAGGAACCCCAAGCCGTACAGGAACCCCAAGCCGTACGGGAACCCGAAGCCGCGCCGGTACCCGGAGCTTCTCCGGAGTCGGCGGCTTCCCCGCCGCCCGCAAGCACCGAAGGCGACTCCGCGGCACCGGGGACCGCGCCGGGGGGATAACGTCCGGGCATGGGTGAGTTTTCCGCTGCACATGCAAAAACCGTGACGATCCGCCGAGCGCGCACCGGTGACGTTCCCGCGCTGCGCCGCCTGCTCGACCAGTACGTACAGCAGCGGATCCTGCTGGACAAAGCGCCGGTCGTCCTTTATGAGGACATCCAGGAGTTCTGGGTCGCGGAACGCGACTCCGATGGCCAGGTGGTCGGCTGCGGCGCGCTCCACGTGATGTGGGAAGACCTGGCCGAAGTCCGCACTCTTGCCGTCGACCGCGACTTGAAGGGCGGGGGAGTCGGACATCTCGTGCTCGACAAGTTGCTGGAGACCGCTCGCAGGGTAGGTGTCAGCCGAGTTTTCTGCCTGACCTTCGAAGTGGACTTCTTCGCGAAGCACGGCTTCACCGAGATCGGCGAGACCCCGGTCGACACCGATGTCTACATGGAGCTGCTGCGTTCCTATGACGAGGGTGTCGCCGAGTTCCTCGGTCTCGAACGAGTGAAGCCGAACACCTTGGGCAACAGCCGGATGCTTCTGCACCTCTGATCGATCACGCAGGGGATTTCCCGGGACCCCGGCCCCGGGGCCTATGTCCGAATCGCGTATGTTTCCCGACCCGTTGCGGACCCGAACCCGTGACGGGGGGTTTGTGTTTTCCAGTCAAAAGCGGTTTCCTTTCCGCGTACTGCTTTTCGATGAAAGGAAATCCCGGTGGCACAGAAGGTTCAGGTCCTTCTTGTCGACGACCTCGACGGCGGCGAGGCGGACGAGACGGTGACGTTCGCTCTGGATGGCAAGACCTACGAGATCGACCTCACCACCGCCAACGCTGAAAAGCTCCGCGGGCTGCTCGACCCGTTCACCAAGGGCGGTCGCCGCACCGGTGGCCGTGCCGCGGCGGGTCGTACCAAGGGCGGCCGCGCCGCCGCGACGTCCGGCAACCCGGACACGGCCGAGATCCGCGCCTGGGCCAAGGCCCAGGGCATGAGCGTCAACGATCGCGGCCGCGTGCCGCAGGAGATCCGCGAGGCCTACGAGAACCGGGGCTGACCTCCGGTCGGAATCCCGGTGCCGATGCGATGCGCAGAGGCCGTACGCCGCCGCAGCCGCGCCCGGTGGCATTCCGTCGCCGCCGCCGCGACCAGGCGTACGAGACCGGGCCCGGTGGCGCCCGCGCCACGACCGGGCCCGGAGCCCTGCCCCGCAGCGGGCAGGGCGGGCAGCAGTGCCTCACACCCCTGCTCGGGGGGCCGCAGCCACACGGCGGCCCCCCGAGGGCTTTCCCCGGGCCCCACCAGGTGTCCCGGAGGCAGTGGAGCGGTGATCCGGCCACCCGTACCCAGGGCGGCGAGATCCAGGGCCACCCCGCCCCACTCCAGCCAGTCGAGCAGCCCTTCCAGCTCGTCGGCGCTCCCAGGGGCCACCAGGAACCGCATCCTGCGGCCCATCAGGGCCACGGGACCCGTGACGGCATCGCGGCAGGGCCCCCGCAGCACCGCCGTGCCGGCATCGGCCGGCAGCTCCAGTACGTCGAACCGCACCCCGGTCACCAGCTGCGCGGGCGGACCGCCGGCCACGGGCCAGCCGAGCACGCGCGGGTACCAGTCGGCCGGGAGCTCCCCGATCGGAGCGCGGGGGAGCGGGACGGTGGCGGGCGGCGCGGTGAGGGCCATGTCCGGAGCAACTGCGGAAACGCTCCGGAGTTACGCGGGAAGGAGCGTCCGATGTGACGCAGGGCACTCGCATCAATGCGGAACGTAAACCTCCGCAGGGCCGGAGTCTCACATACGGGACGGATGCGTGTTCGCCCGTAGCGGAGGGATCAGTCGTCCACCAGCGTGAACTGTCCGCTCTTACGGGTAAGACATTCCTAGTGGATCGGGGCGACACGCTGTTTTGCAGGGTCCGAGACCGGCTTCCGTTCGCCATCGGCGTACACCTGTGACGGGTATCTGCCTGGCCTGCGGGAACATCGTCTCGCACCATCGGGTTGGAGCAGTTGTCGGCACTTACAGCCGGGTTTTCCCACGGACGTGAGGGTGAGCCGCGGACGGATGTCGGCAGTTGGAATGAGCTGTCCCGCCCCGCGGGACTAGCATGCGGAAGGACAGGGCGGGGACCGACCCCGAACTGCCCGACCGCTCTGAGGAGCGATAAACGATGTTCGAGAGGTTCACCGACCGCGCGCGGCGGGTTGTCGTCCTGGCTCAGGAAGAAGCCCGGATGCTCAACCACAACTACATCGGCACCGAGCACATCCTCCTGGGCTTGATCCACGAGGGTGAGGGTGTCGCCGCTAAGGCCTTGGAGAGCCTCGGGATTTCGCTCGAGGCTGTTCGCCAGCAGGTTGAGGAGATCATCGGACAGGGGCAGCAGGCCCCTTCCGGCCACATCCCCTTCACCCCGCGGGCGAAGAAGGTCCTGGAGCTTTCGCTCCGAGAGGCCCTCCAGCTCGGCCACAACTACATCGGCACCGAGCACATCCTGCTCGGCCTCATTCGCGAGGGCGAGGGCGTCGCCGCCCAGGTCCTGGTGAAGCTGGGCGCCGATCTCAACCGAGTCCGGCAGCAGGTCATCCAGCTGCTCTCCGGCTACTCCGGCGGAGGCAAGGAGTCGGCAACGGCCGGCGGCCCGGCCGAGGGCACGCCCTCGACCTCGCTCGTCCTGGACCAGTTCGGCCGCAACCTCACGCAGGCGGCTCGCGAATCCAAGCTCGACCCGGTCATCGGGCGCGAGAAGGAGATCGAGCGGGTCATGCAGGTGCTCTCCCGCCGGACCAAGAACAACCCGGTCCTCATCGGCGAGCCCGGCGTCGGCAAGACCGCCGTCGTCGAGGGCCTGGCCCAGGCGATCGTCAAGGGCGAGGTCCCCGAGACCCTCAAGGACAAGCACCTCTACACGCTTGACCTGGGTGCCCTGGTCGCCGGTTCCCGCTACCGCGGTGACTTCGAAGAGCGCCTCAAGAAGGTGCTCAAGGAGATCCGCACCCGCGGCGACATCATCCTGTTCATCGACGAGCTCCACACCCTCGTGGGTGCGGGCGCCGCCGAGGGCGCGATCGACGCCGCCAGCATCCTGAAGCCCATGCTGGCCCGTGGTGAGCTCCAGACCATCGGTGCCACGACGCTCGACGAGTACCGCAAGCACCTTGAGAAGGACGCCGCTCTCGAGCGCCGCTTCCAGCCGATCCAGGTGGCGGAGCCTTCCCTCCAGCACACCATCGAGATCCTCAAGGGCCTGCGCGACCGCTACGAGGCCCACCACCGCGTCTCCATCACGGACGAGGCCCTCGTGCAGGCGGCCACCCTGGCCGACCGGTACATCTCGGACCGCTTCCTCCCGGACAAGGCGATCGACCTGATCGACGAGGCCGGCTCCCGGATGCGCATCCGCCGGATGACCGCGCCGCCGGACCTCCGCGAGTTCGACGAGAAGATCGCGAACGTGCGTCGCGACAAGGAGTCGGCCATCGACTCCCAGGACTTCGAGAAGGCGGCTTCCCTCCGTGATTCGGAGAAGCAGCTGCTGGCGGCGAAGGCCAAGCGCGAGAAGGAATGGAAGGCCGGCGACATGGACGTCGTCGCCGAGGTCGACGGCGAGCTCATCGCCGAAGTCCTCGCGACCGCGACCGGCATTCCCGTCTTCAAGCTCACCGAGGAGGAGTCCTCGCGACTGCTCCGCATGGAAGACGAGCTCCACCGTCGCGTCATCGGCCAGAAGGACGCCATCAAGGCGCTCTCCCAGGCCATCCGCCGTACCCGTGCGGGTCTGAAGGACCCGAAGCGTCCCGGTGGCTCGTTCATCTTCGCCGGTCCGTCCGGTGTCGGTAAGACCGAGCTCTCCAAGACGCTCGCCGAATTCCTCTTCGGCGACGAGGACGCGCTGATCTCCCTCGACATGTCGGAGTTCAGCGAGAAGCACACGGTTTCCCGTCTCTTCGGTTCGCCCCCCGGCTACGTGGGGTACGAAGAGGGCGGCCAGCTGACCGAGAAGGTCCGCCGGAAGCCGTTCTCCGTCGTCCTCTTCGACGAGGTCGAGAAGGCCCACCCGGATATCTTCAATTCCCTTCTCCAGATCCTGGAAGACGGTCGCCTGACCGACTCCCAGGGCCGGGTCGTGGACTTCAAGAACACGGTCATCATCATGACGACCAACCTGGGTACGCGGGACATCTCGAAGGGCTTCAACCTCGGCTTCGCGGCCCAGGGAGACACCAAGACCGGATACGACCGGATGAAGGCGAAGGTCAACGAAGAGCTCAAGCAGCACTTCCGGCCCGAGTTCCTCAACCGTGTCGACGACACGGTCGTCTTCCACCAGCTCACCGAGGAAGACATCGTCCAGATCGTCGACCTGATGATCGCGAAGGTGGACGACCGCCTGAAGGACCGTGACATGGGCATCGAGCTCAGCACGGAAGCGAAGGCACTGCTGGCCAAGCGCGGCTACGACCCGATCATGGGTGCCCGCCCGCTGCGCCGCACGATCCAGCGCGAGATCGAGGACGTGCTCTCGGAGAAGATCCTCTTCGGCGAGCTGCGCCCCGGTCACATCGTGGTCGTCGGCAAGGAGGGTGAGGGCGAGGAAGCCAAGTTCACCTTCCGGGGCGAGGAGAAGACTCCGATCGCGGACCTTCCCCCCGTCGAGGCGTCGGGCTCCGGCCCGGACCTCACCAAGGGTGCGTAAGCGCTAGCCGCTCTCAGCGGTACGAAGGGGCGGCCCCGGGACCGAAAGGTTCCGGGGCCGCCCCTTTGCCGTGGGCCGCCGCCGGTCAGCCCTCGTAGGCCTCGGACGCCAGCGTCCGCAGCTCCGCCTCCGGGAACCGGTGGGCCGCCCGTGTCCTGGCGGACCCGTCCCACCAGCCGCCGAGGGCGTGGACCGTGAGGGTCCTGAGGGAGGGGAGGTGCGCTAGTGCGGCGAGATCGTCCGTCGCCCGGGCGGGCACGGTCAGCTCCCGCAGGCCCTGAAGTGCCGAGAGTTCCGCCCAGGTGCCCTTCCCGCCGGGGTGCCAGTCCTCCCCGAGGAGCAGGGCACGCAGGCTGTCCAGCCGCCCGAGGCCCACCAGCTCCGGGTCCGCCTCGGCCACGTCGATCAGCTCCGGGCGGGCTTCGGGGGCGAAGTCGGTGAAGGACCAGGCGCGGTGCCCCGCGGCGAGCCTGAGCTCGCGCAGCCGGGTCCAGGAGGCCAGGGCGGGGCCGAGGGGAACGTCGCGGCCGGGGCCGAGGGCCACCTCCTCCAGGGGGAGCCCGTACAGCGCGCTCAGGTCGAGCAGCGCGGGCCAGGGCCCGATGGTGAGCCTGCGCAGGGAGGTGTGGCCGCGCAGGAACCCGAGGTCGCCGCCGCCCACGTCGGGCAGGCGCAGTCCCGCCACCGGCTGGCGGGCGAGGAAGCGCGTCAGGGCTTCCCGGGTCACCGAGGGGCCGATGGACAGGTCGGGCGGGCCGGTGAAGCCCTTCAGGGCGGCGAGGGCGGAGTCCGATCCGACGAGGAGACCGGTGGGCGGCGGGACCATGCGGGCGAGCACCTCGGCCGCGTAGTGATCGGTGTCGAACCGTTCCCAGAGCCGGGTCAGCGTCTCGCGGACCTGCTCGTTGCCGTGGAGGCGGTACTCGGCGAGGTATCCGATGGCCGCCTCGGAACCGGTCTCGGCGGCCGCGATCACGTAGCGGCGGGCGTGCCGGTGGACCTCCGGGTCGCGGGGCAGCAGGTCCAGGATCAGCGGCCCGATCCGGCCGAGCGCGTACGCGGCCTCGTCGCTGCGCGGCGGAATGAGCCGGCGGGCCGCCTCCCGCACCTCCCGGCGCAGCCCGGGGTCCAGTTCGGTCGCGTACTCCAGCGACGCGAGGGCCAGCAGGACCGACCGGTCGGAGTCGCGGACCAGCAGGTCGCCGATGATCGCCGCGCGGTCGTGGGGGCGGCCCTGGGCGACCGCCATGCGGATGACGTCCTCCCACTGGTCGTCGTCCGCGTGCCGGGTCAGCTCCCCGAGGCCGCCCTCGTCCAGTGCGGCCCGGGCCCCGAGGAAGTCCTGGAAGGTGCGGTGGACGAACTCCAGGGTGTCCTCCGTGGGCGCGCGCAGGAGTCCGGTCCGCTCCAGGAAGTGCCGCAGGACGGCCGGGGCGTCCCCGAGCACCTGGGCGGCCGGTACGGCGGGCAGTGCGCCGCCGATGAGCTCCTCGGCCCGCTTCCGGGAGAGCTGGGTGCGGCCGTTGCGGATCAGCCAGTACGCGAGCCGCTGGAGGAGCTGGAGCTGCGGCTCCTCGGCCAGGTCCGGCAGACGCAGGTCGCGCTCACGGTCGCGGCGGTGGAGCAGCATCGACAGGGCGGCCGTGTAGAGCTCCTTGCGGCCCGAGGGCAGGAAGCCGTGCCGTTCGCGGTGCAGGGCGCAGATCAGCCCGCACAGCAGCGGGTTGGTGGCGAGCCGCGCCAGCTCCGGCTTGCCGGCCAGGGACGACAGCAGCTGGTCGCGGAGGTGCTCGCCCGCCTCGGCGGCGCGGTGCCAGCGGGTGACGAAGCCGGCCACGTCGGACCGGTTCATGGGGGCGAGGGTCAGCTCGGCGAACTCCTCGGCGGCCAGCCAGTCCTGCCGGACCGCGGAGGGCCGGGAGGTGACCAGCCAGCGGTTGCCGGGATAGGCGGTGAGCAGATCGGTGAGCCAGTCGCGGGCGCGGTCCCGCTCGCCCTCCGGGATCTCGTCGATGCCGTCCACGAGGACCAGGCCCCGCCCCGCGCCCAGGACCCGGCTCTCCCATCCCTCGGGGGCCCGGCCCTTCAGGGCGGTGGCGACCAGGAAGTCCTCGGGGGCGGGCAGGCGCTCCCCGTAGCGGGTCAGGTTCCGCAGGGGCAGGACGAAGGGGACCGGGCCGCCCTCGGGCTCGTCGCGGGCGGTGGAGACGGCCAGCCACTGGATCAGGGTGGTCTTGCCGGAGCCCGCCTCGCCGCGGAGCAGGACGCACGGCTCGAAGGCGAGGACGTCCTCGGCGCGCCGGGAACCCGGGCCCGGGGCGGCTGCCCGGGGCGGGACCTCGGCGCCGGCCTCACCGCCGGTGCGGCGGGGTCGGGGGGCCGTCTCCAGGCTCACGTACGCGGCGTCCAGCGGCCAGCGCGCCGAGCCCGGCGGCAGGTCCACCCCGAAGATCGTCAGGGTGCCGTGCCGCTTGACCAGGTACTCCCGGTACCTCGCCTCGAACTCCGCGTCCCGGCCGTCCTGCCGCGGGATCCGGGCCAGCAGGGCGTCGATCTTGGCGATGGCTTCGGCCTGGCGGCGGGCCTGCTCGACCAGGGCGGACGGGATGTAGGCGGAGCGGGTCGTGAAGAAGTGCAGGATGTGCAGGCAGGTGGTTTCCAGGAGCCGGTCGTGGAAGAGCTCGGCGTCCCGGCCCAGGCCCGTGGCCGGAGCCGCCTTGCGCAGTTCGGCGGCGAAGGCGCGTGCGCCCATCCCGACCGCCTCGGCGTCCTCCAGGGCCAGGTCCCCGAGGGCGTGCAGGGTGACGGCCAGTGCGGCCGCGACGCCCGCCTCCCCGCCCGGCGGCAGGGGTCGTTCGCCGGGGGCCCGCAAGGCCTCCTCGACCAGCTTGCCGGCCAGCCGGCGCAGGTCGTCGCGGGAGAGGGAGCGCTGTTCGCGCAGGGAGACGTACGAGGAGATCCGCACGGGCCGGTCCACGAGGCCGGCTCCCGCGCCCTCCCCGCGGAAGAGCTTCTTCAGGAGGGGGGTCACGACCCCCGAGGCCAGCCGGATCCCCACCACGGATGCGTCCACGGGCCGGAGCGTAGCTCCGGTGTGACGCCGGTCGCAGGGCTTTGGTCCCGGCCGGGGGCGGGCGGAGGTCCCGCGCCGGTGACAAGCCGCACAGGGCAAATCGGACCTACTAGGAGCATTCGTAGAGATCGATGTCCGATTTGCCCCACCGTTGGGCCAGTGGGGAGGCGGTCAACAGGGCTGACAGCCCCCTCTGTATCTACGAGCCCGGGTAGTAACGCGGAGGTTTGGGGAAGCCGGGGTGCGCGGGTTACCAAGGATGGGCAAGCAAGCCCGGCACCCGCTCAGCGTGCCGGGTCCTTTCTTGCCCGAAGCACCCGCAGTACCCGCAACACACGCAACACCCGCAACACACGCAACACCCGCAACACCATCCCCGTCCCCGGCCCGGAGGTTCCTTCATGTCCGCGAAGCGCGTCAGCACCCGTCGTACCCGTATCGCCATCGGCGCCACCGCCCTCGGCGCGGCCCTGGCTCTCGGGGCCGGGACGACCGCCGCGTTCGCCGACGAGGTGCCCCAGGCCGAGCTGACCGGCACGGTCCAGCTCGTCGCCGAGCAGGCCGCCGCCCAGACCGCGGCCCTCAAGGCGCAGGCCGCCCTGTGGGAGAAGCCGGTGTCGAAGTACACGCTCTCCGCGACCTTCGGCAAGGGCGGCACCATGTGGTCGCACAAGCACTCCGGCCAGGACTTCGCCGTCCCGGTCGGCACCCCGGTGGACGCCGTGTCCGCGGGCACCGTGGTCAAGGCCGGCCCCAACGGCGGCGGCGACGGCCCGGCCTACGGCAACGCCATCGTGATCAAGCACGCGAACAACACGTACTCCCAGTACGCGCACCTCTCGAAGATCCAGGTCAAGATCGGCCAGAAGGTCTCCAAGGGCGCGCGGATCGCCCTCTCCGGCAACACCGGCAACTCCAGCGGCCCGCACCTCCACTTCGAGATCCGGACCACCCCGAACTACGGCTCGGCCGTGAACCCGGTGTCCTTCCTGCGGTCGGTCGGCGTCACCGTCTGACCTGTGGCCGTCCGGTCTGTGGCCGTCCGACCTGCCACAGACCCGTCAGCCAGTCAGCCCGTCAGCCCGTCACCCAGGCGTGGGTGCCGGTGGCGCGGGCGCCGGCGTCCAGCTCGCCCTTGCGGTAGGCGGTGGCCTGCTCGGGGGTGAAGGCCGACCCGTAGAACCGGATGTAGTTCATGGAGCCCGTCCAGGCGCCGGCCCACGCGTCCTGGTGGCGGGCCCGGCCCAGTTGCAAGGGGCCCGAGCCCTGCCAGATCCCCGGGACCGCGGCTTCGCCGACCTTCTTGCCCTCCACGTAGAGGTAGATCATCTTCTTCTCGGCGTCGTGGACGGCCGTCAGCACGGTCCAGACCTTGACCGTCTTGGCCCCCTCGGCGGCCACGGTCACCATCGTGGGAGCGGCGCCCTGCGCGTTGGTCCGTACGCGGAACACCCAGGCCTGCTTGTTGTTCACCGTGTCGGAGCCCAGCTCGAACGAGAACGTCGCCCCGCTGCCCTGGCTCAGGACGATGTGCGCACCCTTCGCCGGCGAGGTGTTCCTGACGCGCGCCGAGAGGGAGAAGCTCTTGGTCGTGTCCACGGCCGCCTCGGTGGCCTGGGCGTACGAGGTCGGGGTGCCCTTGAGGGTGAGCTCGTGGCGCGCGCCCACCTGGGGCACCGTGGCCTCGGGGCCCATGCGCACGTTGGTCTTGCCGACGGTGTCGCGGAGCAGGGAGGGGTCGCTCGCGACGGTGGGGGAGTAGGACTTCGAGGGGGACGCGCCGGGGTCGGGGGATCCGGACGCGGACGGGGACGTGGAGGGCGCGTTGTCGGCGACGTCGTTCTTGCCGCCGCCGCCCGGCTCGTCGTTCTTCAGCAGGACGAACGCTCCGCCGCCGGCGAGCAGCAGGAGCACGGTCACCGCGCCGCCCACCATCCACAGCCGCTTCTTGCGCCGCTCGCGCGTCGACCGGTCGGCCATCGCCTCCCAGTCCGGCTGCTCGCCGAAGGGCGCGGCCGGCAGGTCCTGGCCGGGGCCGGGCGGTCCGGCCGGGCCGGGCTCCCCGGGGAACGGCATCGGGGGGCCGAAGGTGCCGGGCGCGGGCGGACCCGGCGGGTAGCCGTAGCCGCCGCCCTGCTGCGGGTAGCCGTAGCCGCCGCCCTGCTGCGGGTAGCCGTATCCCTGGCCCTCGCCCGACGCGGTCCGGTCGGGCGAGTCCTGCGGGTAGCCGTAGCCGTCGTCGGGCGCGTGCCGGTCGTACGGGGCGTTCGGGTCGGGACGGCCGGGCGGGAACCCGTAGCCGCCCGGCGCGGGTATACCCGGCGGGAACCCGTAGCCGCCGCTCTCCGGGGCCGGCTCGGGCTGGGGGCTGTGCGGGTGCTCCGTACCGTCAGTCATGGTTCGGATGCTAAAACATCGGCGTCCGCAATCGAACAGCCGATGGCCGCGATGCGACACCGATACCGGGCCGGACCGGGCGGGACCGGCCAGCACCGGCCGGGTCCGGGCGGCCTCCGCCCGGACCGTCTCAGCCCTCCCCGCGCAGGACCGGGAAGCTCCCCGTCGCCGTCGGCGCGTGCTCCGGCAGCCACAGCACCGCCACCGCCCCGGCCGCCGAGCCGCCCTGGACGAAGCCGCCGGGGGCCGCCACGTTGCGGAAGGTCAGCCGGGCGCCCAGCACCCGCGCCTGCCCCTCGGCGATGGTCAGCCCCAGCCCGTGTCCGACCCCGGCCCGGTCCGTGGACCCGGTCCGGAAGCGGCTCGGGCCCTCGCGGAGCAGGGCCTCGGGGAAGCCCGGCCCGTGGTCCCGGACCCGTACGACCCGGCCTTCGACGTCGACCTGGACCGGCGCCCGCCCGTACCGCGCGGCATTGGCGAGCAGGTTGCCGAGGATCCGCTCCAGGCGGCGCGGATCGGTGCTGACGATCTCGTCCGCGACGATCCGTACGCTCGCCTCCGGCATCAGCGAGCGGACCCGGCGGTGCACGAACTCGCCCAGCGCCACCTCCTGGAGCTCCGCCCGCTCGGACGCGCTGTCCAGCCGGGCCACCTCCAGCACGTCCTCGACCAGCGCGCGCAGCGCCTGCGCGCGGTCCCGTACGAGCTCGGTCGGCCGGCCCGGGGGCAGCAGTTCCGCGGCCGTGAGCAGGCCCGTCACCGGGGTGCGCAGTTCGTGCGCGATGTCGGCGGTGACCCGCCGCTCGGCTTCCAGCCGCTGCTGGAGCGCGTCCGCCATCGCGTCGACGGCCCGCGCGAGGTCGTCGGTCTCGTCGCGTACGACGCCCCCGACCGCGTCCCGCACCCGTACCTCGGGGTCCCCGTGCGCCACGCGCTGCGCGGCGGCCGCGGCCTTGCGCAGCCGGCGCGAGATCTGGCCGCCGATCAGCACGCCGAGCGCCGATCCGCCGACCACCACGGCCACGGAGCCGATGACGAGGGCCCGGTCCAGGTCGCGCACCATGTTGGCGCTCTCCCGGAACTGCGTGTGCAGCGACAGCACCTGCCCGTTGCCGAGCGGTACGGCCGCCCACACCTCGGGCAGACCGCGCGGGTTGTCCTGGATGTAGGTGCCGCGCCGCCCGGACCGGGCCTTCTCGCGCAGCTCACCGGGCAGGTCCGGGTCGTTGAGCTTGGCGCCCATGGGGGGCTTGCGGCCCGCCTCGGCGTTGCGGGAGATGAACTGCACCCGGTCGAGCTGCACCTCGCGCGCGCTTTCCAGCATCGATACGCGGGCAGCACTGTGGACCACCAGGCTCAGTGCGATGGCGGTCAGCGCGCCCACGGACGCGATGGCGAGCGTGATCTTCCAGCGGATCCCGGTCCGCAGGGTGAACCGCTTCATGCAGCCTTCATTCCCGTTTCGTTCCCGGGCTCGTCGTTCATCCCGCGCTCGTCCCCCGTGCTCGTTCCCTCAAGGCATCAGGCCTTGAGCTTGTATCCGAATCCCCGGACCGTCTCGATCCGGTCCTGCCCGATCTTGGTGCGCAGCCGCTGGACGTGGACGTCCACGACGCGGGTGTCGCCGCCCCAGTCGTAGTCCCAGACCCGCTCCAGCAGCCGGTCGCGCGAGAGGACGGTGCCGGGGGAAGTGGAGAACTCCAGCAGCAGCCGCATCTCGGTGGGGGTCAGGGCCACCGAGGCGCCGGCCTTGCGCACCTCCATGCCCTCGGTGTCGACCTCCAGGTCGCCGAAGAGCAGCACCCCGCGTTCGCCGGAGTCGTCCTCCTCGGTGACGCCTCCCTGCGGACCGCCCGCGTGGCCGAAGCGGCGGAGCACGGCGCGGATGCGGGCGACGAGGACGGAGCCGTCGAAGGGCTTGGTGACGTAGTCGTCGGCGCCCGCCTCCAGGCCCAGGACCACGTCGATGGAGTCGGCGCGCGCGGACAGCATGATGACGGGAACGGTGGACTCGTCGCGGATGCGGCGGCACAGGCTCACCCCGTCCATGCCGGGCACCATCACGTCGAGCAGTGCGATGTCGGGCCGGTCCGCCCGGAAGGACTCCAGGCCGGACAGCCCGTCGGGCATGGCCGTGACCACGAACCCGTCGCGTTCCAGCGCCAGGGTCGTGGCCTCACGGATGACGTCGTCGTCCTCCACGAACAGCACGTGTGTCTCGGCCATCGGGAGCCTCGCCTCGCCTCGGTACTCGTTGCTCGGTTCTTCGTACGGTCAGCTCTTGGGGCTGACGGCCGGGGCGGGGACCGTCCCGCCGTCGACCACGTTGCTGTAGTCGGTGTGCACCCGGTCCTGCTCGGTGAACCGCTCACCGTTCCAGCGGTAGGTGATCAGGTCCTCGCCGGAGGGGTAGGAGAGCGCGTCGCTCTTCCCGTAGACCGGCTTGGTGACGACCAGGTCGCCCCGGTCGATCTCGGCGTAGACGGGCGGCTGCTCGTCCGAGAAGACATTCTCGTACCCGGCCCCGTCCGCGCGGTACACGAACGAACCGCGGCCCAGCGCGTCGGCGCAGGACAGGACGTTGACCACGATGTCGACCTCCGGGCCGCCGGTGACCTTCCCGTAGCTGACGTCCACCGGGTACTCCTTGCCCGTACAGGGCTTCAGGTCCCGCTTGACGTCCGCGCTGATCTTGGGGTCCGCCTTGATCAGGGCGATCGGGTCGACCTTGGGCGCCGGCTTGCCGGAGGCCTGCGGTACCACCGGGGAGGCGCTGCCCGCGTCGTGCTCCGAGGGCACGGTGGAGGCGACTCCGGTCTTGGCCACCGACTCGGTACGGGCCGGGCCGCCGTCCCGCAGCCCCGTGCCCCCCGTCGAGCAGCCGACGGCGAACAGCACGGTGCCGACGAGGACGACCGTCCCCGCCGACATCAGTACCACCGAGCTCCTGCCGCTCAGTCTTTGGCCAATCAGGCCGCGCACCGCTCACGCCCCTCGTACCGGATGGTGTGGTCACCGCGCTCCAGCGCCCGCATGTCCAGGTCCCGGCTCTCCAGCTCCTGCCGGAGCCGGGCCAAGGCGCGGTGCAGAGTGCTCTTCACGGTTCCCGCCGACATGCCGAGCGCCGCTGCCGTCTCCTCGGTGCTCATCTGCTCCCAGTGTCGCAGCACCACCACACTGCGCTGCTTGGGCGCGAGCACCTTGAGGATGTCCATGAGCAGGGCGCGGTCGGCGCGCTGGTCCGAGCCGTCTTCGACGGAGGCGTCGGGGAGCTGCTCGGTGGGAACCTCTTCGAGCTTGCGGGCCCGCCACCATTCGGTGCGGGTGTTGATCATGACACGGCGCAGGTAGGCGTCGGCGAGGGACTTGTCGGCGATCCCGTCCCAGCGGCCGTAGGTGCGCACGAGCGCGGTCTGCAGGAGGTCCTGTGCGTCGGTCGGGTCCGGAACCAGGCGACGGGCACTGCGCAGCAGCGCGTCCTGCCGGGTGCGTACGTACTCTTCGAATTCGAGTACCTCGCCGTGCGCCATCTCAGACCGCCTCCGTTCCGACCAACCGCTACATCCGCTGCCTTGCGGATTCGACGGTACGGAGGCGTTGTCACGGCCCTGTGCGGGTCAGCCTTCGGTGGACGCACGGACACCCATAGGTTGTGTAACAGCGCCCGTGAGCTGCGGTTTCCGCGGACAAGCGGAATCCCTGAGTCAGCCTCAGGAGGCTTCGGGGGAGCGGCCCGGAGGGCGGTCGGGGGTGCGGTCGGGAGCAGCCTCGGGACCGGACTTCGCGGGGCCGGCCGGCAGCCGGTACATGAGGCCCGGCAGCGGTTCCACGAGCCCGTCCGAGACCAGCCCGTCGAGCGCCCGGGCCCGCTGGACGGGCTCCTCCCAGACGGTGTCGAGGAGGGACTGCGGCACGGCGCCGACCGCCTCGCGCAGGACCGCGAGGAGCCTGCCGCGCACCTGCCGGTCCGTCCCCGCGTACGTCTGCCCGCGCCGCGGCGGTCCCTCGTGCGCGGGCTTCCCGGCCAGCCGCCACGCGCACAGCCCGGCCACCGGGCAGCTCCCGCAGTCCGGGTTCTTGGCCGTGCACACCAGCGCCCCGAGCTCCATGGAGGCCGCGGCCCAGCGGGCCGCGGTGTCCTCGTCCGCGGGCAGCAGGGCCCGCGCCAGGCGGCGCTCGGCGGCGGTCGTCGCGTTCGGCGGGTACTCGACCCCGGTCGCGGTGCGGGCGAAGACCCGGCGCACGTTCGTGTCGAGGACCGCGTGCCGCTGCCCGTACGCGAAGGAGGCCACGGCCGCCGCCGTGTACTCGCCGATCCCGGGCAGGGCCAGCAACTGGGCGTGCTCGCGCGGTACGTCGCCCCCGTGGCGCTCCGTTATCGCGACGGCCGCGCCGTGCAGGCGCAGGGCCCGGCGCGGATAACCGAGGCGGCCCCAGGCGCGTACGGCCTCGCCCGGCGCGTCGGCGGCGAGGTCGGCGGGCCGGGGCCAGCGGGCGAGCCACTGCTCGTAGACCGGCAGGACCCGGTTGACGGGGGTCTGCTGGAGCATGAACTCGCTGACCATCACCCCCCAGGGGCCGGCCTCGGGGCGGCGCCAGGGCAGGTCGCGGGCGTGTGCTTCGAACCACGCGATGACGGGGGAGTGCAGCGCGGTGGTGGGAGTGGTTGCAGTCATGGCAGACGGCATCCTGGCACGTTTCGGGCCCGGGGGCCTCGTGCCGGTCCGCGGCGGCGCGACCCGTACGGGTCTCAGCGGGCCGGGTCCGGCCCGGTGATCAGCACGGCGGCGCGGCCACCGCTCGCCCGCACGGCGGCGACGACCCTGGTCGCGGGCCCGGCGAGGGCGAGGACGGCGAGCACGGCGAGGCTCGCGCCGAGCAGCAGGCCCATGGCCACGTCGTGCGGATAGTGGACGCCGACGAAGACGCGGGAGAAGGCCATCAGCAGGGCCAGCGGCAGGGTCAGCAGGACGAGCCTGCGCACCACCAGGGCCAGGGCCACCGCCGCGGCCCCCGCGATGGTGGAGTGATTGCTGGGGAAGGACCAGTCGCCGGTGGCCGGGCACGTGATCAGCGAGGCCGCCGCCCCGGCCACGGCCCGGCAGGGGCGCTCCTCGTCGACGCTGGACTTCACCAGCTCGGAGGCGACGTAGGCCAGGGCGGTGACGAAGGGGGCGAGCACCGCGAGGGCCACCGTGCGGGGGTCGCGGTCGCCGCGCGAGCGCCACCACACGGCTATGAAGAGGGCGCCGAAGACGAACAGCCCGTACTCGGTCCAGATCTCGAGCGCCGACTGCACCCAGCCGGGGGTCGAGCGGGCGAAGTCGGTGACGTCGAGGTAGAGGCCGGAGCTGTCCATGGTGACTGAAGGTACCTAAATCGGAATAACGTCCTGATCAGTCTCCGGATGAGTATCGGTCCCCGGACCGGTCTCCGGACCGGTCTCCGGGCCCGTTTCGGGTGCCCTGGATCACCCCGCAGGATGATCATCGGCAAAACAAGTCGTCTGCGCGGCATGTGGGCACTGATCGCGCCCCGAACTCTCGTAAGGTTCCGTTCGTGGGATCTCTGCGCAATCCGGTCGGGCCGCTCCCCTCCTCCATCTACTGGCGACGGAGGGCCGTGCTGGCGTCCGTCGCCGCGCTCCTCGCGATGCTCGCCGTATGGACCGTCAGTTCCGGTGCGGGCAAGTCGAGTACCAACGGCAAGGGCCAGGGCGGCTCCGGTCCCGTCACCCAAATCACCCCCGGACCCTCGGGATCCGGTCCGGCGATCAGTCAGGCCCCGGGCGGGCGCGGCGTATCGGGCTCCGGAGGCGGCTCCGGCGGCTCCGCGGCGGGCACCGGCACCGGCACGGGCTCCGACCCCGGCGCGAGCCCCGGCACGGGCAAGAACGGCGAACCGGGCTCCGGTACCGGAACGGCCGGCCAGGGCGGGACGGAAGGCTCCGGCGGCCCCGGCGCGGGCCAGGTCGTCCCGGCGGACTCGCCGGTGCCCACGTGCGCGCCCGGTGCGCTGCAGTGGGAGGTCAAGAGCGTGAAGAACGAGTACGAGACGAGCGAGAAGCCGCGCCTCGAACTCATCGCGCGCAACGTCTCGGGCACCACCTGCAAGGTCGATCTCGGCCCGAAGCAGGCCGTCCTGACGATCACCCAGGCGAGCAACGCCAAGCCGGTCTGGTCCTCGGCGGACTGCCCGGCGGGCGCGGGCAACGTGTTCTACCGGGTGCCCTCGCAGGGCGAGACCAAGCAAGCCCTGGAATGGGACCGCCACTTCAGCGAGGCCACCCAGTGCCAGACGCCTCCGGCGGGGGTGGCGGCGGCCGACACCTACGTGGTCGAGGTCAAGTCCCCCGGCATGCCGGTGGCACGGACGTCGTTCGTGCTGAAGTCGGAGTAAGCGTCCCCGGAGGGGCTGGTTTGCCCGCAGGGCAAAACCAGCCCCTCCGGTGTTTGAGGAGCGGGGTCCGGGGCGGCGCCCCGGGAGCGGCGCTCAGCCGCACCCGCGGAGCGGAGCCGCAGGCTAGACGTACCGCTCCAGGATGGAGGACTCCGCCAGCCGCGAGAGCCCCTCGCGCACGCTGCGCGCACGCGCCTCGCCGACGCCGTCGACCGTCTGGAGGTCGTCCACCGAGGCGGCGAGCAGCTTCTGCAGACCGCCGAAGTGCTCCACCAGCCGCTCGATGATCGCCCCGGGCAGCCGCGGCACCTTCGCCAGCAGCCGGTACCCGCGCGGGGACACCGCCGAGTCCAGGGTCTCCGGCGAGCCGGTGTACCCCAGGGCCTTCGCCACGATCGCCAGCTCCAGCAGCTCCGGATGCGTCAGCGCGTCCAGCGCGGGCAGCGCCTCGTCCACCGTGCGGGAACGCTTCGCCGTCGGCTCCGGCACGTAGTCCCGGATGACGAGCTCCCGCTCCTGCTCGATGCCGACCGTCAGCTCGTCGAGCTGGAGGGAGAGCAGCCGGCCGTCCGTGCCGAGCTCCACCACGTACTCCGCGATCTCCGTCGCGATGCGCCGCACCATCTCCAGCCGCTGCGCCACCGCCGTGACGTCGCGGACCGTCACCAGGTCCTCGATCTCCAGCGCGGACAGCGTCCCGGCGACCTCGTCCAGCCGGAGTTTGTACCGCTCCAGCGTGGCCAGCGCCTGGTTCGCCCGCGACAGGATCGCCCCGGACTCCTCCAGCACGCGCCGCTCGCCGTCCACGTACAGCGCGATCAGCCGCATCGACTGCGAGACCGACACCACCGGGAAACCGCACTGCTTCGAGACCCGGTCCGCGGTCCGGTGCCGGGTGCCGGTCTCCTCCGTGTGGATCGACGCGTCGGGCACCAGCTGGACGCCCGCCCGCAGGATCTTGGTGATGTCCTTGTCCAGGATCAGCGCGCCGTCGAGCTTGCACAGCTCGCGCAGCCGGGTCGCGGTGAACTCCACGTCGAGGACGAAACCGCCCGTGCACATGGCTTCGACCGACTTGTCCATGCCGAGGACGATGAGCCCTCCGGTGTTGCCGCGAACGATCCGTTCGAGCCCGTCACGCAGGGGCTGACCAGGTGCGACCGCGCTCAGCGAGGCGCGCATCATGGCCTCCTGCCTGGAGCTCGCGCCCGACTTCCCGGATGCTGCTGCCCCGTCCTTGGCTGCCACTGCACTCCTCCGGTCGCGGGATGTACCGCCTGCGTACGGCCGGGCGGACCATCCCGAAGTCTACCGGCGCGGCCCCGGCCCCCGCCGTGCCTTGGCCGGGCCGGGCCGCGGAGCCTCCGGTCCGGGGCCGCTGACCTGCTGCGGAGGGCCGGACCGGGCCCCTGCGGAGGGCTACTGGCCCGCGGCGGCTTCCTTGGCGTCCCGCGCCGGCGTACGAGACCGCCCGCGCGGCAGGACCCGCAGGGCGTCGCCCATGTCGGCGACCTCGGTCACCTTCATGCCCGCGGGCACCTTGCCCGGATCCACCGGCACCAGCGCGTGCGTGAAGCCCAGCCGGAACGCCTCCGCGAGCCTTCGCTGCACGCCCGTCACGCGCCGGACCTCGCCGGCGAGGCCGACCTCCCCGATGGCGACCAGGTTCTTCGGGAGCGGTACGTCGCTGGCGGCCGAGGCCAGCGCCAGCGCGACGGCCAGGTCGGCGGCGGGCTCGGTCAGCTTCACCCCGCCCACGGTCGCGGTGTAGATGTCCCGCTTGCCCAGGGCCGTGATCCGCCCGCGCTGCTCCAGCACCGCCAGCATCATCGAGACGCGCGAGGTCTCCAGCCCGGAGGTGGTGCGGCGCGGCGAGGGGATCTGCGAGTCCACCGTCAGCGCCTGCACCTCGGCGACCAGGGGCCGCTTGCCCTCCAGGGTCACCGTCAGGCAGGTGCCGGGGACGGCCTCGGTGCGGCGGGTCAGGAACAGCCCGCTCGGGTCGGCGAGGCCGGTGATGCCCTCGTCGTGCAGCTCGAAGCAGCCGACCTCGTCCGTGGCGCCGTACCGGTTCTTCACTCCGCGCACGAGGCGCAGCCGCGCGTGCCGGTCGCCCTCGAAGCTCAGCACCACGTCGACGAGGTGCTCCAGCAGGCGGGGACCGGCGATCGCCCCGTCCTTGGTGACGTGACCGACGAGCAGCGTGGACATCCCGCGCTCCTTGGAGGCCCGGATCAGCGCCCCGGCAACTTCCCGGACCTGCGCCATGCCGCCGGGTGCGCCGTCGATCTCGGGGGAGGCGACCGTCTGTACGGAGTCCATGATCAGCAGCGCGGGCTTCACGGCGTCCAGGTGCCCGAGCACGGCCGACAGATCGGTCTCGGCGGCGAGGTAGAGGTGGTCGCTGAGCGCGCCGATCCGCTCGGCCCGCAGCCGTACCTGGCTCGCCGACTCCTCGCCGGTGACGTACAGGGTGCGGTGTTCGTCGGAGGCCGCCTTCGCCGCGACGTCGAGCAGCAGCGTCGACTTGCCCACGCCCGGCTCGCCCGCGAGCAGGACCACCGCCCCGGGGATCAGCCCGCCGCCCAGTACCCGGTCCAGCTCGTCCACGCCGGTGCTGCGCGCGGTCGCCGTCCGGACGTCGACCTGCCCGATGGGCACGGCCGCCGTGGTGACCCGGCCGGCCGCGGTGGTCCGCACGGCGGGGGCGCCGCCGAGCTCCTCGACGGTGCCCCAGGCCTGGCACTCGGGGCACCGGCCCAGCCACTTGGCGGTGGAGTACCCGCACTCGGTACAACGGTAGGACGGCCGGTCCTTGGCGGATGAACGAGATGTACGGGCAGCCATGCGGCCCACCGTAGCCGCCGCCACCGACAGCCCGGCGTACACGCCGTGGCGTGCACCGTCAGGGATGCCGTCAGCATGGCGCCGATCTGTTCACCCGTAAGGGCTAAAACTGGTGAAGGCTTCCGGAGCGCCACCGGCGCGCCGCCTACGGTCGCCAAGTGACCAGCAGCAACCAGGGACACCCCGCTCCGCGCACCGGCGCACACCGGGCGCACGGGCGCACGCCCCCCGAGGCGACCAGGGTGGAGCAGCCGCCACCGTTCCGGTACGAGCCCTACCTGGACGGGCTGTTCACGTACTGCCTCTCGGTCCTGTGCGACCACGACACCGCCACCGACGTGCTCGGCGACGTCCTCGCCGTGGCCGACCGCCATCCCGGCCGCTGCCCCGACGAGGGGGACCGGCGGGCCTGGCTGTACGCCCTCGCCCGCTGGGCCTGCCTGCGCAGGCTCGCCGAACGGCGGCGCACGCGCCACGGGTACGGGGGAGCGCATTCCGCCCGGCGTGCACCGGAGCACACCGACGCAGGCCGTGCGCCGAATCCCGCGACGGCGAGCGCCGACGCGAACGCGGCGGCGAACGCCGCGGCGGCCGGACCCGACGGACGTGGACGCGGGGGACGCGACGGATCCGGCGGTCCCGACGCCCACGGCAGCCCCGACGGCCACGGCGACGGCCACGGCGGCCAGGGCAGCCACGCCGGCCACGGCAGCCACGGTGGTCTGGACGTGTACGCCTACCGCCGCACCGAGCTCGCCCGCCTCGCCTGGCCCGAGGCCGCCGGGACCACCCCCGAGCAGCGCGAGGCCCTCGAACTCGCCGTCCGCCACCGCCTCGGAGTCCCCGAACTCGCCGCCGTCCTCGGCACACCCCCGGCCGCCGCCCGCGAGCTGCTCACCGGCGCCGCCTGCGAGGTGGAGCGCACCCGGGCCGCCCTCGCCGTCGTGGAGACGGGCAACTGCCCGAGCGTGTCCCGGCTCACCGGCGACGACGGGGACGGCGGGGGAGACGGGAACCTGCTCCTCTCCTCCTCCCTGCGCGCCGAACTCGTCCGCCACGTCGACGACTGCCCGCGCTGCCGCCGCGTCGCCGAACGGGTGGGCGCCGCAGGGCCCTGGCCCGGCTCGGGCGGCATCAACACCGCCGCCCTCCCCCTGGTCCCTGCCCCGCGCACCGCCGTCCACGCGGCGATGCTCCGCTCGGGCGGCCGCCGGGGCACCGGGACCGGCCCGCGCTTCGACCGCACCGGCTTCCCGATGGACCCCAAGGACCGCGCGGCCCGCCGCGACCGGCTGCGCACCCGCGCCGTGACCACCACGGTCGTCGCCACCGTCGTCGCCGCCCCGGTGCTGGCGCTGTGGGCCGCCTACCGGGGCGCCCCGAGCACCGGGGAACCCGTGGGCAACGGCACCACGCGCATCTCGGCGAGCGACGCGGAGCTCCCGCAGGCCCGTACCGAAGGCCGCCCGCTGACGGCCTACGAGAACGCGGGCAACGCCGCCGTCACCACCGACGGCCCCGACTTCGCCCCGTCCGACGCGGCCCCCGACGTCTCCGTGGAGGTCATCAGCAGCGGCGCCCCGCCGAGCTCCGCGCCCGGCGCCCCCGACGCCCCGGGCCGGCTGACCGCGACCGCCTCCACCCACGGGGCGACCACCCTGCTCACCCTCACCGCCTCGGGCGGAGCCCCGGTCGACTGGCGGCTGTGGTCCGACGCCCCGTGGCTGCGCGCCAGTACGACCTCGGGCCGGCTGGCGCCAGGAGAATCGGTCACCCTGCGGATCACCGTGGACTCCGCGGCCCAGCCCGTAGGGGCCTGGAGCGCCCGGGTCGGGGTGGACCCGGGCGGCGCGGTGATCTCCATCCGGGGCCGGGGCCGCCCGGCACCCACTCCGCCCGGCCCGGATCCCACGCCGACTCCGACGCCGACCCTGGAGCCCACCCCGACGCCGACCCCGACTCCGACGCCGACCCTGGAGCCCAGTCCCACCCCGACCCCGACGCCGACCCCGAGCCCCTCGGACGGAGCCACGCCGGGGCCGACTCCGGCGCCGGCCCCGTAGGGCCCGTCCGGGCTACGCCACGGGGCCGGGTGCGGGATCGGCCGGGTGCGGGGCCATCGGCAGCAGCGAGGAGAGCCGCGCCTCGCAGAGCCGTACGAGCTCCTCGTACGCCTCCTTGCCCATCAGCTCCGTCAGCTCGGGGCGGTACGACTCGTAGACGGGCTTGCCGGCGCCGTGCGCCGACGTGGCCGAGGTGCACCACCAGTGCAGGTCGTGGCCGCCCGGACCCCAGCCCCGCCGGTCGTACTCGCCGATCGACACCTGCAGCACGCGGGTGTCGTCGGGCCGGTCGATCCACTCGTAGGTCCGCCGGACCGGAAGCTGCCAGCACACGTCCGGCTTGGTCTCCAGCGGCTCCTGGCCGCCGCGCACCGCCAGGATGTGCAGGGAACAGCCGGCCCCCGCCGGGAAACCGGGCCGGTTCAGGAAGATGCAGGCGCCGTCCCAGCGGCGGGTCTGCTTCTCCCCGTCGTCGTCGTGCTGCGTCCAGCCGGTCTCGCTGCCGACGTCGTGGAACTGCCACAGCTCCGGCGTCAGCCGCGCCACGTTCTCGGCGACCCGCTTCTCGTCGTCCTCGTCGGAGAAGTGCGCACCGAGCGTGCAGCAGCCGTCGTCCGCGCGGCCCGCCTGAATGCCCTGGCAGCCACTGCCGAAGATGCAGGTCCAGCGGGAAGTGAGCCAGGTCAGGTCGCAGCGGAAGACCTGCTCCTCGTCGGCGGGGTCGGGGAACTCCACCCAGGCCCGCGGGAAGTCGAGCCCCTTCTCGTCCGCCGCGGCGGCCTTGGCTCCCTTGGCGGGCTTGCCGGCCTTATCGGCCTTGGCGGCCTTGGTCTTGGGCTTGTTGGCCTTCTTCGTATTTGGCACAAACCCCAGCCTAAGCGCCCCTTACTCCACCCCTACGCCTTTGGACCAGTAGCGTTTCCCCCCATGAGACTCGGTGTCCTTGATGTGGGTTCGAACACGATCCATCTGCTGGTGGTGGACGCGCACCCCGGTGCGCGCCCGCTGCCCGCGCACTCGCACAAGGTGGAACTGCGGCTGGCGGAGCTGCTCGACGAACACGGCGCGGTGACGCCCGAGGGCGTCGAGCGGCTGGTTTCCGTCATCCGGGACGCGGTGCAGGCCGCCGAGGACAAGGGGTGCGAGGACGTACTCCCCTTCGCGACGAGCGCCGTACGGGAGGCCACGAACGCGGACGAGGTCCTGGCCCGTGTCAAGGCCGAGACCGGCGTGGACCTGCCCGTCCTCAGCGGCGACGACGAGGCCCGCCTGACGTTCCTCGCGGCACGCCGCTGGTTCGGCTGGTCCGCGGGCAAGCTGCTGCTCCTCGACATCGGCGGGGGCTCGCTGGAGATCGCGTACGGCATCGACGAGGACCCGGACGCGGCGGTCTCGCTCCCGCTGGGCGCGGGGCGCCTGACGGCGGGCTGGCTCCCGGGCGATCCGCCGGACCAGGCGGACGTGCGGGCGCTGCGGCGGCACGTGCGGGCGCAGATCGCCCGCACGGTCGGGGAGTTCAGCCGCTTCGGGGCGCCGGACCGGGTGGTGGCCACGTCGAAGACCTTCAAGCAGCTCGCCCGGATCGCGGGTGCGGCCCGCTCCGCGGACGGCCTGTACATCCAGCGGGACCTGACCCGGAAGTCCCTGGAGGAATGGGTCCCGCGACTGGCGTCGATGACCACCGCCCAGCGGTCCGCCCTCCCGGGGGTCTCCGAGGGGCGCTCGAACCAGCTGCTCGCGGGTGCGCTGGTCGCGGAGGGCGCGATGGACCTCCTCGGCGTCGAGTCCCTGGAGATCTGCCCCTGGGCCCTCCGCGAAGGCGTCATCCTCCGCCGGCTGGACCACCTGGGGAGGTCCACGCCGGTCGGCGTCTGAGCCGCGGCTCGGTGGGGTGCGCCTCGAGCGCCGGCGGGGGGTGTGGTGGGTGAACGTGGGGCGGGTTCCGGGCCGCGGGGACCCCGATACCCTGTCCCCGTGGCAAAACCAGTCCGGATCCCGACCGCGAAAGTCGCCCTCTCCACCGCCTCCGTCTACCCGGAGTCCACGGCGACCGCCTTCGAGATCGCCGCACGCCTCGGCTACGACGGCGTCGAGGTGATGGTCTGGACGGACCCGGTCAGCCAGGACGTCGACGCGCTGCGCCGCCTCTCCGACCACCACCAGGTGCCGATCCTGGCCATCCACGCCCCCTGCCTCCTCATCACGCAGCGCGTGTGGTCCACCGACCCCTGGACCAAACTCCAGCGCGCCCAGGCGGCGGCCGAGAAGCTCGGCGCGAGCACGGTGGTCGTGCATCCGCCGTTCCGCTGGCAGCGTCAGTACTCCCGCGACTTCGTGACCGGCATCTGGCGGATGGCGGACGAGACCGACGTCCGCTTCGCCGTCGAGAACATGTACCCCTGGCGCTACCGCGACCGCGAGATGCTCGCCTACGCGCCCGAGTGGGACGTCACCAAGGACGACTACCGCCACTTCACGGTCGACCTCTCGCACACCGCGACCGCCCGCACCGACGCCACCGCGATGATCGACCGGATGGGCGACCGCCTCGCCCACATCCACCTCGCCGACGGAAACGGTTCCGCGAAGGACGAGCACCTGGTCCCCGGCCGCGGCAGCCAGCCCTGCGCCGAGCTGCTGGAGCGGCTCGCCGCCACTTCCTTCGACGGGCACGTGGTCATCGAGGTCAACACCCGCCGCGCGATGTCCTCCGCCGAGCGCGAGGCCGACCTCGCCGAGGCCCTGGCCTTCACCCGGCTCCACCTCGCGGCCGCCCCCGGCCCGGCACCGAGGACCCCGCACCCATGACCGAGCCCCTGCCGGACCCCGACGGCTCCGCCCCCGCGAAGCCGGCCAGGCCCCGCCGCGGCCCGGGCCGCCCCCGCCAGGACGAGGCGGACGACGGCCCCGGCACCCAGGAGCGCATCCGCCTGGCGGCCCGCTCCGAGTTCGCCGCGCGCGGCTACGACAAGACCTCCGTCCGCGGGATCGCCAAGGCCGCAGGCGTGGACCCGGCCCTGGTGCACCACTACTTCGGCAGCAAGGACGAGCTGTTCGCCGGCGCGATCGAGCTGAGCATGGAGCCCGCCCTGGTCCTGCCCGCGATCATCGGTGCGGGTCCCGACGGCATCGGCGAGCGCCTGGCCCGCTATTTCCTCGGCGTCTGGGAGAACCCGGTCACCCGGACCCCGCTGCTCGCCGTGATCCGCTCGGCCCTCACCCACGAGGCCGCCGCGAAGGTGCTGCGCCGGCTGATCCTGCACCGGCTGCTGGAGCGGATCGCCGCCGACCTCAACGTCCCCGACCCGACCTTCCGCGCGGAGCTCGCCGCCTCCCACATGGTCGGCATCGCCATCCTGCGCTACGTGGTCCAGGTCGAGCCCCTCGCGTCCGCGGACCCGGAGACGATCATCGCGCTGGTGGCCCCCACCCTCCAGCGCTACCTCACCGAGGAATGACCAATTGCTGAGCCCCCCGTCCCGGGATCCGGACAGCGCGTCCGGATCCCGGGCAGGGGGCGTAGCCTCGTAACCGAGCCATATCCACAGTCGCGGCAGACGTTCGCGTCACCGCACACATGGGGAGAGATCCGATGCCCGAGCTGAGGTCCCGCACCGTCACCCACGGCCGCAACATGGCAGGCGCACGTGCCCTGATGCGCGCCTCGGGCGTAGCGAGCGCGGACATCGGGAAGCCGATCATCGCGGTCGCCAACTCCTTCACGGAGTTCGTCCCCGGCCACACCCACCTGGCCCCGGTCGGCCGCATCGTCTCCGACGCGATCCTGGCCGCCGGCGCCGTCCCCCGCGAGTTCAACACCATCGCGGTCGACGACGGCATCGCCATGGGCCACGGCGGCATGCTGTACTCCCTGCCCTCCCGCGACCTGATCGCGGACTCGGTCGAGTACATGGTCGAGGCGCACTGCGCCGACGCGCTGATCTGCATCTCCAACTGCGACAAGATCACCCCCGGCATGCTGATGGCCGCCATGCGCCTCAACATCCCGGTGGTCTTCGTCTCCGGCGGCCCGATGGAGGCCGGTCAGGCCACCCTCGTCGACGGCACCGTCCGCAAGCTCGACCTGATCGACGCCATGGTGGACGCCTCGAACGACAGCGTCTCCGACGAAGACGTCCTGCGCATCGAAGAGAACGCCTGTCCCACCTGCGGCAGCTGTTCCGGCATGTTCACCGCCAACTCGATGAACTGCCTCGCCGAGGCCATCGGCCTGGCCCTCCCCGGCAACGGCTCGGTCCTCGCGACGCACACCGCCCGCCGCGCCCTGTACGAGGACGCCGGCCGCACGATCGTCGAGATCACCAAGCGCTACTACGAGCAGGACGACGAGTCGGTCCTGCCCCGCAACATCGCGACCCGCCAGGCCTTCGAGAACGCCATGGCCCTCGACATCGCCATGGGCGGCTCCACGAACACGATCCTGCACCTCCTCGCCGCCGCGCAGGAAGCCGGTCTGAAGTACGACCTCACGGACATCGACGAGGTCTCCCGCCGGGTCCCGTGCCTCGCCAAGGTCGCGCCGAACGTGGCGCCCGGCGGCACGTACTACATGGAGGACATCCACCGCGCCGGCGGCATCCCCGCCCTCCTGGGCGAGCTGCACCGCGGCGGACTCCTCAACAAGGACGTCACCTCGGTCCACTCCGCGAACCTGGAGGAGTGGCTCGCCAAGTGGGACGTCCGCTCCGGCACGGCTCCGGACGAGGTCGTGGAGCTGTGGCACGCGGGCCCCGGCTGCCAGCGTTCCGCCTCCGCCTTCTCCCAGTCCGAGCGCTGGGACACCCTCGACCTCGACGCCGAGGGCGGCTGCATCCGTTCCGTCCAGCACGCCTACTCCAAGGACGGCGGCCTCGCCGTCCTGCGCGGCAACATCGCGGTCGACGGCTGCGTCGTGAAGACCGCCGGCGTCGACGAGTCCATCTGGACCTTCGAGGGCCCGGCCGTGGTCTGCGAATCGCAGGACGAGGCCGTCGACAAGATCCTCCGCAAGGAGATCAAGGCGGGCGACGTGGTCGTCATCCGCTACGAGGGCCCGCGCGGCGGTCCCGGCATGCAGGAGATGCTCTACCCGACGTCCTTCCTCAAGGGCCGCGGCCTCGGCAAGGTCTGCGCCCTGGTCACGGACGGCCGCTTCTCCGGCGGCACCTCGGGCCTGTCCATCGGCCACGCCTCCCCGGAGGCGGCCTCGGGCGGCTCCATCGCGGTCGTGGAGGACGGCGACCGCATCCGCATCGACATCCCCAACCGTTCCATCGAGCTCCTGGTCGACGAGGCCACGCTGGCCGCCCGCCACGAGGCCCTGGGCGGCGTCTACGCCCCGAAGAACCGCGAGCGCAAGGTCTCCGCGGCGCTGCGCGCCTACGCGGCGATGGCCACCAGCGCCGACAAGGGCGCGGTCCGCGACGTCAGCCTCCTGGAGCGCTGACCCGCTACCCGCAGGCCCCGGTCCTGGCCCCGTCCGACACCCTCGGACGGGGCCGTCCGTGTCTTTCGGCGGCCCCGGCGGCCCCGGCGGCCCCGGAATCCCCGGCATCTCGGCCGGCTCCGGTGTTCCGCCGCCCTCACCACCCCGCGGGATCACCCGCCGCCACGGCGAACACGCTCCCGTCGGGCGCCGACGCGTACACCCGCCCGTCCCCGACGACGGGCGCGGGCAGGCTCGCCGCGAAGGTGTCCTTCCCGCCGCCCATGCGGGGCCTGGTCTGGCCCGCCGGTTTCCCGTCGGCGCCGAATGCCAGCAACCGCCCGTCCGGCGCGGTCAGGAAGACCCGCCCGTCGGCGAACACCGGCCGGGAGGCGCTGGCCAGGCCCGTCTCGATCCGCCAGTCCTCCCGGGTCGCGCCCACGGCCGCCAGCCCACCGGGGGCGCCGAAGACGTAGACCACTCCGTCCGGCCCCACCGCTGCCTGGGCGTCGTAGAGCGGCGTCGCCAGCCGTACCCGGGTCACCGCACGCGTGCCCAGGTCGACCCGTACGACCGCCTCCGTCCTGCCCGCCGCATCGCTGTCCAGCAGGTACATGCCGCCGCCCGCGACTCCGACCGGCCGCAGCGCTCCGGCCGCCCGGGCCTGCCACCGCACCGTCCCGCTCGCCGGGTCCACGGCCGAAAGCTGCGTCGACTTGCCGTCGGCCTTCGGCGTGGCCCCATACAGCACGGCCCCGCCGGGTCCCTCCGGTCCGCCCCACCAGAGCGAACCCGGTCCGCCGAGCGGCTTCGTCCAGCGTGCCGACCCGGTCGCCGCGTCCAGCGCGGTGAGCGTGCCGTCCGTCGCGGCGATCAGGACGCTCGCCGCGACGGACACGACGCGTGCGCCTCCGGGGACGTTGCGTCTCCAGCGCTCGGCCCCGGTCGCGGTGTCCCGGGCCTGGAGGATCTCGCTGCCCTGCGCCACCACGAACACGACCCCGGCCCCGAAGACGGGTGCGCTGCTGCTCGCCGTCGGGGCGCCGGGCGCCGCTGCCGGTACGGTCCACAGCGAGGTGCCGCTCGCCGGGTCGAGCCGTGCCAGGGCCGTGCCGGGCCCCGAGCAGTACAGGGCCGGCGCCTGCCAGGCGCATGCGGCGCCCCGTTCCCCGAGCCGCACGGACCACGGCAGGGGCCGTCCGGCCGTGGGCGGCGGCGGGGCGGAGCTCGCCTTCGCCCCCTTGCCGCCGTACCCGGACCCCGGCTCGTACCCGGACCAGAGGTAGCCGCCGACGGACCCCGCTGCCAGCAGCAGTCCGAGCCCCGCCGAGACGGCCACCCGGGTCCGCCGCCCGCCCCGGGGGGCCGGGGGCACGATCCGCTCCCGCCGGTGCGTGGCCTCCTCGTCGGGCGCCGGCCGGCGCGGCTGCGGGATGAAGGCCTGCGTGTCCTGGTCCGTCGGGTACGCCACCGCCCGCAGCGCCACGATCAGCGCGTCCGCGCTCGGCCGCTCCGCGGGATCCTTGGCCAGGCACTGGGCGACCAGCGGCGCGAGCCGCTGCGGCAGACCGGTCAGGTCGGGCTCGCTGTGCACCACCTGGTAGGCCACGAGGTAGTGGCTGTCGGAGTCGAAGGGACCCCGCCCGGTCGCCGCGTACACGAGCACCGCGCCCAGCGCGAACACGTCCGCGGCGGTCCCCACCTCGCGCGGCCGCTGGAACTGCTCCGGCGCCATGAACGGCGGGGTCCCGATCAGCTTGCCCGTCTCGGTGCGCAGATCGCTGTCGGCCGGCCGCGAGATCCCGAAGTCGATGACCCGCACCCCGCCGGGGTCCATCAGCACGTTGCTGGGCTTCAGGTCCCGGTGCACGACCCCCGCCCGGTGGATGTCCCGCAGGGCCTCGGCGAGTCCGGCGGCGAGCCGCGCCAGCTCCCGGGGCTCCAGCACCTGGTCCCGTACCCGCTCGGAGAGCGTCGGGGCGTCGATGAACAGCGTGGCCATCCACGGCCGTTCGGCATCGGGGTCGGCGTCCACGACGGGTGCGGTGAACGCTCCGCTCACCCGTCGCGCGGCCGCGACCTCCTGCCGGAACCGGGCCCGGAACTCCGGGTCCACGGCGTGCTGCGGATGCACGATCTTGACGGCGAGTTTCAGCCCCGACTCGGAGGTGGCCAGGTGGACGACGCCCATGCCGCCGGAACCGAGCACGGACTCAAGCCGGTACTGCCCGGCGTACTCCGGAAAACCCGCGTAATCCGCCCGCGCTGACCGCACCGCTCACCACCCCCGCCGGAGCCTAGTCGATGGCCCGTGCGAATCCCCAAGGTCCTGCTACCCTGCGCGGGTTGCGCAGGGCAACACACCTCAGGGGGGTCATTTCGCATGTCCGTCGAGAGCGATTCAAGCCAAGTCCAGAGCCTCACCTCGGGGTCGGGATTCCCGACGTTCCCCGTCGCGCCCGGCTACCGGGTGAACGTCCGCAGCGGCCCCGGCACCAATTACTCGGTCACCCGGGTCCTCCCGGCCGGTGCGTCCGTCGGCATCCGCTGCCAGTGCGAGGGGACGAACGTCACCGGCCCGTACGGCACCACGACCATCTGGGACAACATCGCCAACGGCGAGTTCATCTCCGACGCGTACGTGAAGACCGGCAGCGACGGCTACGTCACCAGCCGCTGCGGCTGACACCCGCCCGCACCCATCCGGGTCCGCCACCCGGCCCGGCCCGTGAGACACCCCGGGTCCTCCCTGCCCGGCGGGGGATAATCGCTGGTGTGAGCGACGACCAGCGAGACCAGACCCCTGCCGAGCCGGCCCCTTCCGAGCCCACGCCCCCGGCGCAGCCCGCGGTGCCCACCGGGCCGGAGCCCGAGCCGATCCGGTTCTTCGGGACCACCTGGGTGAACCACGACGGCGGCTACGGTGCGCGCCGCGTCGGCGTGGCCGCCGGCGCGCTGGTCCTCGCCGTCGTCAGCGCCTTCCTGCTCCGGTTCTCCTACGAGGGCCTGGAGATCGGCAACGTCGGCGCCTTCCTCAGCATCTCGGTCGTCGTCCTCTTCGCGATCGCCAGTTCCATCGCCTTCGTCAAGACCTGGGAGTCCTTCAGCCGCCGGCAGCCCCCGTCCTCCGACGAGACGGCCCTGAAGGGCCTGAAGGCGATCGGTTTCATCGGCAGCCTCATCGCGTACTTCCTGCGCTGCTTCGTGGAGGCGCCCGGCGAGAAGCTGCGCCGCACCGAGTACGAGCGCGCCTCGGTCGAGTTCGACCGCCGCCGCAGCTCCCGTACGGGCAACCCGGCCGCCCGGCGCCCCAAGCGCAAGAAGTAGCCCCGGCACCCACCCCAGCCTTGCGCCGGGGCACCGCCGGGAGCATTATTCATCACATGATGAATAACCAAGCGGCCGCCGCCGTCCACGCCGACGGCCTCACCGTCCGCCGAGGCACCGGCCGCATCCCCCGCACCGTCCTCGACGGCCTCTCCTTCGACGTCCCCCGCGGCCGCATCACCGGCCTCCTCGGCCCCTCCGGCTGCGGAAAGTCCACCCTGATGCGCGCCGTCGTCGGCACCCAGGCCCACGTCACCGGCACCCTCGACGTACTCGGCCGGCCCGCCGGCCACCCCGCACTGCGCTCCCGCATCGGCTACGTCACCCAGGCGCCCTCCGTCTACGACGACCTCACCGTCCGGCAGAACCTCGACTACTTCGCCGCGATCCTCGACCCCGGCCGCGCCGCCGCCGAACGCCGCCGCGAAACCGTCACCCGGGCCATCGCCGACGTCGACCTCACCACCCACGCCACCGCCCTCGCCGGAAACCTCTCCGGCGGCCAGCGCAACAGGGCCTCCCTCGCGGTCGCCCTCCTCGGCAGCCCCGAGCTCCTCGTCCTGGACGAGCCGACCGTCGGCCTCGACCCCGTCCTGCGCCGCGACCTGTGGAACCTCTTCCACGACATCACCACCACCCGCGGCGCCACCCTGCTCGTCTCCTCCCACGTCATGGACGAAGCCGAGCGCTGCCACGACCTCCTCCTCATGCGCGAGGGCCGCATCCTCGCCCAGGACACCCCCGAGGCCCTGCGCACCCGTACCCGCACCGACACCGTCGAAGAGGGCTTCCTCCACCTCGTCGACGCCGCCAACGCCGAAGCCGCCGCAGTCTCCGCAGCCCCCCACGGGAGCACCCGATGAGCACCGCCCGCACCACCGCCACCGCCGCCCGCGTCCTGCGCCAGCTCCGCCACGACCCGCGCTCCATCGCGCTGATGCTGCTGGTCCCCGTCCTGATGCTGATCCTGCTCCGCTACGTCTTCGACGGCAGCCCGCGGACCTTCGACGGCATCGGGGCCTCCCTCCTCGGGATCTTCCCGCTGATCACGATGTTCCTGATCACCTCCATCGCGACCCTGCGCGAACGCACCTCCGGCACCCTCGAACGCCTCCTCGCCCTGCCGCTCGGCAAGGGCGACCTCATCGCCGGCTACGCCCTCGCCTTCGGCGCCATGGCGGTCGTCCAGTCCCTGCTCGCCACCGGCGTCGCCCTCTGGGTCCTCGGCCTCGACGTCGTCGGCTCCCCGTGGCTGCTCCTGCTGGTCGCCCTCCTCGACGCCCTGCTCGGCACCGCACTCGGCCTCTTCGTCTCCGCCTTCGCCGCCTCCGAGTTCCAGGCCGTCCAGTTCATGCCGGCGGTGATCTTCCCCCAACTCCTGCTGTGCGGACTCTTCGCCGCCCGCGACACCATGCAGCCCGTCCTCGCGGGCATCTCGAACGTCCTGCCCATGTCCTACGCCGTCGACGGCATGAACCAGGTCCTCACCCACACCGACATGACCGCCGACTTCGTCCGCGACGCCGTCATCGTCGCCGGATGCGCCCTCCTGGTCCTCACCCTCGGCGCCGCCACCCTCCGCCGCCGCACGCCCTGACGGAAGAACGGGCCTGACCGCAGTCCGGACAGCCCGTCACCGTTCCCCGCACGAATGCAAGGATGAGGACGCAACCCCTGCATGCGTGCACGAACAGTTCGGCGAGGTGAATCGGGCATGACCCAGACAGTCGCAGTCCTCGGTACCGGCAAGATCGGCGAGGCCCTGCTCAGCGGGATGATCCGCGGCGGCCGGCCCGCCTCCAAGCTCCTCGTCACCGCCCGCCGCCCGGAACGCGCCGAGGAGCTCCGCTCCCGCTACGGCGTCGAGGCCGTCACCAACGCCGAGGCCGCCAAGCGCGCCGACACGCTCATCCTGACGGTGAAGCCGCAGGACATGGGCAAGCTCCTCGAAGAGCTCGCCCCCCACCTCCCCGCGGACCGACTGGTCATCAGCGGCGCGGCCGGCATCCCGACCTCCTTCTTCGAGGAGCGCCTCGCCCAGGGCACCCCCGTCGTCCGCGTCATGACGAACACCCCCGCGCTCGTCGACGAGGCCATGTCCGTCATCTCGGCCGGCAGCCACGCCACCGCCGCGCACCTCGCGCACACCGAGGAGATCTTCGGCGGCGTCGGCAAGACCCTGCGCGTCCCGGAATCCCAGCAGGACGCGGCCACCGCCCTCTCCGGCTCCGGCCCCGCCTACTTCTACTACCTCGTCGAGGCCATGACCGACGCGGGCATCCTCCTCGGACTGCCGCGCGCCCAGGCCCACGACCTCATCGTCCAGGCCGCCGTCGGCGCCGCCGTCATGCTCCGCGACAGCGGCGAACACCCGGTCAAGCTCCGCGAAGCCGTCACCTCCCCGGCCGGCACCACCATCAACGCGATCGTCGAGCTGGAGAAGCACGGCGTACGGGCCGCCCTGATCGCCGCCCTCGAAGCGGCCCGCGACCGCAGCCGCGAACTGGCCTCCGGCAACAGCTGACGTCCTCCGGCCGCTACGGGGCTGCGCGCGCAGCCCCGTAGCGGCCCGGCCCGCTCCCCTCAGGGCTCCAGCAGCCCGATGGCCCGGTACGCCGCGTCGACCACGGGCCGCGCGATCGCCCGGGCCCGCCCGGCCCCCGCGCGCAGCACCGCCTCCACCGCCCCCGGATCGGCGGCCAGCTCCGCGTGCCGCACGCGGACCGGCCGCAGCAGCTCCACGACGGCATCGGCCACGTCCCGCTTGAGCGCCCCGTACCCGGTGTACTCGTCGGCGAGCGCGGCCGGATCTCCCCCGGTACAGGCGGCGAGGACGTCCAGCAGGTTCGCGACCCCGGGCCGCGCGTCCGGGTCGTAGACCACCCCGCCGTCCCCGCTGTCGGTGACGGCCCGCATCACCTTCTTCCGCACCGCCTCGGGCTCGTCGAGGATGAACACCACCCCGGGCCCCGCGTCCCCCGACTTCCCCATCTTCGACCGCGGGTCCTGCAGGTCCATGACCCGCGCCGCCACCACCGGATGCGTGGCCTTGGGCACGGTGAAGGTGTACCCGTACCGCTGGTTGAACCGCACCGCCAGATCCCGGGTCAGCTCCACGTGCTGCCGCTGATCCTCCCCGACGGGCACCTCACCGGTCCGGTAGGCCAAGATATCGGCGGCCATGAGCACGGGATAGGTGAGCAGCGACAGCCGCACCCCGTCCCCCGAGGCCTGGGCCTTCGCCGACTTCTCCTTGTACTGCACCATCCGGCGCAGCTCCCCGTCCGAAGCCGTGCACTCCAGCAGGTAGGAGAGCCGGGCGTGCTCGTCCACGTGGCTCTGCACGAACAGCGTGCACTTCTCGGGGGTCAGCCCGGCCGCGAGCAACAGGGTCGCCGCCTGCCGGCTGAGCCGCCGCACCCGGGCCGGATCGTGCTCGACGGTCAGGGCGTGCAGATCGACCACGCAGAACAGCGCCTCGTCGGGCTCCTGCTCGGCCGCGACCCACTGCCGTACGGCCCCCAGGTAGTTGCCCAGCGTCAGATGCCCCGTCGGCTTGACCCCGCTGAAGATCCTCGTCATGTCCCTGCTCCCTGCTCGTGTCGGTGTGGGCATCGACGCCACCGCGTCGGGCGACCGAGCCACTCCCGGGAGGGGAGAAACAGAAACGGCCGCCGTGATCGGCGGCCGTCGAGCGCGTGCGTGCTCGCGTGGTTGGTCGGCCGCCGTCAGGCGGCCCACCAACGAAGGTCGAGCATGAGCGCACGCGTAGTCATGGGAGAGAGGCTAGACCCTGAGGGGTGAGGAGAGCGTCAGGTTTGCCCGCCCCGCGAGGCGGTCCGGCCCGGGGTTGACACACCTGTCCCGGATCCGTAAGGTTCTTCGAGTTGTCCGAAGTGAGCGCCGACCCCGGTCGGTCCCCGGACAGCCATCCCGCACTACACATTCGAACGAACGACTCACTTTGTCGTCCCGTTTTCATGCGTATTTGCGAATGAGGAATCCGCGTCCACGGACGCAGTCGCCGATTAGGTTCGGGGGCAAGGAATCCGCTACTGTCTCACTCGTCGCAAGGGCCCAACAGCCCGAACGACAAAACCCGTTGACTGGGAGTCAGGCCCGAAAGGATCTGATAGAGTCGAACTCGCCGGAAAGGAAAAACGCGAAAGCGGATGACCTGGAAGGCGGGAAACAAGCGAGACAGACTCTGATAGAGTCTGAAACGCAAGAACAGAACAGAACGAAGCCCGGA
>NZ_JBITDL010000036.1:0-84989 GCF_044454225.1 Streptomyces sp. NPDC051563
CCACACACGGGCATCCGCCCGTACCGACCCCCACCCCATATCCACCACAACGCCAAAACTGCCCAACCGTCAACGAAAGAACCGTTGCAGTACTAGGCCGTGGCGAAGTCCGGGAGTTCGGTGGACAGGAGCTCCTCGGCGCCGTTGTCCAGGAGCTCCTGCATCCGGGTCGAGCGGGGCAGCATGGTCTTCTCGTAGGCCCGGACGGCGTCTGCGACGGTGGGCTGGTCCGCGAGGGCGAGGGCCAGTTCGCAGGCGTCGAGCAGGGCCAGGTTGACGCCGACGCCGAGCGGGGGCATGAGGTGGGCGGCGTCGCCGAGGAGGGTGACGGTGGGGTTCGGCTCCCAGGTGTGCGGGACGGGCAGGGCGTTGATGGGGCGGTCGACGTAGCGGCCGTCGTTGTCGCTGATCAGGCGGCGCAGGGCGGGTGACCAGTCGCGGTACTGCTCCAGCAGGTGGGCGCGGATGGCCTCGGTGTCGCCCGTCAGGCCGTTCGCGGCGATCCAGTCGGCGGGGACGCGCTGGATGAGGTAGACGCGGATGTGGCCACCGCTGTTGCGCTGGGCGAAGAGGCCGCGCTCGCCGTCGGCCGCGGCGGCGCCGCCCTGGCCGACGAGTTCGGCGATGGCGGGGTGGCGGGTTTCGACCTCGTGGAACCAGGCTTCGAGGAAGCTGACTCCGGTGTACGCGGGGAGCGCCGGGGAGAGGGCGCGGCGGACCTTGGACCAGGCGCCGTCGGCGCCGATGACGAGGTCGGCTTCGATGGCGGTGCCGTCGTCGAAGTGCACCTGCCGGGGGCCCTCCTCGGGGCCTTCGACGGACCACAGGGTGTGGCCCCAGTGGACGGTACCGGGCTCCAAGGAGTTCAGGAGGAGGTCGCGGAGGTCGCCGCGGTCGATCTCCGGCTTGAAGCGCTCGCCCTCGTCGGGGGTGTGGTGGAAGAGCATCGTGCCGGCCGGGTCCAGCTGGCGCATTTCCTGTCCCTCGGGGCGGGAGAGCCTGAAGAACTCCTCCAGGAGTCCGGCTTCGCGCAGGGCGATCTGGCCGTTGTCCTCGTGGAGGTCGAGGCTGCCGCCCTGGTTGCGGGCGCCGGGACCGCTCTCGCGGTCGTAGACGGTGACGGCGACGCCGTGGCGCTGGAGGATGCGGGCGCAGGTCAGCCCGCCGGGACCTGCTCCGATGATCGCGATGCGGGGTGTGGTGGTGGTCGTGTTCATGGTGGCGCTCCGTTCGTACGGTCGGCAGTGCTGCCGCGTGGAGGGGCGGGGGCGGGGGCGGGGATATCAGCCGGCCGGGGTGGCGGCGGCCTTTTCGGGGGTGGCCGTGGGTGCCGGCGGTCCGGCCTTCTTCAGCGGGACCTCGATGACGAAGAGCGCGGCGATGAAGGCGAGGGCGCAGAGGATCGCGGCGGTGAGGAAGATGCGGCCGGTACCGTCCGTGACCGCGGTGAGGTAGGCCTCCTTGGCCCCGGCGGGCAGGTTCCGCAGGGTGTCCGGGCCGGTGTCCGCGCCGGCCGGCAGGGCGGGCTGTACGGCGCGGGTGAACAGGGAGCCGAAGACGGCGACGCCGAGGGACCCGCCCAGGGTGCGGAAGAGGTTGACCGAGCTCATGGCCGCGCCCATGTCGCGCAGGGAGACGCTGTCCTGGGCGATGGTGCCGGCCATCTGCAGGGTGAAGCCGAGGCCGATGCCGACGAGGATCATGTAGAGGCCGGTCAGCAGGGACGAGGTGGAGGCGTCCATGGTGGCCAGCAGGCCGAGGCCCGCGGTGAGGAAGAGCGTGCCGACGACGGGGAACATCTTGTACTTGCCGGTGGCGGACATGACCTTGCCGGCGAGGGTCGAGACGATCACGACGGGAAGCATCATCGGGAGCATCAGCAGACCGGAGTTGGTGGCCGAGGCGCCCTGGACGGTCTGCTGGAACAGCGGCAGGTAGAGGCCCGCGCCGAACATGACCACACCGGCGGCCAGGACCAGGACCATCGCGAGCGGGTAGTTGCGGTGCCCCGTGAACACGCTCAGCGGCAGCAGCGGTTCGCCGACGCGCTTCTCCACCTGGATGAACAGGGCCAGGGACACGATCGCGGCGGCGCCCAGCGACAGGATCTGCCACGAGCCCCAGGCGTAGGTGCTGCCCGCCCAGGTGGCGGCCAGGACGATCGCGGTGATGGAGAGCGTCAGCAGGGCGATGCCCGCCCAGTCGATCTTCGCTTGGATGCGGCGGGCGGGGATCCGCAGCTTCCGCCACAGCCACACCAGGGCGACCAGGCCGAGCGGGAGGTTGATGTAGAAGGCCCAGCGCCAGTCGAAGTGGCCGGTGACGAATCCGCCCAGGAGCGGTCCTCCGATGGTGCCGATCGCCATCACGGAGGCGGTCATGCCCTGGTACTTGCCACGCTCCCGGGGCGGCACGAGGGCTCCGATCAGCGCGAAGGCGCCCGCGCCGATCCCTCCGGCGCCGACGCCCTGGACGACGCGGTAGGCGATCAGCTCGCCCATCGAACCGGAGGTCCCGCAGAGGGCGGATCCGATGATGAACACGGCGATCGAGGCCAGGTACATGGGCTTGCGGCCGAAGAGGTCGCCGAACTTGCCCCAGACCGGGGTGGTGACGGCGGTGACCAGGGTGTAGGCGGTGACGACCCAGGAGATGTGCTCCAGGCCGCCGAGGTCGCCGACGATCGTGGGCATCGCGGTGCTGACGACCATGTTGTCGAGCATCGACAGCAGCATCGCGAGCATCACGCCGAGCAGTACCCAGCGCACGTTCTTGGGCACGGCCGTGGGTCCGGCCGACGGGTCGGCGGAGGGGAGGGATGTGGTCGTGGACATGACTGATCACCCCTTTCGGGCGTAGGGGAACGAGAAGGAGGCGGAGCGGGGGCGTGTGGAGCGGCGGCCCGGCTCACCTGTCCAGAACACCACACCGGATCAATAAGTGCAACAGCTCAACTTATGAACCCGTAAAACTTAGGCCGAGGGGCGGACCCCCTCGGGGTGAAGGAAGGCCGAGCGGGCATCCGCCGTCCTGCGGTCCGTCTACTGTGCGGACAACGGCGAGCCGCACATCGCGGCGACCTGAGGAGGAATCCCGTGGCATCGCAGTACGACCCCGAGCACGCTCCCGCGGGTGATGTGGGCGCGGCGCTGTTGATGATCGATTCCCGGCTCAAGGGCATTCACGACGGCAAGACCGGCATGGATCCCGAACAGCGGGCCCTGATAGCCCAGTACGCCTCGTCGCTCAGCGACAGGGAGGCCGACGACCTGCTCGACGGAGCGTGCACGCTCATCTACATGTTCATGATGTGGCTGCGCCGGGCCCACGAGGAGCACGGCAAGGACGTAATCGAGTACGTCGTTCCGAACATCGTGGCCACGATGCGCATGATGCCCAGGAGCGTGCGCCCCGAGACCATTCCCACCATGGCCGGACTCGTCATCGCCGCGGGCACCGGCCTGAGCCCCAACCTGTGGCGCAAGCAGTTCGGAGACTGGCGCGAGGCAGAGATGAATCCGCTCGAAGCCACGGCCTTCCTGCTCGCGGAATACATCAACCGCATGACCGGCGACCCCGACTTCGCGACCCGCCTGATCACCGATGCCCTGGCCGGCGCCGAAGAGGACTGAAGCGCGTCACCCGCCCTCGTGCGGCAGCCCTGGGGGGCGATCATGGGGTTTCCGTGGTGTGGTGCCGGGGGCGCCGATGAGTTTTCCCGCGACCGGCTGTCTATCCCTGTGGAAGACCGAAACCCCAGCAGCCGCCCCGGAAGGGTGAGGAACATGAAGTACATGATCCAGATGAACGTGCCTGCCGCCGAGTGGGACGCCATCATGTCGGCGTACTCCGAGGAGGACATGAAGGTCATGTTCGCCCACATGGGAGCTCTCAACGAGGACATCATCGCCGCCGGCGAGTGGGTGGACGGTCAGGGCCTCGGCGGTCCCTCGCTGGTCAAGACGGTACGGGCGGGAAGCGACGGCCGGCCGCAGGTGACCGACGGGCCGGCCCGGGAAGGGCAGATCCTGGCCGGGTACTGGCTGGTCGACGTCAAGAGCCAGGACCGGGCCCTGGAGATCGCCGCACGGGCATCGGCCTGCCCCAGCGCGGGTGGAAAGCCGGGCAGCGACCCGGTCGAAGTGCACCCGATCCCCGAGGGCCCGCCCCAGGCCTGAGCCGAGCGGTCCGGGGCGGTCCGGGCGGGCCCGGGGCTACGGCGAACTCGACTTCGTCCCAGGCGGGGCCGTCGCAGGCGGGGTCGTCCCCTGCGGGGCCGTTCCCGCCGGGGACGGGGCCCGGTCCGCGACGAGGCGGACCGCCGCGATGGTGAGGTCCGGGTCGTGGAGCTGCACGTAGTGGTCGCTGCCGGTGGCCAGCAGGTGCGGGGTCTGCGGCCGCAGGCCCACCAGAGCCTGCTGCGCCGTGGGCCAGGCCTTCTCCAGCTTCGCCACCAGGTCCTTGGACATCGTGGGCGGTACGGCGAAGGGCTCGGTCTTGCTGAGGACCGCGACGGGAACCGGCGGCAGCGGCCCGCCGCGGTCGAGGGCGCCGACCCCGCCCTCGATGTCGACCTGCTCGAACCGCGGATCGGCGTCGAAGGGCGTACCGGGATGCCGCAGCTCTTGCACGTACGCCGCCCAGTCCGCGCCCATCGCGGGCTTCAGCGCCGGCCCCAGCGCGTCGACCAGGACGAGCCCGCGCGTCCGCTCCGGATGCTCCTGCGCGTAGCCCAGCGCGAGCATCCCGCCGAAGGAGTGCCCCACCAGCAGGTACGGGCCGGGCACGTGCCCGGCCGTCAGCACCCGGTCCAGGTCCTCGACCATGGCGGGCAGAGCCCGGGTGCCCCGTACGGGCGTGCTGCGGTCGGTCAGCTCAGGGGGCTGCGTATAGCGGAGCGTCCCCGGCCGGTCGTAGGTGCACACCCGGGTGAACGCCGCGATGCCCGGCAGCACCGCCGGGGCCTTCGGCACGGGCGGGGTGGTGTCGGTCAGGGTCCACGAGTCGGAGGACTCGTGCAGCCCGGACAGCAGCACCACGGTCGGACTGCCCGAGCCCGAGCAGTGCAGGTACAGGCTCCGCCCGCCGCCGATGGACACGGACTGCCCGGTGTCCTCGCCGCCGGGCGGCGGCGCGGCGGCCGCCAGCAGTACGGCGGCCACCGCGGCCACCGCCGCAGCCGGCACGCGCCTTCGCATACCCCAAGCCTCCCTCGCGCCCCTCGACCCCGCCATCCGGGCCCGGTGCTCGGGAAGCGGCCGGTCAGACCATCAGCAGCAGCCGGGTGTTCGACACGAGCTTCCGGTTGACGCTGGTGCTCTGGACGAAGATCGTGAACTCGTCGTTGTGGTCCGGCTTCACCCGTGCCTCCACGGCGGGCAGTCCGAGCAGGGCCCGGGCCTCCGGCCCCGTGTACACCCGGTCCGTCTTCTTCTCCAGCACCGCGATCTGCTTCTTCGCCTGGATCTTCTCCGGCTTGCTCAGCTGGTAGAAGGCCCCACCCGTGCGGTAGGTGTGCCCGGACTCGACGACCCATTCCCGGATCGCCGCGTCCCGGGCCACCGGGATCAGCTCGTACGCCGAGGGGTCCGCCGGAGTGAGGCCGGCCGCCTCGATGGTGTCCTTGTTGACCACCTCCGCGCCCGTGGAGAACACGGCCCGCGAACCCCGGATGCCCTTCGCCCGGCCCACCATGAACTTCTCGGTGGCGTCCTTGATGACCTGCCCGGCCTCCTCCAGACCCTGCGTGCTCGTGGCGTCCCAGATGGCGATGTTCTCCTTCGGGAACCCGCACTGCATCGCCTCGCGCCTGCCCATCTGGTCCGGTACGAGGACGGCCAGGGTCCAGTTGTCCTCCTGCTTGTCGATCATCTCGGCCACGGCCTTCACCAGGGCCTGCGGATCGCGGGAAGGGGCGCCGGGGGAGCGGTGGCTGGCGTTCTCCTGACCGTCGGTCAGCACGAACGTCAGGAAGCTGTGGTCGCCGTACAGCTGAGCGGTCTGCGCCAGCTCGCGCTGCGACTTCAGCGAGGCCGCGAGCAGCGCCGTCATTCCACCGGTCCGGTACAGCTGCTTCAGGGACGGCATCCGCAGCACGTCCTTGTCGTAGACGACGCACTCCACCTTGTCCGCGAAGACGTACACGGTGACGCGCGTCTCCTGGTCCAGTTCGCCCGACCGGCGGGCCAGGTAGGCGATCTGCTGATCGGCGACCTCGACGACCTTGCGGCTGAGGTGCGACATGGACGAACTGGCATCCAACACAAGAGCGACGTGGTTGATGTAGTTCTGGTTTCCGGACATGGAAGCTCCCCCTCGTTTCCGACTGGATGCTCCTACCGTCTCATCCGCCACTGACAATCGACCGGGGCTCCGAAGCCCGGGCGAAGGCCCCCGCCCCGGCGCGAACGGGGGCGCACGAAAGCCCATGTGACGTGTCGAAACGTTACGCCAGTGGCGTTCGAGTGAACGGTCGTTCCTGGCGGCTCCGCCGGGCGTTGAATCCGCTGACGCGTCCGCCCATGGGGGCGTCGACAGATCCTTAAGTCCTTAGGGGAACCAATGCGTATTCGCTCTGCCGTCACCGCCTCCGTCCTCGCCGCCGGCATCCTGCTGGGCGGCGCCGGCGCGGCCCTGGCCAACGACGGTGTCGACATCGGCTACTTCGGTGGCGGCCACAAGGCCTTCTCGTCCAACTGCTCCTCCGCGGCCGCCGTCCCGGCGCCGTTCGGCCCCGCCTACACCTCCTCCTGCGCCAAGGACGGCGAGGCGGAGTGGGTCAAGGGCGGCCACCTCGGCGCCAAGTAGGGACCTCCGGCCCCGGCCGGAATGCGGGGGCGGTCGGACGGCAGCGTCCGCCGCCCCCGCGGTGTGCGCACCGTCAGCGGGCCCGGCCCCGCACCGCGAGCCGCCCCTGGTGCGGGCGCGGGCCCAGGTGCGGGCGTACGGCCAGGACGAGGACGAGCACCGCCGCCGCGAGGACCGCCACACCGCCGAGGCGCAGGATCGCGTCGTAGGCCGCCCCGGGCGAACGCTGCGGCGTCGTCGCCGAGATCCCCGCGGCCGCTCCGGCCAGCGCGGTCGCACCACCGGTGACCAGGAACGTCAGCAGCACTCCCGATGCCTCCCCGGCCCTGGCCGGCGGGACGAGCTGCTGGGTCGCCACGCTGGCGTAGGTCCAGCCCAGCCCGAGACCCAGTCCGCACCACGCGAACACCGGTACGTACAGCCACCAGGCGGAGACCAGGGTCAGCGCGTACATCCCCGTGCCCGCGCCGATCCCGGCGAGGGCCATCACCGTGGTCGGCCGCAGGTGGCGGCCCAGCCGCGCCCCCAGTGGCCCGCTGAGCGCCACGAGCAGGGCCGGGGCCAGGAAGACCGTGCCGGCCAGCAGCGGCGAGAGCCCCCGCACGCCCTGGAGGTAGAGGGTGGCGAGGAAGACGGTGACCCCGTAGCCCATGTTCGTGAGCGTGCCCATCCCGGTGACCAGCACGTACGGGACGTCGCGGAACAGCCCCAGGTCGATCAGCGGGTGCCGGGCCAGCCGCTCCCGGACCAGGAACAGCCCGCCGCTCACCACCGCCACCGCGAAGCCGAGGAAGACGCGGGCGCTGCTCCAGCCCCAGGCGTCCGCGCGCTCCACGGTCAGCGTGACGGCGGCCAGCGCGCCGACGACCAGGGCGCAGCCGAGCACATCGAGCTCGCGCGGCGCCGAGGCATCGCGCGAGTCCGGGACGTACACGAGGGCGGTGAGCAGCGACAGCAGGCTCAGCGGCGCCATCAGCCAGAAGATCCAGCGCCAGCCGGGCCCCTCGGTGAACCCGCCGCCCACGAAGGGCCCGATCGCGGTCCCGATGTTGGCGACGCCGAAGACGCCGCCCAGCGCCCTGGCGCGCGACTCCTCGGGGAAGGTGTTGGTGATCACCGAGACGGCCACCGGGAAGACGAACGCCGCACCCACCCCCTGGGCGATCCGGGCCGCGACCAGCGGACCGAGGCCGGGAGCCAGCGCGCACCCCACGGTTCCGGCGGTGAACAGGGCGGTTCCCGCCAGCAGAGTGCCCCGCCGGCCGAAGACGTCGCCCACCCGGCCGCCGATGATGAAGAAGCAGCCGATGGCGAGCATGTACGCGGACAGGGTCCACTGCGCCGCCGACACGGTGACTCCGAGCTCCGCCGCGATGCCGGGGATGGCGAGGTTGAGCGCGAAGAAGTCGAGCTGGATGCAGAACAGGGCTACGGCGACCGCGATGAAGGCCCCTTTACGCACCGCCGTGGACGCTTCCGCGTGCATGGGGGCGTCCTCTCTGCGGTCCGCGCCGTGGGGTCCCGCGGTCCGCGCTGTGCCGTCCCGCGGTCAGCGGGGTGCCACGGCTCCGGAGTCCGGGGACTGCTGGAGTCCTGACGCGTCGACCGCCTCGAAGTCCGAGCCCTTGAAGGCCTTGAGCGCGTTGAGCTGGGCGTTGTCCCAGCCGGGGTTCTCCTCACCGGTGAGGTACCAGGGTGACCCGTTGTCGGCGACGATGGCCCCGTACGTCTTGAGTGCCTCGGCGACGGCCCGGGCCTGGGGCCCCAGCGCCGAGGTGTCCACCGAGCTCTTGAGCCGCAGCCGCAGCCCCATGGGCGGCAGCGAAGCGTCCGCCGCGGCACCCGCCTGGTGCCGGGCCGGCCAGACGTAGCTCTGATCCGTGCGGGGGACGGTCATCCGGATCGCGTGGTCGACCTGCCCGGCGGCGGCCTCCTCGTAGCGGACCAGCCCGGGCAGGATCGCGAGGCCGGCGGCGTCGGCGGACGTCCAGCCGGCGGGCCGCAGCGCGTTGCTCCGCAGGTCGAAGACGGCGCCCGAGCCGGCCTGCCAGGCGTGATCGCCCTGCTGCCGTGCGTTCCAGAGCTCGTAGGACTTGCAGAGCGCGCGGTCCCAGACGACGACGTGGCGGTCCCCGGTGCTCGCCGGACCGTTCTCGACCGCGGCGTCCTGGGGGATCCGGTACCCGGACGCGTCGCTCTCCCCGGCGATGTCCAGCGCGACCTGGGATTCGGGCACCGTCGTGTCCGAGACGGTGATGGGGATGCCGAAGGGCTGACCGTCGACGAGCCCCGCCCCGAAGTCCGGGTGCAGGGGCTCGGCGGCACCGATCGAGGAGACGTACCGGGCCGAGTCCGGGTGCACGGGCAGCGTGTCCACGGGAGCGTGCCAGAAACTGTCCGGCGGAGCGGTCCGGCAGGAGGCGGCGTCCTGCGGGCCGGCGGCCACCAGGCACGCGGCGGCGAGGGTGGCGACGAGGACGAGGACGGGCGTCCGGCGCCTCGAGCGGAGTGCGGCTCCGTGCACCGTCGTCATGGCCTCACCTCGTCCGGAGGATGCGGACCGGCGTCCGCCGCCCGCGCCCGCTGTTGTCCCGGTGATCCCCTCCAGCGTAGGCACGTTCCGGCGCCAACGCCCCGTGCCCGGCCCCTGCGGAAGCCTCGGGCGCTGGTGCTTTCGGTGGGGCGTCAGGCGGCCTGGGGGTGTGCGGCGCGCTCCTGGCGCCCCACGAGTGCTCCCGATGGCCCGTTGTGGCCGAGGAGCGTCCTGCGTCGCATGAGACGGCCCGGTCAGGACCACGAGGTGACCACACTCATGCCCGAAACGCGGACGTACGAAGCCGGACGCGCCGTAGGCGGGGGCGCACAGCCCCCGTCCGAACGCCGCCGGTATCCCCCCTCGGCGCAGCCCCCTTCGGTCCGGCCCTGCGCGACATCGGGCTCCGGGCGGATGAGATCGCCACCCCGGTCCAGGCCAGGAGGCGGGTCGACGCGATGTGCGGCTGCTTCCTCGCCGAGACCCGCATCGGCGTCGCCCCGACAAGCGCCGTGAAGCCGCAGGACGTGAGCGACTACCTGCTCACCCGCCTGCACTCCGGAGGGGCGCCGACGGTACCTGTGCTCCCGGAGGAGGTCGGTGCCGCACCGCTGTGGCAGGCGAGCCGCAGCGGCAAATTAATCGCCCTCCTGGAAGGCCCGTACGGCCCGGAACCGGGAGCAGGGCCAGGTGCGGGGTCAGGGGCTGCACGCCGTCTCCGTGCTCCGGGAGTCGACCACGCGCCGATTCCTGTACCCGGGCAGGCAGACGCCGAAGGCTCCGGCAGACCCACGGAACCAGTGGTACCTAGAAGCGTTCACCAGTACCTCCGCAGCGCACGGGACTGGTCCGAGGAGCCCTCCCGCCATCACGCGGGAGGGCCGGAAGGCGGCCATCGCCGGTCCCCGGGAGCCGGAGCCGAGTCCGGCCCCCGGAGAAGACCCTCCCCGCACCCCCGCCGTCAACCGCCGGGGCCGCGCCAGATGTTGTCGAAGGCGGCGTTCTCGATGGCCCGGCGCTGCCGTACGCCCGCCAGCTCCACCACGGCGTCACTGACGGCGGCCAGCACCGTCGCGACGGTGTCGTCGGCCACCTCCGGAGCGTCTCCGTCCTGTTCGCCGCCGCCCCCGAGCGACTCCACCAGGAGCACCAGCACGGCATCCTGCGACCGCCACCGCTCCTGCGCCCGTCGGTGGTCGGTGGAGTCGGCCGGCACCAGGTCGCCGGCCCGGAGGGAGAACCCGCGGCGGCGTTGCCGTACGAGCTGTCCTTCCTCCTCGAGGACTGCCTCGTAGTGCGCGGACAGGCCGAGCCCGCGGCGCCACAGCCAGTCGGCGACGGACTCGTACGGCTCCTCCCGGACGAGCGAGGCCGCTGCCGCCTCCAGCAGTGGGTCGCCCGGCGCCGCCTGCTCACCGGGCACGAGGAGATCGCCGTCCAGCCCGACGGCCCCGGCGGCGAGGAGGTCGACCACCTCGGCCCCGGCGAGCGCGAGCGACAGCTCGCCCTGCTCGGCCTTCCGGCCGGACTCCGTTTCCATGGCGATCATCAACAAGTCCCGCGGTGTGGTCATCAGGGGCTCCTCTCAACCGTGCGGGCAGGGCGCTGACCCATTGTCGATCAGCTTGGCCGCACAGGGGCGGGACCGCCCCCGGCCGTTCGCAAGACGTCACATTCTCGCTCCCGGGCCGGGTGGCCGCGCCGGCCGCGGCGGACCGCGCCTTTCTATCGCCAACCTGCACTGTTCCTAGAATGGCCCCGTGGAGGACATCGATGTGATCGCGTTGCTGCAGGAACCGGTGCGACGCCGTCTGTACGAGTACGTGGTGGCGCAGGGCCGCGAGGTCGGACGCAACGAGGCCGCCGAGGCGACCGGGGTCGCGCGCACGCTCGCCGCGCACCATCTGGACAGGCTGACCGAGGCCGGGCTGCTGGAGAGCGGCAGCCGCCGCCTGACCGGCCGTTCCGGGCCGGGGGCGGGCCGCCCCGCCAAGGTGTACACGCGGGCGCGGGTCGAGCGCTCGGTGTCGCTGCCCGCCCGGGACTACCGCACGGCCGCCGAGCTGCTCGCCGAGGTCGCCGAGCAGGCGGGGCTGGACGCCGTGCTCACTGAGGCCGCCCGCCGCCGGGGCGAGGCCCTGCGCGGCTCGGCGGCGCCCTGCGGCGGCCTCGAAGAGGCGATGGAGATGCTGGCCGCCCGCGGCTACGAACCGCACCTGGAAGGCGCCGAGGCCCCGGGGGACGCCGGGGAACCCGAAGTCGCCGAGGCCGCGGCCGGGGCGGCCGCACGGGTCGTCCGCATGCGCAACTGTCCCTTCCACGCCGTCGCCGAGCGCTTCCCGCCGCTCGTCTGCGGCATGAACCTGGCCCTGCTGGAAGGGCTGCTCGGTGCGGACGGTCCCGTCCGTGCGCGGATGGACGCCAGGCCGGGGGAGTGCTGCGTGGTGGTCGAGCCTTCTAAAAATAATGAGCATTGACATAGAAAAGTCGGCCGTGTTGGGATGAGGTCATGACCGCATCCACATCCACGTCCACGCATGCCGCGCACCTCGCCCAGCTCAACGTCTCCACGCTCCGCCACCCCTTGGACGACCCCCGCATGGCGCCCTTCGTCGAGATGCTCGACCCGGTCAACGCCGCCGCCGACGGCGCGCCCGGCTTCGTGTGGCGGCTCGCGGAAGAGGGGGCGGGCGACGCCACCGGCCTGCGCCCGGCCGGCGAGAACGTCATCGTCAACCTGTCGGTGTGGGAGACCCAGGAGGCGCTGTGGGACTTCGCCTACCGCAGCGGGCACTTGGAGGTGATGCGGCGGCGCCGCGAATGGTTCGCACGGCACGTCGAGGCGCACATGGTGCTCTGGTGGGTCCCGGCCGGGCACGTCCCGACCGTCGGGGAGGCCCTGGAGCGACTCGCGGAGCTGCGGGCACAGGGGCCCTCCCCGCACGCGTTCACCTTCGCCTCCTCCTACACCGCCGCCGAGGTCGCGCAGCACCTCCGGGACGCGCCGCAGGGACGGCCCGAGCGGGCCGCACCGGGCGCGTGGGCGACGCTTGCGGGGGACTCGCCGGGGGTCTGAGCCATCGGAGCTGTCGGAGCCTTCGCCGCCGGGGCGTGCACGCTGCCATCGGGCAGGTTGACCCCGTAGGGCAGGACACGCCCTACGGGAGCAGCTCCAGGGTGATGTGCGGGGACAGCGCGCGCAGGAAGTCGGGCGCGTCGAAGATCTCGCCGGCGGAGGCCACGCCGACCGTGCGGGTGCGGCCGGTCAGGACCCGGTCCAGGGCCTCCACGACCAGGGGGGCCGTGACGGCGTAGATGTCCTGACCGCGGGCCACGGCGCGGCGGTCGACGCCGCCCGAGCGGACGACCACGTCGACGAGGAACGTCTGGTCGGACCGCCCGCTGTCGTCGGTCGCCGAAGGCTCCGGCGTGCCGGGGGCCGCGATGTCGCGGACCGCCTCGACCGTCATGTAGGTGGTCACCTCCGGGATCGCCAGGTGGCTGGGCACGGTCACCACGTCGGCCATCGTGAACTCCCCGATCACCTGCCGGGCACCCAGCGGTTCGGGGAAGGGCCACGAGAGGGTGGGCGCGGCGTCCGTGCGGTACTCCCACTGCCCGCCCGTGTAGCGCATGCGCCGCTCGCCGCGCCGCTCCCGTGAGACCGCGCCCGACAGCCGGGTCCCGGCGGTGGGGTGCCAGCTGCTCAGGGCGTACGCGATGTGCGCCTCCTCGGCCTCGGACCAGTCGCCCATCGCCGCGGTGGCCAGCAGGTCGCCGAGACCGCCGAAGAAGGCCATCGCCGGGACGACCACCGCTCCGGCCTCCCGCGCCCGGTCGGCGAAGTGCGCGAAGGTGTCGATGTTGGCCTCGAGCTCGGCAGCCACGTCCAGGTAGGGGATCCCGGCCCGCAGGGCCGCCTCGATCACGGGGCCGGTCGTCGAGGCGAAGGGCCCCGCGCAGTTGATCACGGCGGCCGTGCCGGCGAGTGCGCGGTCCAGGGCGTCGGGGTCGTCCACGGTCGCGGGCCGGGCCTCCAGGCCGGTCTCGTAGGACAGCGCCTTGAGCTTTTCGCTGTCGCGGCCGGAGAGTACCGGCACGAACCCGCGCTCCACCAGCTCCGCCACCACGAACCGCCCGGTGTGCCCGTACGCGCCGAACACCGCCACCGTCTGACCTGATCCCATGATCCCGCTCCCCGTCCCTCGCCCTGACACGAATGACCCGGCCGCAGGCCCTCCGGGCCCGCCGCGCTCCGTCAGGAACATCCTGTCGCGGACGGCGGTTCCCACACCACTGTCCGGAACGACACGACCCGTACACTTCCGGACATGACCACCGTCGCGCTCGCCGTCACCGACGGCATGCTGCACTTCGAGCTGTCCCTGGCCTGCGAGGTCTTCGGCTCCGACCTGACCCATCTCGTGGACCCCTGGTACGAGTTCTCGCTCTGCGGACCGGGCGCCGTACGCATCGACCGCTTCCGCCTGGAACCCGACCACGGACTCGACCACCTCGCGCGGGCGGACACCGTGATCGTCCCCGGCTGGGCCGACGTGGACCGGGACCCGCCGGCCGAACTCATCGACGCGGTGCGCGCGGCCCACCGGGCCGGCGCGCGCGTGGCCTCCCTGTGCACGGGCGCCTTCGTGCTGGCCGCCGCCGGCCTGCTGGACGGCAAGCGTGCGACCACGCACTGGTCGCACACCGAGGAACTGGCCAGACGCCACCCCCTGGTCACCGTGGACCCCGATGTCCTCTACGTGGACAACGGCAGCGTGCTCACCTCCGCGGGCAAGGCCGCCGCCATGGACCTGTGCCTGCACCTGGTGCGCCTCGACCACGGCTCCTCGGCGGCCAACAAGATCGCCCGCCGCCTGGTCGTCCCCCCGCACCGCGACGGCGGCCAGGCCCAGTTCGTCACCACCCCCGTGCCCGCCCCCGGCAACCACCCACTCGCCGACCTGTTCCCCTGGGCGCTGCAACGCCTCGACGAGCCGCTCACCGTGGAAGACCTGGCCCGCCGGGCCCGGATGAGCTCCCGTCATCTGGGCCGCCACTTCAAGTCGGTGACCGGAACCACCCCGTTGCAGTGGCTGCTCACCCAGCGCATCCGCCATGCCCAGGAGCTGCTCGAAACCACCGACGACACCGTCGACACCATCGCGGCGGCCACCGGCATGGGCACCGCCACCACCCTGCGCCGCCACTTCGCCCGCACGGTGGGCGTCCCGCCGGACGCCTACCGCCGCACGTTCCGCTCCCGGAGCGCCCCGGTCCTGACGACGGCGTGAGCGGATCCCTGTACCTTTCCGATCGTCTCGATCGGTACGATCGCATCGATCGAGGCGATCACAGGATTCAGGAGAACCGTTGACGCCACCGGAGCCCGCTCCCTAGATTCGCGGCATGGCGACCACCCCCGAGGACCTTCCCGCGGCGACGGAACCCCGATCCGCAACGGCTTCCGCCTGGTGGCGGAGCGCCGCGATCTACCAGATCTATCCGCGCAGCTTCGCGGACGGCAACGGCGACGGGATCGGCGACCTGGCCGGGATCCGTGCGCGCCTCCCTTACCTGCGGCGGCTCGGTGTGGACGCGGTGTGGATCAGCCCCTGGTACCCGTCCCCGATGGCGGACGGCGGGTACGACATCGCCGACTACCGGGACATCGACCCGGTGTTCGGCACCCTTGCGGAGGCGGAGGCGCTGCTGTCCGAGGCCCACGCGGCGGGCATCCGGGTGCTCGTCGACATCGTCCCCAACCACTGCTCGGACCGGCACCCCTGGTTCCGCGCGGCCCTCGCGGCCGGCCCCGGCTCGCCCGAGCGCGCACGGTTCTGGTTCCGCCCCGGCCGCGGCGAGCACGGCGAACTGCCGCCCAACAACTGGCAGTCCGTCTTCGGCGGCCCCGGCTGGCGGCGGGTGACCGAGGCCGACGGCACGCCCGGCGAGTGGTACCTGCACCGCTTCGCTCCCGAACAGCCCGACTTCAACTGGGACAACCCCGAGGTCCACGCGGAGTTCGAGTCGATCCTGCGGTTCTGGCTGGACCGGGGCGTGGACGGCTTCCGCATCGACGTCGCCGACCACCTGGTCAAGGACCCGGAGCTGCCCGACCACGAGGGCGGACCCAGCCCCTGGGCCGACCAGGACGGCGTCCACGACATCTACCGCGCGTGGCACAAGGTCCTCGACGGATACGACCACGATCCCGTCTTCGTGGGCGAGGTCTGGACCCCCGACCCGGAGCGCTTCGCCCGCTACCTGCGCCCCGACGAACTGCACACGGCGTTCAACTTCCCCTTCCTGCAGAGCCCCTGGGACGCGACCGCGCTGCGCACCGTCATCGAGGCGACGCTCGCCGAGCACGCCCCCGTCGGCGCCGCCGCCACCTGGGTCCTCTCGAACCACGACACCACCCGCCACGTCACCCGCTACGGGCGCCCCGACACCTCCTACGCCCTCGACGGCCGCCGCGTGCACGGCGTCCCCGCCGACCTCGCCCTCGGCCGCCGCCGGGCCCGGGCCGCGGCCCTGCTGACGATGGCCCTGCCCGGCTGCGTGTACGTCTACCAGGGCGACGAGCTCGGCCTGGAGGAGATCGAGGACATCCCGCCGGCGCTCCGCCAGGACCCCCGACGTACTTCCAGACCGCGGGCGAGGACCTCGGCCGGGACGGCTGCCGGATCCCCCTGCCCTGGGGGGACGAGGCCCCGGACGCGCCGTCCTGGCTGCCGCGGCCCGCCGAGTGGGCCGACCGGAGCGTGCGCGCGCAGAGCGCGGACCCGGACTCGATGCTCGGCTTCTACCGCCGGGCGCTGGCCCTGCGTTCCACCCGACCGGCCCTGCTCGACGGCGGATTCGCCTGGCTGCCGGCCCGGCCGGGCGTGCTCGCCTTCGCCCGCACCGCGGCCGGCAGCTCCGTACGCTGCCTGGTGAACCTTTCGGGCAGCCCGGTCCCGCTGCCGCGGCACACCGAAGTCCTCATCGCCGGCCGCCCTCTGGAGGACGGCCTCCTGCCCCCGGACGCCGCGGTCTGGCTGAGCTGACGGAGCTGAGCCGCCGGAGCCGCGCTCATGCGGCCGGGCCGGCGGAGCCGCGCCCTCCCGTACGGGTCCTGCGCGGCAGGGCGACGGCCGCCAGCGGCAGGGTGACGGCCAGGACGCAGCTCGCGACCGTGAAGGCCGCCGAGGTGGCCGCGACGGTGATGACGCCCGCGGCGTCGTCGGCGTCCGCGTTGGCGGCCAGCGCGAAGGCCCCCGCCGCCGCCAGCCCGACCGCGCCGCCCAGTTGCCGGATGCTCTGGCGCAGCACGGAGGCGTCCGGCCTCTTGTCCGGGGGAACCACGCGCATCAGGGCGGCGCTCAGAGCGGGGACCGGCAGTCCCGTCCCGAACCCCGTGAGGATCATCGCGGGCACCTGCCACGCGTACACGAGGGACGGCAGGGCGGCGGTCCAGGCGGCCGCACCGATCGCGGCGGAGGTCAGACCGAGCAGGACGGGCACCCGGACGGACCGGTAGCGGTCGTGCAGGTATCCGGAGAGGAAGGTTCCCGCCGCCGAGGCCGCGACCAGGGGGAGCAGGCAGGTTCCGGTGGCGAGGAGTGAGAGGCCCATGGCCTGGCGCAGGTACACCGTGCCGTGCACCAGCACGATCAGCTGCGGTCCCTGCACCAGAAAGGTGAGCACCACGGCCACGGCGTACGGGCGGACGGACAGGAGCCGCAGGTCGAGGAGGGGCCGGCGGGACCGCAGGATGAGCCGCACCGCCAGGAGCAGCACCCCGGCGCCGACCGCGAGCGCGGTCAGCGTCCTGACGTCGGTGACGCCCCAGACCCCGCACTGGTAGAGCCCGAGGACGAGCACCACCAGGGAGAAGATCACCACGAGGGGCTGGACCACGGACAGCGGGCCGCCGCCGGCCCGGTTGCCCAGCCGTGCCCGGGCGATCATCCACAGGCACGCGGCGCCCACGGGCAGGTTGACGAGGAAGACGGAGCGCCAGCCGAGGAGCTGGGTGAGGACCGCGCCCACGATCGGGCCGAGGACGAGGAACAGCTGCGCCAGACCGGCGTAGACGGCCAGGGCCCTGCCGCGGGACTCCTCCTCGTACACGTCCGTGATCACGGAGGTTGCCACGGGCATCATCAGCGCACCGCCGATGCCCTGCACGGCCCGCACCGCGACCAGGTACGGCTCGGCGGCCTCGCCCGGCGGGGCCAGGGCGCAGAGCCCCGACGCGACGGCGAACAGGGCAGTGCCGGCCCGGAAGGTGGTCAGCCGGCCGAACCTGCGGGCCAGCATGCCTCCGACCGGGACGAACGCCGCCAGCGCGAGGACGTAGACGAGCACCACGCCGTGCATCGCGAAGGTGGTGAGCCCGAGGCTGTGCGCCATCGGATCGAGGGCGACCGCGACGACGGTCTGGTCCAGGGAGACCATCCCCCCGACGCACCCCACGGCCGCGACGACGTAGCGCCTGCGGGGCGGCGGCGGGCCTTCGGGCACGTGCCGCAGTTGCGGAGTCGACTCCTGCTCCCGACGGGTCGAGCACCCCCGGCGCAGGGGGTGGGCGGGGTGCGGGCCTGGTCCCGGGGGCGGTCCGGCCGGATCGCGCGGCCAGGATCCGCGCCCGCCCAGTATGGGCGGTGCCGGCCGGTCCGGCGTGGACCGGAGCACCGGGCGTGGCGGCGGTCGCCCGGCGACTCCGCGGCCACGGACCTCCGCGGCCACGGACCTCTACGGCCACGGACCTCTGCGGCTACGGACCTCCGCGGCTACGGGCCTCCGGACCTCGGTGCCTACAGCACTCCGCCGCACTCCGCCGCACTCCGCCCCTACGGCGTGGCCCACATGCCGCCGAGCAGCAGCCGCAGTTGGCCGGCGAGCCGGCTGGCGTCGATCGCGTCGGCTGAGGTCAGGGCGAGGCGGGCGAAGTGTTCCGCGGAGGCGACCAGGGCGTGGGCGAGGATCTCGGGGTCCGGTGCGGGCCCTGCGCCGGGCGGCGCGGACGCGATCCACGCGGCGACCCTGCGCCGGAACCGCTCCCGGTCGGCCTCGATGCGGGCGTGGACGGCCGGGGGAGTGGCGGCCGGAGTCAGCAGGATCAGGCGCCAGGTGTCCGGGTCCTCGCGCAGCATGCCGGCCATCCGGTGCACCGCCTCGCAGGCGAAGTCGACCGGGTCGCGGGTGCGCAGGCCGTCGGGAACGCTCGCGAGCAGGCGGGTGAAGGCGCGTTCCTGCTGCCGGTCGAGGAGGGTGAGCAGCAGGGCGTCGAGGTCGCCGAAGGCCCCGTAGACGACGGAGCGGGCGACCTGCGCGCGTTTGGCGATCGCGTCGATCGAGACCCGGGCGTAGCCGTCGCTCACGATCACGGCGAGGGCGGCGTCCAGCAGTTGCTCGCGGCGTTCGACGATCGGGACGCGCGGAGCGTAGGGGCGCCGCCTGCGCGGCCTGTCGGTGGGAGACGTCGGTGTCGACACCTTGGCATCTTACGATAGTCGTGTCTTAATTTAAGACAGTCCTGTCTTATTGGGGGAGCGGTACGCACCCGCTGCCAGGAACACGAGGGAGCAGCCGGATGGCCCGACTGAACGGCACAGAGGTCGAACCGCACGCGGACTACGGGTTCTTCGGTCCCGGATCGGTGGTCTGGAAGGTCTGGAGCTACCCGACGGCGCCCACGGTGGGCTTCCAGCGCTCCGTGGTCGTGGAGGAGCTCGACCCGCCGCTGGTGGCCGCGGTGCACGGCACCCAGGGCATCTACGAGCGCACCCGCACCCGCTACGACCGCACCCTGCGCTACTTCGCCATGGTGGCCTTCGCCGGCTCGGACCAGGTGTGCAAGGCGGCGGACGTCCTGGTGAAGGTCCACTCGAAGGCCATAGGTCAGCTGCCTTACGGAGAGGGCACCTACGACGCCAACGACCCCGCCTCGCAGCTGTGGATCCAGCTCACCGGCTGGCACTCGATCCTCTACGCCTACGAGAAGTACGGGCCCGGCAAACTCACCGCCGAGGAGGAGAGGGAGTACTGGGAGTCCTGCGCCCTCGCCGCGGAGTTCCAGACCTGCTCGCCCGACGACGTCCCGCGCGACCGCGCGGGAATCCGGGCGTACTTCGCCCGCATGCGCCCGCGGCTGGAGGCCAGCCCGATCGCCCGGCAGGCCATGAGCCACCTCCTCGACACCGACGTGGTCCTCCCGCCGACACCGTGGTGGATGAAGCCGGCCCGGACGGTCGTCGCGCGCACCCAGCGGATCGCCACCATCGCCACCATGCCGCGGTGGATGCGGGAGATGGCGCAGATCCGGCAGTCGCGCCTCCTGGACGTGCTCGTCGTCCCGGTGATGCGGATGTCCTTCGCGCTCGCCCACCTCAGCCCCCGGGTCGAACTGTTCCTGCTGGGGATGCTCTCCCCGTCCGCGGTGAAGGTGATCGCGCCCGTCAAACTGCGGGTCCCGCCCCGTACCAAGGAGATCCTCACCCCGGAGCAGGCCCGCACCCGGTACGGCTATCCGAGGCCCGCCGAGGCGCACGCCGCGTTCAGGGCCCGCCAGGCGGCACGCGTCTTCGGCGACGGCAAGCCCCCGAGCGACCAGGGCCTCATCGAATCCCAGGAGGTCCTGGGCCCCCTGGCCTGACGCCCCGCCGGGGGGGGGGGGGGGCCCGGGGGGGGCCGGGGGGGGGGGGGGGGGGGGGGTGTGGGGGGGGGGGGGGGGGGGGGGGGGGGGGGGGGGGGGGCCGGCGTGGGGGGGGCCGCCACCCCCCCCCCCCCCCGGGCCCGCCCCCCCCCCCCGGGGGGCGGGGCCCCCCGCCCCCCCCCCCCCGCGGGGCGCCCCCGCCCCCCCGGCCCCCCCCGGCCGTGTCGGCGCCGGACGGTTCTCGTCGGCTGTCGTCGGTTCTAGTCGGCGAAGCGGCCGCAGAGCCAGTTGCCCGGTTCCGCCGGGTCGTCGCTCATCCAGAACTGCTGCCACAGCAGGGCGAATTCCTCGCGGCTGAGGTGGCCGTCGCCGTTGAGGTCGAGGAGTTCGAAGACGCCGGTCATGTCCACGGACCGGCCGTTCCAGGTCTCGACGAGCCGGTGGTGCTCCTCCGGCGAGATGCGGCCGTCGCCGTTGGAGTCCACGGCCGCGAACACCGTCTCGGCGGTCGCGGTGACCTCCGCGACCATGGCCGGCAGCCTGTCGACGAGGGAGAGCAGCTCGCCCATGTCGACGGCGCCGTCGCCGTTCGCGTCCCCCGCTTCGAGCAGCGCCGCCCACCAGCCCATCAGCAGCGCCTCGACCCGTACGCGCAGTTCGGTCCCGGGACCCACGCCGGGGAGCCGGCTCCAGCGGTCCACGAGGGCCGTGAAGTCCTCCTCGCGCAGGTAGCCGTCCCCGTCCGCGTCGAACGCCGCGAACATCCCCCTGAGCTTCCGCTCCTGAAACGCGCTGGCCATGAGCTGCCTCCCTCTTAGCGGACAGCGCGTAACTCTAGGCGGGGGCACGCTCCCGCCTCCACGGGCACATGTGGGCGAAGGATCCCCCGTCAGGGGTGTGCGGCCCGCTCGTCGAGGGAGACGCCCAGGCCGTCGGCCAGGGCGGTCAGGGTCGTTCCGAGGGGGAGCGCGACCCGGGCGACGGCGTCGCGGTCGCCACGGGTCGGGTCCCGGTTGACGATCAGTACGGGCTTCCCGGCCCGGGCCGCCTGCCGGACGAACCGGAGCCCGGACATCACCGTCAGCGAGGAGCCGAGGACCAGCAGGGAGGCCGCCCCGTCGACCAGATCGCGGCAGCGCCCGACCCGCTCCGCCGGGACGTTCTCACCGAAGAACACCACATCCGGTTTGAGGATGCCGCCGCAGACCGTGCAGGGAACCGGGCGGAAGTCGCGGACCTGGTCGTCGGTGAGATCGGCGTCACCGTCCGGATTCAGCGCCGCGGGCGTCGGCTCGAAGCCCGCGTTGGCCTCCTCCAGCCGCAGGGCGAGCTCCCGGCGGGAGCCGACGGCGCCACAGGAGAGGCAGATGACCCGGTTCAGGCTTCCGTGGAGTTCCACCACCCCCTCGCTGCCGGCCGCCTGGTGCAGTCCGTCGACGTTCTGGGTGATCACCCCCGAGAGCATCCCGGCCCGCCCGAACGCCGCGACGGCCCGGTGTCCGGCATTGGGCGCGGCGCGCCCGAACGTGCGCCAGCCGAGGTGGCCGCGCGCCCAGTACCGGCGCCTGGCCCGGGCGCTGGCGGTGAATTCCTGATAGGTCATGGGCGTGTGCCGGCGCAGGCTGCCGCCCTCGCCCCGGTAGTCGGGGATGCCCGACTCGGTGGACATCCCGGCCCCGCTGAGCACCAGCACCCCGCCGGCCCGCAGCGCGTCGGCGACCGGACCCGGGTCCGTGGTGCCGGGCGGCAGGTCCGCTGTCGGGGTCCAGCTCAGAGTGGGACGCGTACGCATGCCGCCAGCGTACGGAAGCGCCCGGACATCGGCACGGGTCGGCGGTCCGGTGCTCTTGCCCTCCGGTGAATAACGCTGTTATTTTCTCGGTACGAAGTTTTTCCGGTCACGGGTGCAGCGGGGGTTCTCATGGACAGCACGCACGTCACGATCCTGGACGACGGCCGGGAGACCGTCGTGGCCGCGCAGACCGACCCGGCGGGCCGGGTGCTCCTGACGCCCGAGGCGGCGCAAGCGGCCCTCGGCTGGGTCCGCAAGCCGCACGGATGGTGCCGTGGCGATCTGTGCGTGCCCTCCGTTGCCGCCGCCCGGGCCGAACACCAGGGTCTGCTCGACCCGGTGGCCTTCGCCGGACTCCTCGACCGCCCGGTGGCGAGCGACAGCGGAGTGATCGCCCTCGGGGTCTCCGCGCAAGAGCGCTCGCAGGCCCTGGCCGGCGCCACCGCCCCCGACTTCACGCTCCCCGACGTCGACGGAGTGCCCCACGCGCTGAGCGATCTGCGCGGCCGCAAGGTCGCCCTGGTCTTCTGGGGCTCGTGGTGCGGCTGCCGCTACGACCTCCCCGAATGGGAGCGCCGCCACGCCGCACTCGCGGAGCACGGCTTCAGCGTCCTCAGCGTCGCGGTGGACCGCCGCGCCGAGGACGCCGCACCGTGGATCGCCGAGGCCGCGGTCACCCACCCCGCCCTCATCGACACCGACGGCGTCGTGGCCGACCTCTACGACGTCCTGAACGTTCCGACCGTGCTGTGGATCGACGAAGAAGGGAAGGTGGCCCGCCCCCACGACACCCAGTTCGCGACGGACCTGTTCCGCGAACTGTCGGGCCTGGACTCCGGCGCGGCGCTGGCCGCACTCGACCGCTGGGTCCTCACCGGCGACAGCGGGCTGTCCGAGGAGGACGTCGCCCGGCACACCCGCCGCGCGACGGCCGCCCAGCAGGAGGCCCGTACCGAGGCGGCCCTGGGCCTGTGGCTCCACCGGGACGGCCGCACGGCGGAAGCCGAAGCGCACTTCGCCCGGGCCGAGGAACTCGCGCCGGAGGACCTGACGATCTGGCGCGGCACCATGCCCCTGCGCGGAGTGGACCCGATGGGCGACGAGTACTTCGCCAAGCGCACCGCGCTCACCGAAGCGGGCATCCCCATCTACCGCCCCCTCGGCGACTGGCAGCAGGCATGACCGGCGACCTCTTCGCCCGCACCCAGGCCCAGGGCCAGGAAGCGCTGCGCACCGCCCTCCTCGACCTCGCGGCCCGGCTCCTCGCCGCCGAGGGGGCCGCCGCACTGACCATGCGCCGCATCGCCACCGCGGCCGGCTGCTCGACCACGGTCCTCTACCGCCACTTCGGTGCGAAGGACGGCATCGCCGAAGCCTTGTACGAAGAGGGCTTCGCCCGCCTGCGCCGCAGTCTGGAGGCCGTCCCCCCGTCCGCCGACCCGGCCGCCCACCTGGCCGATCTGGGCCGCGCCTACCGCGCGAACGCCCTGACCGAACGCAACCTCTACCAGGTCATGTTCGCCGGCCTCATCCCCGGCTTCACCCCCACCCCCGAGGCCCGCGCGGTCGCGGCCGCCAGCCTGGAGGTCCTCCGCGAGGCCGTACGGGGCTGCGTGGCGGCCGGCGTCTTCCGCCCGGACGCCGACGTCGAGGAGGTCACCGACATCATCTGGGCGGCCGCCCACGGCTGCATCACCCTGGAACTCGCCGGCCACTTCACGGCACGCACCGCGGAGCGCCGCTACCAGGCACTCACCAGGGCCGGGGTGGCCGCGTTCCTGCACGTGCCGGGGGAGCCGCGACCCGGCTGAAGGCCGGCCCGCAGTGCGTACGTCAGACCGCCGGAGGGTTGAGGCGGGCGAAGCCCTCCTGCCGGTAGTACGGGAAGTAGGGGTAGGGGGCCGTCCGGCTGCTCGCCGCGTCGAGCTTCGCCATCTGCTCGGAGGTGAGCGTCCAGCCCACGGCCCCGAGGTTCTGGCGCAGCTGCTCCTCGTTGCGGGCGCCGATGATGACGGAGGACACGGTCGGCCGCTGGAGCAGCCACCGCAGGGCGATCTGCGGGACGGCCCGGCCCGTCTCCCCGGCGACCTCGTCCAGGGCGTCGACCACGCGGTAGAGGTACTCCTCCTCCACGGGCGGCCCGTAGTCGGCGGTGTCGTGCAGCCTGCTCCCGGCGGGCAGCGGTCGGCCGCGCCGGATCCTGCCCGTGAGCCGGCCCCAGCCGAGCGGGCTCCAGACGATCGCGCCCAGCCCCTGGTCGAGTCCGAGGGGCATGAGCTCCCATTCGTAGTCGCGGCCCACGAGGGAGTAATGGACCTGGTGGGCGACGTAGCGGGGGCGGCCGTGCCGGTCGGCCGCGGCGAGGGACTTCATCGCCTGCCACCCGGAGAAGTTGGAGATGCCGGTGTAGCGGATCTTTCCCGCCCGGACCAGGTCGTCCAGGGTGGACAGCGCCTCCTCGACGGGGGTGCCGGCGTCGAAGGCGTGCAGCTGGAAGAGGTCGATGCGGTCGGTGTCCAGGCGGCGCAGCGCGTCGTCCACGGAGCCGATCAGCCGGGACCGGGAGGTCCCCGCATCGCCGGGCCCGTCGCCCACGGGCAAGCCGGCCTTGGTGGAGATGAGGACCTGGTCCCGGCGCCCCTTGAGGGCGGCTCCCAGGACCTCCTCCGAGGCGCCCGCGGAGTAGACGTCGGCGGTGTCGAACAGGGTCACCCCGGCGTCGATGCAGATGTCCACGAGGCGCCGCGCCTGCTGCACTCCGGTGTCGCCCCAGGCGCCGAACAGCGGCCCCTGGCCGCCGAAGGTGCCCGCCCCGAAGCTCAGTTCCGGCACCAGAAGCCCGGACGTACCCAGTCGCCTGTATTCCATGACGCATCCCCTCATCACCCGCAGCTCCAGCTAATGGGGCTGCGGTTCCGTTAAGATGGCTCGAGCGTACCAAGCCCTGAGGCTTAAAGGAACTGGAGTCCCGTTATGGAGTTCGCCGCAGCAGAGCCCGACGGCATGCCCGGATCGGCCGACCAAGGGGCCGGGCCGGGATCCGGGCCGGGGAGCGCGCGCCCCGGAGGGCGTACGGCGCGGGTGCGGGAAGCAGTGCTCCGGGCCGCCGAGGGCGTCCTGGCCGAGCGCGGTTTCGCCCACCTGGACCTCGCCGACGTGGCGCGGCGCGCAGACGTCGGGAAGACCACCGTCTACCGCCGCTGGGGCACCGTCGCCGGACTCATGGCCGACGTACTCCTCGACATGGCGCAGCAGTCCGTCCCGCGGGCGCAGACGGGTTCGCTCCTCGGGGACCTGACGGCCAACGCCAGGCTCGTGTGCCGCACCCTCGCCGACCCCCGCCAAGGAGCCCTGTTCAAGGCGGTGATCGCCGCCGCCACCTGCGACCCGAAGGCGGCGCAGGCCCTGCACGGCTTCTACGCCGCGCGCGTCGAGGAATGGGCCCCGTGCGTCCGGGAGGCCGCGGCCCGCGGGGAGGTGCCCGGCGGCACCGACCCGCACGAGGTGATCCGCGCGGTGTCCGCCCCCCTCTACTACCGCCTCCTGACGACGACCCTCCCGCTCGACGAGGCCGCGGCCGACCGCTCGGCGGCCGCGGCGGCGGCGGCCGCCCGCGCCGGGGTGTACGTACGGGAGATCTAGCTAGGGCGTGTCGATCAGGGCCGGGCGGTTCTTCTGCAAGGACGCGCGTGCACGAGGGGCGCCGCGGCCCGGGCGCAGGTTATGGGTAGATTGCCGGATGCGGGGAAACTGCTCGACAACAGCGCGCCGCCGCATAGAGTCCCAGCTCAGGAAGCCGGTTCAGGCAGCTGTGGGAACGAACCGGGGCCGCTGGGTCCGGCCTCCTCGACAACGCCCGGTCACAATGAAGTGCCGGGCGGTGCGGTGGCCGAGAACGGAGAGGGATCTGATGAGCGGGGCCGACGAGGGACGGCAGTGGCCGGACGAGATCAGTGTCGACAACGCGAGGACGACGCTCCTGCAACTCCTCGCGCGCGCAGGGGTTCCCGCCGATGACGCGGGCCAACTGATCGGCCTGCTGGAGGCGGGCGCGCTGGCGCTCGCGCACGAGGAACTGAGCGGCCGGGACCTGAGCGCGCCGGGGGACAAGGGCGAAGCGTACGAGTCGGGATGGCTGGACGGCGCCGGGGACCTGCTGGCGGAGCTGGGCGCCGTCACCGAGCGGACCCTGCTCCGGGTGGTCAGCCCGGAGGGAGAACACGAGGCGGCCGGACAGCGCCCGCGGGCCAGGCGCATGGAGGTGGAGCGGACGCAGGTCGCCCTCACGCCCCTGTACCTGTCGTTCACCGAGGTCTCGGAACTGGACCCGGAGGCCACCGAGGAGGTGCTCACCGCCGTCCTCGCCACGATGACCCCGAGGCAGCGGGCCCGCTACGCCGGGCGGCTGACGGAGTTCGCCGAGGACCACCGGGCCCGGCTGGGGCGGCTGTTCGCGACGTTCGGGGCCGGCAGCGCCATCACGGTGCACGGCCGCTTCTCGCTCGTCCACTCCGCCACGAGCATCGCCGTACTCGAGCGGCTCGCCGCCGAGCCGCGGGCCCTGCGGGAGGAGTGGGACGCGGCGGAGCTGCCGCCCGCATGGCTGGACGGGCTGACGACCGCCTGGGACTCCGCGGCCTGACCCCCGGCCGGCGGTTCCGGCCCGCGGCCCGGCCGGGGAGCCACCCTGATCCGCTCCCTTGACCCGGTGTGGCCGGTCGATCAAGATCCCCGCATGAACCTTCCCGGACTGCCCGCCGAAGACCGCGGGTTGAGCCCGTACACCGGCTACACCCGCGCGCACTGGGAGGCAGTGGCCGACGGGCTGCTGGGCGCCGCCTGGCGCTGGGCCACGCCGCGCGGGGCCCTGCTGGAGCTGCCGGGGCGGCCGTCCGTCTCGGGCGTGCGCTCCGACGGGCTCGAAGGCTACGCGCGCACCTTCCTCGCGGCGGCGTTCCGGGTGTCCGGAGCCGGGGGCGCGGACCCGTACGGCTGGCTGGAGCGGTACGCGCAGGGGCTGGCGGCGGGTACCGCGACGCCGGGCCGCGACGACGCGGAGTCCTGGCCGGTCATCCGCGACGTCCACACGGGCGGCCAGCCGATGGTCGAGTCGGCGTCGGTGGCCCTCGGGCTCCGGCTGACCCGGCCGTGGCTGTGGGACCGCCTCGACGGCGCGGTGCAGGACCGCACCGAGGCGTGGCTGCGCGGCGCCCTGCGCCACGTGCCCAGCCCCAACAACTGGTACCTCTTCCCGTACACCGTGGCCGGATTCCTGGAATCGGTGGGACGCGGCGACGCCGAGACGGACAGGGCCCGCAGCCGGGCCCTCGACCTCCTGGAGGGCTGGTACGCGGGCCAGGGCTGGTACGCCGACGGCGACGGGCGGGCCTTCGACCACTACAACGGCTGGGCGCTGCACCTCTATCCGGTGCTCGACGCCCACCTCGCCGGCGGGCCGGGCGGCCTCGCCGGGCCGGATAGCCTCTCCGCCGGGCCGGATCGCCCGGATCCGGCGGGCCACCCGGCGGCCCCGCCGGCCCCACACGGCGACCGCCTGCGGGAGCACCTGGACGGCTTCTCCCTCCTCTTCGGGGCGGACGGGGCGCCGATCCACTTCGGGCGCTCCCTCACCTACCGCTTCGCCGCCGCATCGGCCGTCGGCCTCGGTGCGGTCACCGGCCACACCCCGCTCACCCCGGGCACCTCACGACGCCTCATCAGCGGATCGCTGCGCTACTTCCTCGACCGGGGCGCCGTCGACGCCGACGGCCTGCTGGGCCTCGGCTGGCACGGCCCGCACCGGGCCACCCTGCAACGCTATTCCGGTCCGGCCTCGCCGTACTGGGCCTCCAAGGCCTTCGTCTGCCTGCTCGCACCGGCGACGCACCCCCTGTGGACGGCGACGGAGCAGCCGGCGCCCAGTGAGGGGCCCGACCGGGTGCTCGCCCTGCCCGCGCCCGGGCTGCTCGTCCAGACCACCCGCGCCGACGGGATCGTACGACTGCACAACCACGGGAGCGACCACGTGGGGCCGGACCAGCCGGAAGAGGCCGACGACGAGGACCCGCTCTACTCCCGCCAGGCCTATTCCACGCGCACCGGCCCCACCGAGAGCGCCAACCCCGCGGACAACCACCTCGCCGTGGTCCTGGCGGGAGCCCGCAGTGTCCGGCGGCGCATCCACCCGCTGGGCGGCGGTCAGGGCGACGGCTGGGGCTGGGCCGCGTCCTGGCACCGGCCGGCCTTCCCGGGCGGCGCGCCCGGTGTCCCCGGCCTGCGCGTGGAGAGCGTCACCTTCGTCCGCGGCCGGTACGAACTGCGCGTGCACCGGGTCTGCGGAGCCCCGTACGGGGCCCACGTGGAACAGACGGGCTGGGCCACGGGACCCGAGGAGCCCCTGCGCTCGGAGCTCCACCCGGTGCACGGCTGGGAGGCGCGCGACGAGGTGCGGGCACCAGCCGGTACCGCCTTCACGCGGTGGGCGACCGTGCCCCGCCTGACAGCCGGGACCGGGGGCACGGGCCTGTACGCGGCGCTGGCCGTGCTCACCGGGGAGGCGGGTCCGGCGACGCCGACGACCGAGGCGGTCACCGACGCAGTGACCGACGCAGTGACCGAGGCGGTCACCGACCTGACGGCGGGGCCGGGATCCATCGAGGTGCGATGGGCGCAGGACGGGTCCCTGACCCGCATCGCCTTCGAGCCGCTGCGCGTGGAGCACTTGCCGCCCGCCGCCGGTTAGCGACGGCGAGGACGAGCCCCGCACCCTCCTCGTGCCGGTGGACCGGCCCTACTGGTCCTGGATGCGCCGGAAGGGCCGGTCCGCCTCCAGCTCGAAGGCGAGCTCCAGCAGCTTGCGCTCGGCGCCGGGCCGCGCGGCGAACATCACGCCGACGGGCAGGCCGTCCGGCGTCGCGCTCGCGGAGGGCACCGAGATCGAGGGAGTGCCGACGACGTTGTCGACCGGCGTGAACGCCACGTACGCGAGGATCCGCTCGATGAGCTTCGCGTAGGGAACGGTCGGGCTGAGGTGGCCGATCGGCGGTGTGGTGTGGGCGAGCACCGGCGACATCACGAGGTCGAGGCCGCGGAAGGAGGCCGCGTAGGCCTCCTTCGTCCGCTTCAGCCGCCGCAGCACGCCGGGTGTGCGCCGCCAGTTGCGCAGGTACTCCTCGCGCAGTCCCTGGCTGAGGCCGTCCATGCGGCGCCGGTCGAAGTCCGCGCCGAGGGTCCGGCCCGTGACGCCGAGGAGGAAGGACATCATTCCCCAGTAGGTGAGGAAGTCGTCGGTGAAACTCGGATCCATGGCCAGCTCCACCGGTGCCACGGTGTGGCCGAGCCGTTCGAGCGTCGCCGCGGTGTCCGTGACCGCGGCCCGGGTGGAGGCGTCGGCGTGCACGCCGTTCGGCGAGTCCAGGAGGAACCCGATGCGCAGCCGCCGGGCCGAGGGTCCTTCGACCAGCCCGACGGGCGGCAGCCCGGGGCTCCGCCGGTACGTTTCCGCAGCGGCGAGGAACGCGGCGGCGTCCCGTACCGAACGGCTCACGACCCCGTCGGAGATGATGTCGAGGGGCAGCTGGCGGCCCAGTGCGCTCGCCACGACCCGTCCACGGCTCGGCTTCAGGCCGACGAGGCCGCAGCAGGCCGCGGGTATGCGGATCGAGCCGCCGCCGTCGTTGGCGTGCGCGATCGGTACGGCCCCGGCCGCGACCAGTGCCGCGCTGCCGCCGGAGGAGCCGCCGGCCGAGTAGTCCGTGTGCCACGGGTTGCGCACCGGCTCCGCGCCGTCGTACTCGGTGGTCGGGCTGAACCCGAACTCGGGCAACCGGGTCTTGCCGAGGACCGTGACGCCGCTGCTCAGGAGCTGCCGGGTGAACGGTGCGTGCTCCTTGGCGGCCCGCGGCCGGAAGGAGGCGCTGCCGTGGCCCGTCGGCAGGCCCTGGTAGTCGGTGTTGTCCTTGACGAAGGTCGGAACCCCGACGAAGGCGCCGGCCGTTGCGGCCGAGGGCACCGTTCCGTACGCGGGCCCCGTTCCGGACGCGTGCACCGTTCCGGCCGCGGGCTCCGGGCCGTCGGTGTGCACCTGGACCGCACCGAGCCGGGCGTCGACCACCCGCACCCTTTCCCTGGCGTCCCGGGCGGCCTCGGCGGGGGAGACCTCGCCCCGCCGGATCGCCGCGGCGAGACCGACGGCGTCGTGCTCTCCCAGGGCGTCGTCCCGGAACGCGTGCACGATGGTCGGTTCGTCGAAAGTCGTCACCGCTGCCTCAGCCTCCGCCGTGTGGATGGTTGCCCGCCATCATTGCCTACCGTCAAGTAACACGCGAGGAGTTCTCCGGCCGATCATCATTTATGCTTCATGGCGGCCGCGGGGCGGTGGCTCGTCGCTGTCCGCGGCACCTACGGAACGGCCGGTCAGGCCCGTCGAGGAGGGCGTCCTGTGTCCGGGCCCCGGTCCGGACGGGGACCGCATGACGCTGATCATGAAGATCCGGGATCCGGAATCGGAAGGATCCGAGATCCGGGTTCCGGGGATCCCGAAGGTCATGGGGAATCGAGCGACCGCCGATACGCGTCTCAGTGGGGTGGGGGCGCCCGGCCCACGCGCCCGCGAACAGAAGACCCCCAGGGAGAAGTGAGGAATGCCAGTGATCTGCGTCGGAGGCATGATCGGAATCGGCAAGACGAGCGTGGCCGAGCTGCTCGCCAAGGAGCTGGGCAGCGAAGTCTTCTACGAGAGCGTGGAAGACAATCCGATCCTCCCGCTCTTCTACACGGCGAGCCCCGAGGAGATCGAGGCGAAGCGCTACCCCTTCCTCCTCCAGCTGTACTTCCTCCAGACGCGCTTCGCCGCGATCAAGGAGGCGTACAAGCAGGGCAACAACGTCCTGGACCGCTCCATCTACGAGGACTGGTACTTCGCCAAGGTCAATCACGACCTGGGCCGGATCAGCTCCCTCGAGATGCGGGTGTACGAGGGTCTGCTGGGCGAGATGATGCGCGAGATCGACGGCCTGCCGTACCGCAAGGCGCCCGATCTCATGGTCTACCTCAAGGCGGACTTCGAGACGGTGCTGCACCGCATCGGACTGCGCGGCCGCGATTTCGAGCAGGACGAGGGCCTCGTCGAGTACTACCGGACGCTGTGGTCCGGCTACGACGACTGGGTGAACAAGCACTACTCGGCCAGCGAGGTCCTCGTCATCGACATGAACCGGACGGACGTGGTGCACAACCCGGACGACGCGGCCCGCGTGGCGCGCGAGGTCAGGGAGGCCCTGGCGGCGGGCCGGCTCCGGGGCTGAGACCGGATGTCACGAACTGCCGGAGCAACGAGTCTCGACGCGATGTGACCGGAGCGGGCCGGGGACGCCTTCCCCGGCACCGCTCCAGCACCCTCCCCGTACGGGGATGATCGCCATCCTGGAAGCCCCCTGCCCGGGCCCGGCAGCCCCGCCGCCCCGTGCGTCACTCACCCGCACAGGGCTTCGCGGTCCCCGCTGGGCCTGGTCCTAGGCCTCCCGGCCGTTACGGGCGTCCCGCCTGCCGCTTAGGGTCGGCGTCATGGATACGACGGGCATTCTCGACGAGGCGCTTCAGCGCTTGCACGGTTCCGGTCCCGAGCGGCTCGGACGGCTGACCAATCACGCGCCGATGGCCGTCGAGGCCCTGTCCGCACACGGGCAGGCGGGCTCGGTGCACCGCTGGGTCGACCTCTACGCGGACAAGCTGGAGGAGTTCCCGGCACGCGTCGAGCGGATCACCGCCGCCAACTGGCAGGCCGCCCTCGGCGATCCGCGCCGCTCCGCCGACTGGATCGGGTACTTCGAGCGGGAGATAGCCGACCGGCCCTGGCGCGAAGTGCTGGCGAAGTGGTGGCCGCGCCTGCTCCCCGGCATGTACGGCGGCTCCACGCATCCGCTGATCCGGGTCGGCCACGCCGTGCGCACCCTCCTCGCCGGCGAGAACACCGCGCCGCGCCTGGCCGAACTGGCGCACGGCCTCGGGTACTGGGCCGCCCGCCACCACCCCGTCGCGGAACTCACCCCGTTGCCCGGCGCCCGCAGCGCGGCCGCCGCCCTCGACGCGGTACCTCCCCTCGGCGACCGGAACGGCAGCTTCCCCGACCGCCTCGGCCGGGTCACGGCCCTGCCGCTGTGGGCGGCCGCGAGCACGGACCCCGACCAGGCACGCCTGCACCTCACCGAGCTGGTCCGAGCGGCCACCCACCGCTACGCCACCCACGGCCACGGCGACGAAACCATGCTGGTCCACGCCGCCACCGCCCCCAACGCCGTCCTGCGCACCCTGCCCGCACTCCCGCGCGCCCTGTGGGCCCCCAGCCTGCACGCCGCCTGGACGGCCTCCGCGGCCGTCACCGCGATGTACGCGCCCGACGCCCCCGTCGCGTACACCCCGCCGGGCACCTTCACCGCCGAGGAGGTCTTCGAACGGGCCCGCGCGCACGGCGACGAACACGTCATCAAGCTCACCGACACGGCACTCGACGTGGGCGACGCAACAGCCCTGGCGGCAGCGCTCCGCTCCATCGAGCTGAGCGAACCCCTGCGGTAGCCCTGCCGCATGCCGTTCGCAGGGCGCGGCCGCAGCTCTCAGCCACCGAGGAGCTTGCGCACCTGCTCCATCTTGGCCCGGCCTTCGGGGGATTCCAGCGCGCGCTCGAAGGCCTCGTAGCTCGGATTGACCAAGGAGGCGATGGGATCTCGGACTTCGAGCACCCAGTTGGGATTGCGCGGCACCCGCCACGATCCCTTTTCCAGGAGGCGGCCGCCGTCACTGATCTCGTAGATGCGGACCTGGACGTTGCCGGTCGATTCGATGACCGAGAGGATCCATTGCCCGGGACCGAGGTCTGGGCTCCCGCCGAAACGGAGGTAGAAGCCACTGAATGCGCTTGAATCGCTCTTGGTCTGATCGACCTCTGAAAGGAGCATCAACCAGCTATCCGTCACCGGCAGCCCGGAGTGCTCCTCGGACGGCAGATTAACCCGCAAGGCACATCACGCGGGAAACGCTAGCATCGACGGCTGCGCGCATCTACCCACCCGTCGCGTCAACGGCGTGCGGTTCAGGCGGTGTTGGGGCTGACGGCCGGGCGCCGCCCCGGCCGGACGGCGTCGCCCGTGGGCGGGACCGTCGCGGTCGGGGCAGGGCCGGATCAGGCTGTTACTTGAGGTGCTTCAGGTGGCGGTCGAAGAAGCGGTTGCCGTCCTCCACCTCGAACCACGGGGTGCCGGTGTGGCCGCCCAGGTTGGCGTGGAGGGTCTTCTCCTTGCTGCCGAAGGCGTCGAACAGGTCCAGGGCCCGCTGCCTGGGGTTGCCCTCGTCGTCCCACTGGAGCAGCAGGAGCAGGGGGACGGTGACCTGCCGGGCCTCCTCGCGCTGGGCGCGCGGTACGAAGCCCCCGGCGAAGAAGCCCGCGGCAGCGATCCGCGGCTCGGCCACCGCGAGGCGGATGCCGACGGCGGTCCACCCCGAGTAGCCGACCGGGCCGCCGATGCCGGGCAGCGCGAGGAGGGCGTCCAGGGTGGTCCGCCATTCCGGGACCGCCCCTTCGACCAGCGGGCCCACGAGGGACTCGAAGATCTCGTCGGCCGGCTCGCCCGCCCGCATCGCCCGGCGGAGATCCTCGCGCACCCGCTCGTCGGCTGCGGAACGGGGCCGGTCACCGCACCCGGCCGCGTCGATGGTGGCCACCGCGTAGCCGGCCGCCGCGCAGTGCCGCGCCCGGGCCACCAGCCGGGGCTGGTTCTTGGGCAGGCCGTTGTTGTGGGCCATCAGGATCAGCGGGGCCGGTGCGGCGGATCGGGGCGTCCACAGGGTGCCGGGGATCTCGCCGAGGACGAACTCGCGCTCGATGACGCCGTCGTCGAGACGCTGCTCGGAAGTGAATTCCATGGTCGTGCCTTTCGGGAGTGCTCGGAGAGGCGCTCCCGGACGACCTATCGTCCGACCGTGACCCCGGAGGGGAGCACCCACGTCGATACTGCGTTCACGGGTACCACCTCCTGGTTCTTCTGCACGGACTCCGGGAACGTAGCAGGAGCCGTCGCACCCCGCCAAACCAATTTCCGCCCCGGCCGCACCACCCCCTCGTGCCTGCGTGCTTGGGTGCGTGCGCCGCCGGTTCCCATCTCGTCCACAGCCGCGGCGCCTTTGTCAGTGGCTCCGCCTAACGTCCCGTTCATGACGCGAACCGCACACACCTTCGCCTATGCCCGCGCCTCCTCGCTGACCTCCGCCGACGCGGGCCGGTCCCTCGGACTGGAGACCGCGGGCGGTCTGACCCCGGCCGGGGCCGAGGCCCACCCGCGGTTCTTCGCAGGGTTCCTGAGCGCCCCTCAGGCAGCCGCCCGCGCGCTGCTCGCCGTCGCGGACGTGGCCGCGGCCCGCTACCACCGGCGCACCCTGCGGGCCTCCCTCGACCCGGTGGTCACGGGCAACGGCGACCGGCTGCGGTTCGAATCCTTCTCCGGCTGCTGCGGCGTGTACGCCCGCCTCGACGTGCTGCCCGAGGGCCTGCGCGGCGCCGACACCGGCCACGGCACCACCAACGTCGACGTCAACAACCCGCTGCGCGAAGCGCTGTCCCGGCTCACCGGAGACGATCCGCTGCACCTGCGCGTCGGCCCCGACGAGATGGCGGTCACCACCCTGGACGGCGCGGTCGTGGAGAAGAAGGTGCCGCTGCCCGACCGCTGGCTGCGGGGCTTCGCCGAGTCCCAGGCCATCACCACCGGATTCGACCTGCGTGCCGAACTGGGCCCCGCCGAAACGGCCCGCTTCCTGCGCTCCCTGCCGCGCACCCCGGCGGGCGGCGGATCCGTGGGCGGCCCGCTCTGGGTGGTTCCCGCCGGCCCCGCCCTGCGCCCCACCACCCGGCCCGTCCCCGGCGCCGTCTGCCTGCCCGGCCCCGAGCGGCTCGCCGCCCTCCAGCGGGTCCTGCGCCAGGCCACCGGCCTGCGCGTCTACGGTCCTGCGCCCGACGGCGCCCACCCCACCGCCTCCGCCTGGGAGATCGGCCTGCCCGGCATGCGGCTGACGCTCACCCTCTCCCCGGAGACCGACCGCGGATTCTCCGGCGAGGGGGCCGTCCTGGAGGCCCTCGCGACCGATGCGGCGGCCGGGGACGCCGAGCTGATCTCCGTCCTGCTCGCCTGGGAACCGCGCATCGACCCGGCCGACCTCGCCGACCAGTCGGGCCTCCCGGTCGAGCGGGTCCGGGCCGCCCTCACCCGCCTCGGCACCGCCGGACGGGTCGGCTACGACATCGCCGAAGCCGCGTACTTCCACCGCGAACTGCCCTACGACGCCCGGCGCGCCGAACGGCACAACCCGCGCCTCGTCGCCGCCCGCGCGCTGCTCGAAGCAGGGGCGGTCACCCTGGACCGGACCGGCACCTCCGTCGTGGCCTCCGGTGAACGCCGCTACCAGGTCCGCGAGTCCGGCGGCGCCCTCAGCTGCACCTGCCAGTGGTGGGCCGACCACCGGGGCCGCCGGGGCCCCTGCAAACACGCCCTCGCCACCCGGATGGCCCTGCGCGCCGCCACCGGCACGCCCGCCGCCCCCGCCGCGCCCGCGCACGGCACCGCTTCCACCGGAGCAGCCCGATGAACATCACCTCCACCCCCGAGCAGGCTCCCGCCGACGGCGTCCTGGAGGCGGTACGCCAGGGACGTACGGCCGAACTGCCCGGACTCCTCAAGCTCCCGGACCGCGCGCAGCGCCGCCGGCTGCTCGTCGGTCTGAAGGAGCTGCGCGGCGAACTGCGCGCCCAGGGCTGGGACGGCCGGCAGCAACGGGACCTGATGAACCCGGCCCTGGTCGTCGCCGGAGCCGGCTGCCACACCGGCGCGGCAGCGGCCGCCGCCTGGATCGGCGCCCGGGACATGCGCCGCTGGCAGCAGCTGCCCCTGGGCATCCTGCTCGACGTCCTGGCCGACCGGGACCCCGCGTGGCTCGGCGACCTCGCCCACCGGCTGGCCGCCCGCGCCGCCACCGCCGAGCAGGACTACCCGCTGATCAGCGAACTCGTCCGGATCGCCCGCTGTCCGATGCCCACCACCGACGGATGCGTCGAAGGCTGGGCGATGGCCCTGGGCACCTCGCGCGCCCCGCTCGCCCGGGCCCTGCGCAGCGACCCGCACGTCGCCGCCCTCGTGCCGTGCCTCTTCGAGACGGCAGAGCCGGTCCGCTCCCTCGGCTGGCGCTGCGACCCGGACGATCCCCACCAATGGCCGGCGGTCCTGACCGGGCTCGCCGCGGACGGCATCGTGGACCGGGCCGTCCTCCTCGACGGATGCACGGCCCGCCTCCTGCGCGGCGGGAAGCACCAGCAGCTGAAGCCCTACCAGGCCGTCTGGCAGGCGCTGCGTCCGACCGAGGAGGAAGAGCGCGAGCGCGCCGCCGACTGGATCGCGCTGACCGCCGACGCCCCGTCCCCGGTGGCGGGGTACGCCCAGCAGACGCTGGCCCGGCTCGCCGCGGCGGGCCACCTCGCCCCCCGACTGCTGGCCGAGATGTCGGCGGCCGTGCTCTTCCGCCCCGAGAAGAAGCTCGTCCGCGCCCAGTTGGTACTGATCGGCAAGGAGCTCCGCCGCGACCCGGCCACCGCACCCGAGCTGCTGCCCGTGCTCGGCGAGGCCTTCGCTCACACCGACACCGACATCCAGGAGCGGGCGCTCAAACTGGCCGCCCTCCACCTCACCGGCGATCCTGCCCTGCGCGCCGAACTCGCCGAGCAGGCCCGGTCGCTGAGCCCGGCCCACCGGACCCGCGCCGTGGAACTCCTCGGACAGGACGCCGCCGCCCCCGCCGAGGACACCGAGCCCTACCAGGAACTCCTTCCGCCGCCCCCGATGGCGGTCCCGCTCGCCCCGGCTCCGGGAACGATCGCCGAGACCGTGGAACTCGTCGCCGCCGTCATCAACTCGCGCACCACGACCGTAGAAGAGTTCGAACGGGCCCTGGACGGCCTCGTCCGGCACGCGCACCGGGACCGTTCGGCCCTCGCCGCAGCCCTGCGGCCGGCGCTCGCCGGCCAGTGGTGGCTCGACCCCGCCCGGTCCCGCTGGTACACCGGAGACCTCCCCGGACTGGCGCACGTCGCCGCCGCCGTGCTCGACGCGCAGCCGACGGGGGAAGAGCCGGAGGCGCTCGGGAGCTGGCGCAGCGACTGCCACCACACGGCATTCGCCGTCGCCCGCCACGCCCGCCTGGCCGAGGCCGCCCGGCACATCAGGATCCGGCCGCTGCCCTTCCTGCTCGCCACGCCCACCGAGCAGACCGGCACCCTGGACCCCCGCGTACTCGCCGAACGCCTCGCAGCCTACGAGCGCCTCCGCGAACAGCCGGCCCCGGTGGACTTCGCGCAGGCCCTGCTGCGGGTACGCCGTGACACCGCCGTCGCTCCCGCCGCGGCAGCCCTCGGCACACCGGAGGGGGACAGGCTGGCAGCCTGGCTCGGAGCGGCCGGAGAGCCCGCGGGCCTCACCCGCCGCACGGCGCCGGCCGTACCGTACGCGTACGGGGAGACTCCTGCTCACCTCGTGCTCGACACAGCCGAACGCCCCACCGTACTGGGGGAGTTCCCGGACGCCTTCCGCGAACTCGCGCAGGCCCGCAAGGCCGCCGACCGGTGCTGGGACGGAGGGCAGGACGCCGACGCCCTGCTGATCGCGGCCATGCCCGAGGACCGCGAGACCCTGGCAGCCTGGTGGCTCCCCGAGGTCACGGCCTGCGCCGTCCACGAAGGGCGCGGCGGGCTCAGCGCTCTCCCGGGGCTCGCGGCGGCCGGCGGACCCGCCGGTCCGGCCCTGCACCTCGCCGTGGCCACCGGCCTCGGCGCGCGCCATGCCGATGACCGGCTGCGGGCCGTGGACGCGCTGCTCACCCTCGCGGCACGGGAGGAACTGGACGCAGGGCGCCTGGGCGGGGACCTGGGCGAGCTCCTCAACCTGGGCACGGTCAAACCCAACCGGCTCGCCGACTCGCTGCGCACCGCCGCCGCGACCGGTGCCTGCGCCACCACCTGGGCCGTCCTGGCCCCCGTGCTCCCCGTGCTGCTCACTGGCAGGGCCGACCCGAAGGGGGCCGGCGACCTCCTCGCGACGGCGGCCGACTGCGTGGAGCAGTCCGGAGCCTCGTCACCCGAGCCCGCGGGCCTCGCCGAGACCGCGACCCGCCCCGGCCGCTCCCGCCTGGTCACCCAGGCCAAGCGCCTGCGCGAAGCCCTCCGCCGCAACGCGCCCGCTCCTGCAAACGGGTGATCTTGCAGGGGCGGTCGTCACGGGATCACGGACGGATTGTCCTATGAGCATGACGACTACGCGCACGCTGTCCCGGCAGTCGGCTCCGTCCACTGCCCCGCAAGGCCTTCCCGTACCCGCTGAACGCCGCAGGCTCCGGGAACTGTGGGACCTGACCCCGCAGCAGGTCGCCGTGGCCTTCGGGGTCCGGGCCGCGACCGTCCGTTCCTGGGAGGCGGGGCGCAGCGCGCCCACGGGCAAGCGCCGCGAGGCGTACCGGCGGTTCCTCCAAGGGCTCGCCCAGCGCGCGGACCTCGGGGAGCGCGAGGCCTGCCTGCCGGCGAGCCGCAGCCCCGAGTCGCCCGTGCGTCCCCGCCCCGCTCTCCCGGGCGAGAGCCGGCTCCAGACCGGGCCCCTGCCGAAGCGGGACGGGGAGGGGCCGGCGAACTCCGCCGCGCCGGGCGGAGCCGGGACCGCCGGGCTCGTGGAGCAGGAGGGACAGGAGGGGCAGGAGGTGCAGGACGAGCAGCCGGGGGACGCCGGGTGGCAGGGTCTGGCCGCGGGCGTCGCGATCCTCTCCGGCTGGCTGCTGGTCCTCGTACTGCTCGGCATGCACCTGCCCGGATGGACCCGTTGACCCGAAGGGGTCAGGTCAGACGATCCCGGTCACGGTGACGGTGACCGGGACCGGCTGCGCCGTCGCGGGCTGGAGGGCCCGGACGGCGCTGCGGACCGCCCGGGTCACGTGCAGGGCCCGGTGACCGCGCAGCACCACGATGTGGATCTCCACCGCCGGTCCCGTGCGCGCGCTCCGGGTGAGGCGAACCCCGGCCGCGCGAGGGGGCGGGGCACCCGGTGGGCGGCGGCACGTCCCGAGGGGGACGCCGGTGACGGCGGAGCGCAGCAGGTCGGTCAGGGCGGGCCGGAGGAACGCTACGCCCTCGACGCCCAGTACGGCGGCGCCGATCGCCTCCGGGGTGGGCAGCCCGTCTGCTGTCGTGGTCATCGCGTGTCCTCGCCGGTGGCTTGAGGGTCGTCGGGCTCTTCAGGGGCATCATCTTCGGGGTCTTCGGTGTGGAGGTCGGTGACGGCGACCTCCACGGCTGTGATCCGCAGGCCCAGATCCTGAGCGGCAGCCCGTGCGATGCACCGGCGGATCCGCTCCGCGGCCCCTTGCAGGTCGAGGTGCATCGCGGCCGTCACCTCGATCCGAACCCGGGCCGGGGTCCGCGCTCCCGCGGACGGGGCCGGTTCGGGGCTGATGAGGCAGCTGCCCGCCCTGATGCCGGGCACGAGCTCGGCCGCGGACCGGAAGGCGCGGGCGGCGACGGCCTCGTAGATCCAGGCGTCCTCGTCCATCTCGCCCAGCGCGAGGGTTCGTCCCGGGCGCCGTTCGAGGCGTACGACGTCCATGATTCCGGCGGTCAGCCGTGCCGCGGCCGCCTCCCAGTCGGTCGCGGTCTCCCGGGCGTCGCGGCGGACGCCGTCGCGCAGCCGGGCGAGGTCCTCGCGCGCCGCGGCACAGTGCGGGCAGTCGGCCGGGTGGGGGCCGGCAGCGGGGGAGGCCTGCGGATCTCGGTCCGCCTGCTCCCCGTCCCACAGGGCCGCCAGGTCGCGGCCGCAGGGCAGGAGGGCGCCGCTGTCCTCGTCCTCGGCACGGCCGGCTGCGGGGGCGCCGTCCGGTTGCTCGTACGGTCGGTTCATCGCCATGTGCCCATCGCCTCCGTCAGACAGCGCCGTGCTCTGAACACCCTGGCCCGTACGGCTTCCTGGCTGATGCCGACGGTCTGCGCGATCGTCTCGTACGGAACGGCCTCGATCTCCCGCAGGACCCAGCACGCACGCTGCTCCGGGGAGAGGGCGGCCAGTGCCTTGCCAAGTGCGTGGACGGCGGCTTGGGATTCGGCCGCCCGTTCCGGGGAGCTCTGGTGCTCGGGCGCGGCCCGCTCCGGGAGTTCGTCGATGTCGGTGACCGGGCGCCGGGCCCGCAGCGCGTTCAGGCACCGGTTGGTCACGATGCGGTGCAGCCAGGTCCCGAACGCCGCGTCACCCCGGAACTCGGGCAGTTTGCGCCACACGCTGACGAAGGCCTCCTGGACCGTGTCCTCGGCCTCCGCGGCACTGCCGAGGAGGCCTGCCGCCAGCCGGAGCATGGCCGGCCCGTACCTGCGCACCAGCACCTCGAAGGCCTCCTCGTCCCCTTCCGCCGCCCGCACGGCGAGCAGGGCGTCATCGGACCGTTCGGCCGTTCGTCGGCCCGGTGGGGCCTGGTCCTGCTCAGCAGCCACCCGCCGGCTCCTTTCACGTTCACCTCGTTGGACACCCGACCGCCCGCTTCGTTACGGCAGGGGCCGGAAAACTTTCCGACCGGCTGATTCGCAGCGGATGCGTAACGGGACTGCCCCGTCGGGTGTCGAACGTGAGCAAGAGCGTTTCGGCGACGAAGCCGACGAGGATTTTCGAAGGAGCCAGGATGACCATCCAGGAGCAGGTCCCGGCCACGAGCGCCCGTGAGAACGGGACCGCGACGACGGTGAGCAGCGGACGGAGCGGTGCGTCCGAGCCGGCCCCCACGCGCGGCAAGACGTCCATCGCGGACGTGGTCGTGGTGAAGATCGCCGGTATGGCGGCCCGCGAGATCCCCGGTGTCCACGACATGGGCGGCGGTCTGTCCCGGACGCTGGGCGCGGTCCGCGACCGGGTGCCCGGCGGGCGCCCCCACGTGGGCCGGGGGGTCAAGGTGGAGGTCGGCGAGCGCCAGGCGGCCATCGACGTCGAGCTCGTCGTGGAGTACGGGGTCCCGATCACCGACGTCGCCCGCGACGTGCGGGAGAACGTGATCGCGGCGGTGGAGCGGATCACCGGGTTGGAGGTCGTCGAAGTGAACGTGGCCGTCAATGACGTCCACCTCCCCGACGAGGACGAACCCGCGGTGCCGGCGGATGCGCGCGTGGCGTGAACGGCGAGCCGACCGCCGCTTTCCGTTCGATCTCTTGAGAGGTGCAGCGATGGGCAAGGACGTGCTGGGGCTCTTGGTGGGCATGGCGCTGGCGTTCGCCGGATGGTTCGGAGGCTTCGGGGCCTTCGCCCTGGTCTCCGCACTCGGGGCGCTCGGCTTCGCGGCCGGCCGGTACCTGGACGGGGGCGGCGACCTGCGCGAGCTCCTCGTCTCCCGCGACCGGGGCAGGAGGTGACGGCCCGTCGGCGGGGCACGACCACGATCGCGGACCGGGTGGTCCGCAGGATCGCGGAGCAGGCCGCCCGGGAAGCCGCCGCCGACCACGGCGGCAGCGTCACCGGCGGCGCGGCAACCGTGCGGGGACGGTCGGCGCAGGTGCGCGTGGACATCGCGCTGGCCTACCGCGGCTCGGCCGGCGACGCCGCGCGGGCCGTGCAGGAGCATCTGGCCGCCCGCACGTCCCTGTTGACGGGCATGAGCGTGCCGGTCGCCCGCATCCGGATCCGGAAGCTGACCGCGACGGCCGCCCCGCCGACGGGCCCGACCGATGGCGAAGCCGATGGCGGGCCCGATGCGGGGTCTGATGCGGGGTCTGATGCCGGGCCGGGCGTGGCTCGCGGCCCGGCACCTGACCGGGCACCGGGCCCGGCACCTGACCGGTCGGCTGGCAAGGCGCCCGGGCGCCCCTGGTCGGGGCGACGTCTCCCCGTGGCCGGTGTGGCGGCCCTGGTCCTGGCCGGCGCCGGGTCCCTCCTGTGGGACGCGGCCGTCGCGCAGGGGCAGGGCACGGGGGGAGGCACCTGGCGCAGGCAACTGACCGGCTGGCTCACCGGCCACGGCCCGGCCGAAACGTCGCCCTGGGCCGCGGCGGTACTCGCCCTGGCAGGGCTGTGGCTGATCACCCTGGCACTCACACCGGGGCGCCGCCGGGACCTCGTACTGGTCGCCCCCGGCCCTGCTGCGAGGGCCGTGATCAGCCGCCGGTCGGCCGCCCGGCTGATCCACGCCGGGCTCACCGCCCGGCTGCCCGGCCTCACGCGGGCGCGCGTACGGGTGAGCCGAAGGCGGCTGACCGTACGCGCCGAACTCGCCTGCGCCGGCGAGGCGAAGCTCCGCGAACGCGAAGCGGTCACCCAGGCGGTGACGGCTGCCGCTAGGGACCTGGACCTGGCGGCCCCACTGCGGACCAGCGTCCGCGTCCGGGACCGGGACCGGGACCGGGATCAGCAAGCGGGTCTGGACCGGGACTGGGACCGGCAACCGGGTCAGGACCGGGATCAGGGTCTGGACCGGGCCCAGGATCAGCAACCGGGTCCGGACCGGGCCCAGGATCAGCAACCGGGTCCGGACCGGGCCCAGGATCAGCAACCGGGTCCGGACCGGGACCGGGATCAGCAACCGGGTCTGGACCGGGACCTGAATCAGGACCAGGGACCGGGTCCGGACCGGGACCGCACGAGAGCCCGGCGTCTGCCCGCGACAGCAACCGAAGAGGAGGGGTGACACCCGTGGACCGCACCCGTGGCCTCGTCAACCGGCTCGTCCTGTTCACCCCTGGAGCCCTGCTCCTCGCGATCGCCGTCCCCCTGCTGATCCGGAACACCCCGGCCGAGGACCGGCTGCCCGGGCGGTGGACGGCCTTCGCCGGGACCGACAGGTGGGTTCCCGCGCACGCGGGGGAGACCTGGAGCGGCGGCCGCCCTCTCGCCGGCGCGGCAGGCATCGCGGTCCTGATCCTGCTCGCCGTGGCGGCGGGCGGGCTGCTCCTCCTGCAAGGGCGTCGGGGAGCCCTCCGCCGACTGCCGCTGCCCTCACCCGGCACCGTGCTGGAGACCAGGGCCCTCACGGCCGCGGTCAGCTCCCGGCTCCGGTCCCTGCCCGGAGTGCGCTCCGTCCGTACGGTGCTGCGCGGAACGGCGGACGGGGCGCACCTGCGGATCCGTGTGGTCCTGGAGGACTCCGCGGCGCCCCGCGAGCTGCTGACCGTCCTGTCCACGGCGGCACTGCCCGAGGCCCGGGCCTTCCTTGCCCCGTGCCCGCTCGCGGCGGAGGTGCGCTTCACCGTCCGGCCCGGCAGTCGGCCGCGGCGCGGACAGCGATAGGGCGGCGGTGCGCTCCGGCGCGGGCAGGGCTGTACCGGTAGGCCGGATGCACTAGCGGGGCCAGCCCTTCGAGGGAACGGGCCTGCGCAGGCCAATCCGCCTGCGGTACCCCGGCGAAGAGGCAAGTGCGGGCACCGGTACCGGTGCCCGCCGGCCCGCACGCGGCGCCGTGGCGGCAAGGCGAGTGCCCCTCGCAGATGCCCCCGCGCGCCGCGCTGCCTGTCCGACCGAGTGGCCAACCCCACCTGAATGTCCCTGTCCGGCCGTGCCGGTGTGTGCGGTGGCCAGGGTGCGCAGTCGAGAGGAACACCCTTGAAGTCCCCTTCCGCACGGCCCCGTTCGCGGCGCGTGCTCGACCAGTCCCTGCTCGTCCTGGGCGCCGGCGCGCTGGCGACCGGCCTCGCCGTCCTCACGCTGGCCCCGGGGGTCAGCGCCGCGTCCAGCCACCGCGAGGCCCCGCTGATCGCGGGCGACCCGCGGGCGGACAACACCGACGTGTACGCCTACACCAGCGGCGACAAGTCCGACTCGGTGACGTTCCTCGCGAACTGGATCCCGTTCGAGGAGCCCAACGGCGGCCCGAACTTCTACGCGTTCGGTGAGGACCTGCGGTACAACATCAAGATCGACAACACGGGTGACGGCGTCTCCGACATCACCTACACCTGGCGCTTCCGCAACAGCTACCGCGACGCCGCGAACCAGTTCCTCTACAACACCGGCCCGGTCACCTCGCTGGACGACCCGGACCTCAACTTCCGCCAGGTCTACGACCTCGTGGTCTCCCACGGCAACGAGAGCAAGGTCCTGCTCTCGAACGTGCCCGCGGCCCCGTCCCGCGTGGGCCCGGCGTCGATGCCGAACTACGCCGCGCTGCGCAACCAGGCCATCCGTACCGTCCCCGGCGGCGGCAAGACCTTCGCGGGCCAGGCCGAGGACCCGTTCTTCGCGGACCTGCGGGTCTTCGACCTCCTCTACGGCGGCAACCTGTCCGAGCGCGGCCAGGACACCCTCGCCGGCTACAACGTCAACTCCGTCGCCCTGCAGATCCCCAAGAAGACGCTCGCGCTGAAGGGCGACCCCGGCCGCAACCCGGTCATCGGCGTGTGGTCGACCACCGACCGCCAGGGCGTGCAGGTCTCCGACTCCCGCGACAAGCACGCCGACAAGTGGAAGCAGGTCTCCCGCCTGGGCAACCCGCTGGTCAACGAGGTCGTCGTCCCGCTGAAGTACAAGGACGCCTTCAACACGCTCAACCCCGACCAGGACCGCACGGTCCAGCCGGTCGTCGACAAGGTCCTCGACCCGATCCTGCCCAAGCTGATCCAGCAGGTCTACGGAGTCCCGGCCCCGGCCGCTCCGCGCAGGGACCTCTTCGAGATCTACCTGACGGGCATCTGCAAGGCGTGCGGCCCGATCCAGGCCGATCTCAACGCCCACAGCCTCAACAAGGACGCGAAGCGCCGTGACATCGTGCCCGCGGAGGAGCTGCGCCTGAACATGGCCGTGCCGCCCACGGCCAACCCCAAGCGCTACGGAGTCCTCGCCGGTGACCTGGCGGGCTTCCCCAACGGCCGGCGGCTGACGGACGACGTCATCGACATCTCCCTCCAGGCGGTGGAAGGCGCCGCCCAGACGGGGCAGCTCGTCCCCGCCCTGGCCGACGGCGACAAGGTCAACGCCAACGACGTGCCGTTCGGCACCTCGTTCCCGTACCTGGCGCTCCCGCACACCAAGTCCGTCAACAGCGGCCCGACCGGGATGCAGAGGTCCGGGGACTCGAAGGCCGCGGCCCTGGGCGGATTCGGCGCGCTGCTCCTCGGTGCGGGCGGTTACCGCCTGCGCCGCGGCCGCAAGACCAGCTGATCCGACGCGCATCCGGGCGGGGGCCGAGGCCGGTCCTCCGGTCCTCCGGTTCCCGCCCGGAACCCGCACTGCCGCACTTCCCCGGGGAGGATCCCGTGCAACGGCCCGAAGACGAACCCGCTCCCGCGAACGGCACCAACAGCGCGAACAGCAGGAGCAGCAGGAGCAGCAGGAGCAGCTGGAACGGCCGAGGCCGTGGCCGCAGGCATCTGCGCACCACCGCGATCACCCTCGCGCTGGGCGTGGTCATGTTCACCGTCGGTGCGATCGGCCTCGCCCCGTCCGGCACGGGCGGGCCCGACTCCGCCGCCACGGCATCACCCGCCTCCGGCCCGGCGCGGGGGATCGCGGCGCTGCGCGAACGCGTCGTACGCCTGCCGAAGGATCCGGTCAGCTGGGCGGACCTCGGCCTGGCGCTGGTCGAGCAGGCCCGCACCACCGCCGACCAGGGCGCGTACGCCCAGGCGGAGAAGGCCCTGCGCCACTCCCTGCGGCTCCAGCCGGCGGAGAACCTGCACGCCGAGATCGGCATGGGAGCCCTCGCGGCAGCCCGCCACCGGTTCCGCGAAGCCCTCACCTGGGCCGAGACGGCGATCGCGACCAGCCCCGCCACCCCCGCCCCCTACGGGGTGCTCGCCGATGCGCAGACCCAGCTCGGTCGGTACGAGGAAGCGGAGGAGGCGGTCCAGCGGATGGCCGACCTGCGACCGGACAGCGCCTCCCTGGCCCGTGCCTCCTACACCTTCGAACTCCGTGGTGACACCGCCGAAGCGACGGCCTTGATGGAGCGCGCTCTGCGGGCGGCCGGCACCCCGGGCGAGCGTGCCTTCGCCCTCACCCACCTGTCCTCCCTCGCCCTGGAGAACGGCGACTCCGCCACCGGGCTGCGCCGGGCGGAGGCAGGGCTGGCCATCGCGCCCCACGACGCGGGCCTGCTGGAAGCCCGCGCCAAAGCCCACGCGGCCCTCGGGCAGTCCGGCCGGGCGGTCGCCGACTACACCGCGGCCATCGAGACGGCCCCACTGCCCCAGTACCTCCTGGGACTCGGCGAACTCCAGCAGGCTCTCGGCCACCCCGACCGGTCCGAGGCTCCGTACGCGGTGCTGCGCGCCCAGGAAACGCTCCGCCAGGCAGGCGGAGCACCCGCCGACACCGACGCGATCCTCTTCGAAGCCGACCACGGCGACCCCGGCCGAGCCGTCACGATGGCCGAAGCCGCCCTGCGCGAGCGGCCGTTCATCGCCGTCCACGACGCCTACGCCTGGGCCCTGCACCGGGCCGGCCGCGACCGGGAGGCCCTCGGCCAGTCCGACGGAGCCCTCGCGCTCGGCACGCGCAGCGCGCTCTTCCGCTCCCACCGCGGGGTCATCCACCAGGCCCTCGGCGACCCGGTGGCCGCCCGCCGGGACCTCCGGCAGGCACTGGCCATCGCCCCCTCCTTCCACCCGCTCCACGCCCCCGCGGCGCGCGACGCCCTCCGGCGAATCGACGACACCCCATGAACCCCACCCTCCGCCGGCGCCCGACCGCCGCCCCGCTCGCGGCAGCCCTCCTCGCCCCGCTCGCGCTCCTCGCCTCCGCGCACCCCGCCGGCGCGCACCCGCTCGGCAACTTCACCGTCAACTACGCGACCAGCCTCACCCTGCGCCCCGACGCGGTCGGGGCCGAGATCGTGGTCGACCGCGCCGAGATCGCCGCCGCGCAGGAGCGCCCCCTCATCGACCGGGACCACAACGGATCCCTCACTCCCGACGAGCAGGACGCGTACGCGGTCACGGCATGCACCGCGCTGGCCGGGCAACTCGCCGCGGACGTGGGCGGCGTGCGCCTCTCGTGGAAGCAGAGCACGGACCGGCTGACCTTCCACACGGGCGAGGCCGGACTCCAGACCAGTCGCCTCACCTGCGGGCTCACCGCCGACGCGCGCCTCACCTCGCCGTCCGGGGTCCACGTGGTCACGCACTACGACACCCGGCGCATCGGATGGCACGAGATCACCGCCCGGGGCGAGGGCCTCACCCTCACCACCTCCACCGTCCCGGCGGCATCCACCACCGACCACCTGCGCCACTATCCGCAGGATCCGCTCGCCGACCCGCTCGACCAGCACACCGCCGACCTGCGGACCGCACCGGGCCCCGGCCCCGCGGCCCGGATCGTGCCGCCCGGGCTGCCCGGCGCGGGCCCCGTCACCGCCCTGCTGAACAAGGTCACCGCCCTCTTCGACACCCTAGTCGGCAGCCGCGAACTGACCGTGCCCGTCGGCCTCCTCGCCCTGCTCCTCGCCGTGGTCCTGGGGGCCTCCCACGCCGCCATGCCCGGCCACGGCAAGACGATCATGGCCGCCTGCCTGGCGGGCCGCCGCGGAACCCCGCGCGACGCCGTCACCGTCGGCGCCACCGTCACCCTCACCCACACCGCGGGCGTGCTCGCCCTCGGCCTCGCCCTCCCGCTCGCCACCCACCTCGCCGGTGAAACCGTCCTCGCCTGGCTGGGCCTGGCCAGCGGCCTCCTCGTCACCGCCATCGGCCTGCGGCTCCTGCACTCGGCCCTCCGCGGTCACCCCCTCCAGCACGGCCACAGCCACGACCACGGCTACGGCCATCACCACCACGGCGACCACGCGCACGATCACACGCACACCCACCACCCTGCGCACGACCACGACCACGACCACACGCCCGACCACGCGCACGTCCACGAAGCGGGCCACACCCACGGCCACCCGCACGACGAAGTCCCCGCCCATGCTCATGAGGCGCCGACCAGCCTGCCGTCCTCACGCCGCGCGCCCGACACCACGACGACCCCCGCCCCCGGCACCACCGTCGTCCTGACCAAACCCGCCACCGGACTCCCGTACGCCCACCAGCACGCCCACACCCCAGCGCCGGCAGGCCGAAGGCGGCGGTCGCTCATCGCCGTCGGTATCGCGGGCGGCCTCGTCCCCAGTCCCTCGGCGCTGGTCGTCCTCCTCGGCGCCGTGGCCCTCGGCCGGACCGCCTTCGGGATCCTCCTGGTCATCGGCTACGGGCTCGGCATGGCCGCCACGCTCACCCTGGCCGGCCTCCTCCTCGTACGGCTGCGCGACCGCATCACCGCCCGCACCGCCGGACGGGCCTCCACGCGGCTGAGGGCGCTCGGCCGCATCGGACCAGCCGCCACCTCGGCGCTCGTCCTCCTGGTCGGCATCGGCCTCAGCGCCCGCGCCCTCACCGGCCTGTGAGCCGGACCCGCCCGCGCGGACGCCGCCGGGCCGCACCGCCGCGCGGCCCGCGGTCCAGCCGCCCGCCTTCTATACGCTGACCCGGTGGCCCATACGAATGTGCGGAATTCCAGCGGAGGCGTCCCGGAAGGGAACGGGGAGGTGGGCCTCCATGCGTTCGCCGTGCAACTGAGGCGGCTGAACGGCGAGATCAACCGGCTGGTCCACGGATTCGCGCACGGACAAGGCCTGCACCCCACGGACGTGCAGGCCCTGTCCGTCATCCTGGACAGCGCCGAGCCCCTCACCCCGGGACGGCTGCGCGAGCATCTCGGTCTCACCTCGGGCGCCGTCACGGCCTGCCTCGACCGGCTGGAGCGCGCCGGGCACGTCACCCGCTCGCGGGAGAGCGAGGACCGCCGGGTCATCCACATCCGCTACGCGGACCAGGGCAGGGCGGCGGCGCGCTCGTCGTTCAAGCCCCTGGCCGAGGCCACCGACAGCGCCCGGCAGCGCTTCAGCGAGGAGGAACTCGCGGTCGCCCTGCGGTTCCTCGCCGCCATGAACGAGGAACTCGGCGACCTGCGAGCGCCGGGGCGCTGAATCCCCGGCCGGTCCGCATCCGGACCGGCCCTTCCGGGCGAAGACCGGGTACGGGCGAACAGCGTCGGCCAACGGCCAGTGCCAGGGCCAGTGCCCATCTGGCCTACGTACCGCCGGTGGTCTAATCTATCTTGATCATTGAGATTGTTAACTGTCGAGAGAGATCGACAGGGACCGACAGAAACCGACGGATACCCAGGAGTGACATGTCCGCCCCACCACGCTTCACCCGATGGCTGATCCCGGTCGTCCTGCTCGTGGCCTGGCTGCTCATCGGCGGCGGCTTGGGCCCCTACGCGGGGAAGCTCGGCGAGGTGGCCACCAACGACCAGAGCGCCTTCCTGCCGCGCAGCGCCGAGTCCACCCGGGCCGCCGAGGCGAAGAAGGCCTTCCGGCAGGAGGAGACCCTGCCCGTGATCGTCGTGTGGACGGCGAAGACGCCGGGCGCGCAGGTGGGGCCCCAGCAGCAGGAGGACGCCACACGGGTCCTGGCCGGCCTGAGCGGCGCCGGCCTGCCTGCGGGCTCCTCCGCCCCGGCTTCGTCCGCCCCGGCTTCCCCCGCCGTCCTCTCCGCCGACGGCCGGGCCCTGCAGGGCGTCGTACAGCTCCCACCCGACCTGGGGGAGGAGCTGCCCCGCACCCTGGAGGAGATCGAGGCCGCCGCGGCGAAGGTCCCGGGCACCGTCGCCCAGCTGGCCGGACCCGCCGCGAGCCAGGCCGATCTCGCCGACGCCTTCGCCGGAATCGACGGACTGCTGCTGGCCGTCGCCCTGACCGCCGTCCTGCTGATCCTCCTGCTGGTCTACCGCAGCCTGCTGCTCCCCCTGGTGATCATCATCGGGGCCGTGTTCGCCCTGGGACTCGCCTGCGCGATCGTCTACGTGCTGGCCGACCACGGCATCGTCCGCGTTGACGGGCAGGTGCAGGGCATCCTCTCGATCCTCGTGATCGGCGCGGCCACCGACTACGCCCTCCTGCTCACGGCGCGCTTCCGCGAGGAGCTCCAGGCCGGCCCCGACGACCGGTTCGCCGCCGTACGGGCCGCCCTGCGGCGGTCGGCCGGACCGATCACGGCGAGCGCGGGCACCGTCGCCCTCGGCCTGCTCGCCCTGCTGCTGAGCGACCTCACCAACAACCGCGCCCTGGGCCCGGTGGGGGCGATCGGCATCGTGTGCGCGGTGCTGAGCACCCTGACCTTCCTGCCCGCCGTCCTCGTCCTGCTCGGCCGCGCCGCCTACTGGCCCGCCAGGATCGGCCGCACCGCCGAGGACGGCGCCGGCCACGGAATCTGGAAGAGCGTGGCCGCGCTGGTGGACCGCGCCCCGCGCAAGGTCTGGGCCCTCAGCCTCGCCGCCCTCCTGGCCTGCGCGGCCTTCGCCCCCACGCTCAACGCCAGGGGAGTGCCGCTGGACGAGATCTTCGTGCACGACGCCCCGTCGGTCGCCGCCCAGCAGACCCTGAGCGCGCACTTCCCCGGCGGATCGGGCAACCCGGCCGTGGTGATCGCGGACGCCGGCCGGCTCGACCAGGTCGTGCGGGCGGCCGAGCGCACCGAAGGCGTCGCCGCCGTCACGCCCTTCACCGCACCGGGTCCGCCGGGCGGCGCACCGCTCGTGGCCGGCGGGCGGGTCCGCCTCGACGCCACGCTCGCGGCGCCCTCGGACAGCACGGCGGCGCAGCAGACCGTCGTACGACTGCGCGAGGCGGTCCACGCCGTACCGGACGCGAACGCCGTCGTCGGCGGCTACAGCGCGCAGCAGTACGACACCCAGCGCACCGCCGAGCAGGACCGCATGCTCATCATCCCCGTCGTCCTGGTGATCATCCTGGTCATCCTCGTCGGGCTGCTGCGCTCGGTCCTCATGCCGGTCCTCCTGGTCGCCACCGTCGCCCTCAGCTTCGTCGCGACCCTGGGCATCTCCGCGGTGGTGTTCCAGCAGATCCTCGGGTTCAGCGGGACCGACTCCTCCGTACCGCTCTACGGGTTCGTCTTCCTCGTGGCGCTCGGCGTCGACTACAACATCTTCCTGATGACCCGCGTCCGAGAGGAATCCCTTCTGCACGGCACCCGCCAGGGAGTGCTGAGAGGGCTGGTCGCCACCGGCGGCGTGATCACCTCCGCGGGTGTGGTCCTCGCCGCCACCTTCGCCGCGCTCGGGGTCATCCCGCTGGCGTTCATGCTCCAGATCGCCTTCATCGTGGCCTTCGGCGTCCTCCTCGACACCCTCCTCGTCCGGTCGCTCCTCGTACCGGCCCTCGTCCGGGACATCGGCCCGGCCGCATGGTGGCCCGGCGTGCTCAGCCGCGCCACCGACAGGGACGTACCGCACTGACCCCGCCCTCCGAGACGCACCGCCGGGACCCGGCCGAAGCATTGAACCGGGCCCCGGGCGGGCAGGACACCACCATGGACAAGCCCTCTGCCGGCAACCGGAACCTACGGGAACGGCTCGGCTCGACGCTGTTCAGCCGCGTGGCGGGACCATCGGGCCCCGCCAACCGCGTACGCATCCACACCACACCGGGACCTCGCTGGTTCGGCCCCGACCGCCCCATCCGCACGGTCCACGGCGACGCCTCGATGTTCATCGGAGGCCTCAGCGCCCTCCTGCTGCAGTCCCTGCACCCCCTGGCCATGACCGCCGTGGCGGCGCACTCCGGCTTCCGCGGCGACCCGTGGGGCAGGCTCCAGCGCACCAGCACCTTCCTCGCCGTCACCACCTACGGCACGGCGCAGGACGCGCAGCTCGCCGTCGACGGCGTCCGGGCGGTCCACGAGCGGGTGCGCGGCACCACGGCGGCGGGGAAGCCCTACCGCGCCGCCGATCCGCACCTGCTGGGCTGGGTGCACGCGGCGGAGGTCGACAGTTTCCTGCGCGCCCACGAGCGTTTCGGCGCGCACCCGTTGGACGCGGCCGGATACGACGCCTACGTCGCGGACGCCGCACGGGTGGCCACGGCCCTCGGCGTGGTGGACCCGCCCCGCGACCGGTCCGCGCTCCTGGACCTTCTGGCCGCGTACCGGCCGGAGTTGGAGGCCACGCCCGAGGCACTCGAAGCGGCGCGCTTCCTCCTGCGCCATCCGCCCCTGCCCTGGCCGGCCAGGGCTCCGTACGCACTGCTCGCCGCGAACGCGACGGCCCTGCTGCCCCCGTGGGCATCGGGCATGCTCGGCCTGCACCGTGCGACCGCCCCGGTGGACAGCTGCGTACGGCTGTCCGGCCGGGCCCTGACCCGGTCGATCCGATGGGCGATGGCGCCGCCGCCGGGCCGGGCCTCGTAACACCCTCCGCTGGGGTCGCGCCCCGGCCGGTGCCCTGGTACGCGGGCCGGCGGCCGGGCAGGTACGTTGCTCGGATGAGTCTTCTTGATGATGTGGCCGAGCGTGACGGCTGGCGGTGCTGGGTCTGCGACGAGCCGGTCGATCCCGACGAGTCGGTCAACGACCCGCGGGGTCCCAGTGTCGACAGCCGGACCGCCGACCGGAAGGCGAAGGTCGCCGAGCGGCTCGCGCACCGCGGGTGCAACACCCGCAAGGGCGCGGTCAAGGCGGTCATCGCCTGGCCCGAGCGCCTGTACGTGGTCGAACCCGCGCCGCTGATCGCCGTCGCCGAACGGCTGGAGCGCAAGGGGGGACGCGAGATGGTGGGCCGCTGTCCGACGAAGAAGGACGCCCAGAAGGCGGCGGACTGGCTGGTGGACCGCTTCTCCCGACTGGTCCCCGGGACGCCGGTGACCGCCGACGTCCAGGCCGGCGGCGGCCAGTTCCTCGTCGTCCTCGCCGCAGGCCGGCGCTGACCGGGGAGCACCCCGCGCGGCCGTTCGTTCCCGCTGTCCGGACCCGCCCTCCCGGGCGGGCCCTTCCGCTCGAAGGACTTCCCTGTTTTAATAAATGCACGAGCATTTATTAATGAGAGGTGGCGGTGATGGCACGACCCCGGGGGATCGAGGACGCGGTGATCCTGCGCGCGGCGGCGCGGGTCATGGGCCGGCTGGGTCCGGCGGGTCTGACCCTGGCCGCCGTGGCGCACGAGGTCGGGCTGGTGCCGGGCACCCTGGTGCAGCGATTCGGTTCCAAGCGCGGCCTGCTCCTGGCGCTCGCGGACCAGTCCGAGAAGGACGCGCACGAGACGGCCGGGCGCGTGCGCGCGTCGCACGACTCGGCGCTCGCCGCCCTGGCGGCCCTGACGGTGGAGTCGGCGGCCGTGATGGCCACACCGGAGGCCTTCGCCCATCACCTGGCGTTCCTGTGCATGGATCTCGCCGATCCGCAGCTCTACGAGCGAGCCCTCGCCATCCACCGCACGCACCGGCGCACCATCGAGGACCTCCTGACGGAGGCGGCCGGCACGGGCGAGCTCCGCTCCGGAACCGATCCCGCGGCGCTGGCCCGCACCGTGCAGGTGGTCATCGCGGGCGCGGGCCTGACCTGGGCACTCGAACGCGAAGGCACCCTCGAAGCGCGGCTCCGGCAGGAACTCGCCGACGCACTGTCCCCGCACCTTCCGCCGCCCGGCTCCCACCACCTGGAGGAATCATGACGACCGACGCACTCCCGCTCGCCGGAAAGGTGGCCCTGGTGGCCGGCGGTACCCGGGGCGGTGGCAGGGGCATAGCCGTCGAACTCGGCGCCGCCGGCGCCACGGTGTACGTCACCGGCCGCAGCAGTACGGGTGCACGCTCCGACCTGGACCGGCCGGAAACCATCGAGCAGACCGCCGCGCAGGTCACGGCGGCGGGCGGCCTGGGCATTCCCGCACGGACCGACCACAGCCGTCCCGAAGAGGTCCGGGCCCTCGTCGAGAAGATCGCGGCCGAACAGGACGGACGGCTCGACATCCTGGTGAACTCCGTATGGGGCGGAGACCCGCTGACCGACTGGGAACACCCCTTGTGGGAGCAGGACCTGGACACCGGCCTGCGGCTGCTGCGGCAGGCGGTGGAGACCCACGTCATCACCAGCCGCTTCGCCCTCCCCCTCATGGTCGCCCGCAAGAGCGGCCTGGTCGTGGAGGTCACCGACGGCAACACCGCCCGCTACCGGGGCACCTTCTTCTACGACCTGGCGAAGTCCGCGGTCATCCGCCTCGCCGTCGCCCAGGCCGCCGAGCTCAAGCCCCACGGCGTCGCGGCCGTGTCCCTCACGCCCGGCTTCCTGCGCTCGGAAGCCCTGCTGGAGCACTTCGGCGTCACCGAGGCCAACTGGCGCGACGGCGCGGCCCAGGACCCGAACTTCGCCCACTCCGAAACCCCGGCCTACCTCGGCCGGGCCGTCGCCGCACTGGCCGCCGACCCCGGCATCATGGCCAAGACCGGACGGGCCCTGGCCACCTGGGGCCTGTACGAGGAGTACGGGTTCACCGACGCCGACGGCACACAGCCGGACTTCGCCGCCCACTGGGCCGAGAACCTCCAAGAGGAGTTCGGACCCCTCGGAGACCCGCTGTAGCCCGGCGCGGATGACGTCCGGTCACGGCGCGGCCCACGTGAGATGTCTCATGCCGCCCCCGTGGTGGTGCGCGGGGCCGACGGGACCGGGTAACGTCTTTGTATGTTCTTCCAGACGCCGATTTACGAGTGAGAGCGTGATGGGCCTCTGCTGACGTCCGTCGACGTCGCCGCCCGTCCCTCACCGATGCAGCCGTAGATCACTTCACATCATTTCCTGGAGAACCCGTGACCGTGAGCAAGAACATCAACAACCCCGTCGGCCAGGGCGGCGGCCAGCGCAAGCGGCAGTCCCGTGCCGAGCGGGCGAACAACGGTCCGCACCGCAACCTCGACCGCCAGGGTGCGGCCGACCAGAAGGCGGAGCTCGTGCGCAAGATGCGCGAGAAGGCCGGCGAAGCCGAGGGCGCCGCTCAGGCGGACGAGGACTCCGCACAGAGCTGACGCACCGCCACCGCCTGGCGGCACCGTACGGGGCAGGGCCCGGACCGCGACGCGCGGTCCGGGCCCTGCTGCCGTTTCCTAACGGTCCGGCCCGGCCGTGAACGAGGCGGAACGGACGAAAGCACCGCGGGCCGGGACGACGGAGCATACGATTCCGGCACGAGCCGCGCCGTGGGGGGAACCGTGGATCCGTTGCACACGCAGGATGCGCACGCCCAGGACCCGCCCACCCCCATCAGGGTGGCCGCGGTCGACGACCATCCCATCGTGCTGGCCGGGCTGCGCGCCTCCCTGGCCGACACCACCCCCGACATCGCCCTGGTGGCGATCGCGGAGGACGTGGACTCCCTCCTCGCCCAGGAGGACGGGGCCACCGCTTCCGTCGTCCTGCTCGACCTGAGGCTGCGCGACGACAGCGACATCGGCGAGAACGTGCGCCGGATCCGGGCCACCGGCGCCCGCGTGCTCGCCTACACCACCGAGCAGCGGCCCGCCCTGATCCGCAGGGCGCTCGACGCGGGCGCCCTGGGACTGATCCTCAAGGAGGACCCGCAGACCAGGCTCGCCGAGGCCGTCCGGGCCGCGCACGCCGGAGAGGCGTACGTGTCCAGCCGGCTCGCCCACCAGATCGTCAACGACCCGCGCAGCGGCATCCGGCTCTCCCGGCAACAGCACCGCGTGCTCGAACTGATAGCGCGGGGCCTGCCGCACGGGCAGATCGCGAAGCTCCTCCACATCACCGAGGACACCGTCCGTACGCACCGCAAGCGGGCCATCGAGGCCTACACCGACGCCGGCGACGGCCTCATCGGGCAGAACACCGAGATCGTCTGGCGGGCCGTTGCCGACGGCCACATCGACATCGGCCCGGAGCGGCCGGAAACCCCGGAGCGGCCCGGAACCCCGGAGCGGCCCCCCGCCCCGGGCCGATGACCGGGCATTCCTACCGGTACGGGGTCGAGGCCGGGCTCTCCCGGTCCGTGGCCGCCGTCTCGGTCCTGTTCGCCGTCAACTGGGCGACGATCCCACTCTCGGGCGACCGGCCGCCACCCGGCGTGACGGCCGTGGCGGTCGCCTTCGTCGCGCTGTGCCTCCACCTCGCGGTCCGGGGCGCACGGGTCCGGTTGAACGGGACCGACGCCCTGGCGGCCGTCGCCTTCGCCGTCGTCGCGCACCCGGTCCTCGTCCTCGCCGGCGGATCGCCGTACGTCCTGATCGGGCAGCGCTGCATGCTGACCGTGCCCGCGGTGCTCCTCGCCACCGGATTCCTGCCCCCGGCCGTCGGACGAGGGGCCTGCCTCGCCGCCCTCGGCGCCCAACTGGGCACCAGCTGGCCCGCCGACGGCCCGGCGGCGGCCGCGGAGGGCAGCTGGCCGCCCCTGGCCACCGCGGTCGCCGCCACCGTCCTCGCCCCGCTCATGCGCGCCGCCGGAGACGGCGCGGACCGCTCCGAGCGCGCGGCGGCAGCGGCCCGTGCCGAGGCCGCACGGGCGGCCGCCCGACGCGAAGCCCACCGGGACTTCCAGGGGATGCTGCACGACGAGGTCAGCGCCGCCCTGCGCGCCATCAGCCAGCCGGGGATCGCGGCCGACCGGGTGCGGGAGGCGGCGCGCGGGGCCGTGGCCGCGATCGCCGGGGCCCGGACCCCGGGCGGCGAGGAGGGCCGCACCGATCTGGCCGCCCTGGTCCGCGCTCTCGTGCCCCCGCCGGGGATCCGGGCGGGCATCGTGGCCGACGCCCTCGCCCCCGTCCCGTACGAGGCGGCGACGGCCGCGATCGGCGCGGCCCGGGAGGCCCTGCGCAACGTGGCCGACCACGCCCGTGCCCGGACCGTACGGGTGGACCTGACGGCCCGCGAGCTCGGCACGGGTTTCGTCCTGTGCGTCACCGACGACGGCGCCGGCTTCGTACGGGAGGAGCTGAGGGAGTCGTCCGTGGGAGTCCGCCGCTCGATGATGCAGCGCATGGAAGCCGTGGGCGGCCACGCGGAGGTCCTCAGCACCCCGGGACGCGGAACGGCCGTACGCCTGGAATGGCCGGCCCCCGCAGGCGGGGAGCGGCAGCACGGCCGGGCCCCGGACCTCCCCGGACGGGCCGGCGCAGCGGCGGCGAAACCGGCCCGGCCGGTCCCCCTGAAGGTGCGGCAGATGAACGCCGCCATCGGCGATGTCAGGCGCCCGCTCGCCGCCGTCTGTCTGCCCTTCCTCCTCGTCATGGGCGTCATCGCGGTGATCCACACCCGGCACGTCCCCGGCGCGCTCTGGGTGACGGCCTGGTACGCGGTCCTGGCCGCGATGACCGTGGCCCTGCTGCTGCGGGCCCGGAACGGGATCGGCCGCGGCGCCGCCTGGGCGGCCTGCGCGTTCGCCGTCGGGGGAGCGCTCGGGAGCTTCCTCGTCCTGCCCCTGGCCGGTCTCGCCGACTACACCTCATGGCCCATCGGCGCGGTGACACCGCTGCTGACGCTCCTGGTGATCGTGCGGCCGGCCTGGGAGGCGCTGACGGCCATGGCGCTCGAACAGGCGGGCCTCGTCCTCATCGTGTTCACCGGCCCGCCGATCGCCGACACCTTCGGCGGGACCGTCGCCCTGACCCTCCCCGCCCTGTCCGCCCCGGCCCTCGGCGTGTTCATGGGCCTGGCGATCGGCCGCACGGTCGCCCGCCTCGGCGGGGTGACCACGCGCGCCAACGCGGACCGTGCCGCGGCCCTCGCCGGCGAAGCCGTGCGCGACGCCCGCGCGGCCCTGCACCGCCGACGCCTCGCCGACCTGGGCGAGGAGGTCCTGCCCTTCCTCGACGCCACCGCCACCGGACGGCGCTCGCCACAGGATCCCGAGGTCCGCGACACGGCCCGGCTGCTCGGGTACGCCGTCCGCGACGAGATCCACATCCCCGGGGTGCTCGACCTCCCGGCACGCGACCTGCTGAGCGCGGCCCGCACCGCGGGCTGCGTCGTCACGATCCAGTCGGACGCGGACGACCCGCACCCGCCCGCCCTGCTGCGCCTGTTGCTGACCACCGCCCTGGGGACCGGGCCCACCCCCACGGAACTGGTCCTCAGCGTGACGGCCTCGGCGGACACCGTCGACGCGGCCCTGGTCGTCCTGCCGGGGGACCGGCGGCGGGCCGACGCCCTGCGCGAGGCGGTGGCCGGGCTCAGCGCCGTCGTGGAGGACGCCGCGGAGTCGACCTGGGTCGAGGCCCGGGTCCGTACGGCCTGAACGGGAGCCGCGCCGGCGGCCGCTGTCCCCATCGATGGGGACAGCCAGGAGGGGGTCCGGGCCGCGAGCATCGAGGGGCGCCGAAGGTCCGGGGAGGAGCCCCGGCATCCGACCCGGCGCACCTCACCAGGGAGACACCGTGAAGAGGCTCGTCCACACGTTCCGCAAGGAACTGCAAGCGGCGTCGGGTCGGTCCGACGCCCTCACGCCGGCCGAACAGGAAGCGCTGCTACGGGGGTACGACGCTGCCCTCGACGCGGAGCGCCCGCCCCGCCTGGTCCTCATCGGGGAGTCCGGCGTCGGCAAGTCGACCACCGTCAACGCCCTCTTCAACGCCGGCCAGCCGGTCGGGCACACCCGGGCGACCACCGACCACGCCTACGCCATCCAGGTCGAGGAGGTCAGCGGCCGGCGCGGCATGCTGGAGGTGGTGGACATGCCGGGCATCGGCGACGACGTGGCCAACTACCGCCGCTACATGGACCTCTACCTGCGGGTCCTGCCGACGGCCGACGCGATCGTCTGGGTCCACCCGGCCGAGGACCGCAGCGTCCACCTGGTCCAGCAGGCGCTGACGGACCTCCTCGGCCAGAGCGCCCCGGGCCTGTCCGATCGTCTCGTACTGGCCCTGAACAAGGCCGACGAGATCGATCCGCACGACTGGAACCGGAGCGCCAACCTGCCGTCCGCGCGCCAGCTGGAGGCCCTCAGGGAACGGGCCGCCGACTTCACCGAGAAGATCGTCCGGATCCTGCCCGCCTGGCACGGCGGGGCGGTGACCTACTCGGCGCGCCAGCACTACAACCTGACGGCGCTCTTCAAGGAGATGATGCGGGCGGTCCCGCAGGAACGGCGCTGGGTGCTGGAGCGGCGGATGGACCTCGCGGACTTCACGGCCAAGGTGGACCGGAAACTGCTGAAGGCCGCCTCGGCCCGGATGCTCGCCGAAGTCCGGCCGCAGGCCGCCGTCGAGGCCGCGCAAGCCGCGCAAGCCGCTCAGGCCGCTCAGGCCGCTCAGGCCGCGCAAGCCGCTCAGGCCGCACACACCGGGAAAGCGGCACCGGCCGCCGCTTCCGCCACCGAGCCGGTCGCACCCGCCACCGCCGAGGCCTCCGTACCCCGACCCGCCGCGGCCCCCACGCCCTCCGCACCCGCGGCACCCGCCGCGGCCCCCGGCACCCGCCTCTCCGAGGCGTTCGCGGCGCTGCCGGAGGCGAAGTGGCGCGAACTGGTGGAGAACCGGGCCCTGTTCCTGGAGTTCACCCGGCGCGTGGAACAGGAGAGCGGCCGATGAACACGGAACCGGCGGGCGGCGAGGTCGACTTCGACGCACTGCTCGACCGCGTATGGGCCGCCATGACCGAGAACGAGGACAACAGGCGCGAGATCGTCCGGCTCTCGGAGGTCTCCTTCCGCCTGTGGGTCGACAGTGTGGCCCAGCGCCTCTCGGCGGCCCTGGGGCTCTCCCTGGCGCGGGTCCACGCGTTCTTCGACGACGTCGGCTCCATCGCGCGGCGCGCGGGCCACACCTTCGTCGGCGCCTATCACGACGGGTACCGCAGGGCGCGCAAGGTGCCTCCGCCCGGGGACCGGCCGTGGGGGGCACGCGCATGACGTGGGTGGAGTTCCCCTTCCCCGCCTGCCCGGCCTGCTCCCGCGCCTGGAGTGCCAGCAGGCACCGGGACTGCCCGGCCGGCGGCGGGGGTGACGCGGCGCTGGACGTGGACCCGGCCTCGGCGCGGGTGCGGTGCGCGGCCTGCCGGGGGACCTGGAGCGTGTGGGAGACGCGGTTCCATTGCAGTTGCGGGCGCCGCTTCGAGGCCTCCGAGGTGGAGGCCGCCCTGCAGGAGATCATCCGGGTGGCCACCCTGCTGGTCGAGATCCTGGTCCAGCAGAGCCGCGACCTCGTCGAGATCCGCCGGGCCGGCGAGGCGTCCTTCCGCGCATGGCTCGGACACCTCACCGATGCGCTGGCCGGTGCGCTCGGAGCGGCTGCGGGTCGCGTCGTCGGGAGCCTGGTACGGAGCCTCTTCTGAGGGCCGCGCGGACCCGGCCCGGTGGGGGACCGGAGCCGGGATCCGCGCGCAGGCTCGTAGGGACGGCCGTGACGCGGCCCGGCGGATCAACCGGTCCAGGTCTTGATCCGGGCGGCGACCTCCCGCACGGGAAGCCCGTCGCGTGCGGCGCGGGCCAGGGGGAGGACGGTGTCCAGGCCCTGGTTCACGGGGAGGCCGCAGGCCGACAGGTAGGCGGCCGTCACCGTGGCGGCGAACAGCAGGTTCCGCAGCTCCAGACTGGGGTTGCGGGCGAGCTCGCACAGCAGGGCCGCCGCTTTGTGGTGCGGCTCGGGGTAGACGTCCTGGTCGAGGACCTCTGCTGCGTGCCGCGCTGCCGCGGCGACCGGCACTCCGTAGTCGACGACTTGGGGATCCCCGGGGATCTGCTGGGCCACGGCCAGGATCCAGGCGAGGTCGATCCGGAGGATCACGCAGCGTCCCTCGGCGCCGTCTCCGCGGACTCCGGGGACTCCGCGGACTCCGGGAGCCCCGTCGGGAGGCCGGGGTACCGGTCCTCGCCGAACTCCGCGTCGAAGCGGTCCGCGTAGGCGGCCAGGAACGCCGAGGCGCCGGCCATGAAGGCGGCGCGCGACTCCTTCACGTCCTGCTCGATCAGATCGGCCACATAGCCCTGCAGGGTCAGTCCGCGGCGCTTGGCCCGCTCCTCCGCGGCGGCCCTGACGTCCTCGTCCAGGCGGATGTTCGTCTGCTTTCCCATGCCCACCACCTTAGCTAGCCGCTGGTATCAGGCGCTAGCAAACGGAGCGGCCCCCCGGCGCGGTGCACGCGGGACGGGCGTTCGCGCGGCCGGTCCTGGCCGGAGCCCATGACGCGGGAACGCGCCCGCCCCGCCCCGCCACGGTTCGTGGCGTGGCGGGGCGGGACGAGTCGGGTGGGGCGGGTTCAGCGAGGGGAGATCACTTGCCCAGGTAGGCGTTGACGACCGTGACCTCGGATACGTTGCCCTGCTTGTCGGTGACCTGGGCCCGGAAGGAGATCCCCTTGTCCTTCGCGGGGTTCTGGACGGAGAACGCGCCGTCGGTGACGGTGACGCGCTTCCAGGTCGTGCCGCCGTCCTCGCTCACGGAGACCGTCAGGGTCTTGAGGTTCTTCCCGGAGGCCGAGCCCTGCACGGTCACCGGGATCCGGGTGACCTTGCCCGCCGGGGCGCGGGAGGCGATGTCGAGCGGGGCGAGGAAGCGCACCGTGGAGACCGGGAGCGCGGTGTCGGCGGCGACCTGGCCGGAGCGGAAGGTGAAGCTCGTGTCGATGCGGGTGGAGACGGGGGAGACCTCCGGGGACCGCTCGACGGAGGTGGTCAGCCGGTATTCGGCGTCGGCGCCGTCGACCGTGAAGGGCTCCCAGCCGCTCAGCGGGTCCTCGTTCTCGGCGACCTTGACGCCGTTGCGGTACAGGGTGGTGGCGGTCTTGGTGAGAGCCGAGGAGCCCGCGTGGCCGGCGCCGTCGCTGAACAGGGGCACCGCACCGGTGAGGGTCTGCTTGCCCGTCGCCGGGTCGGGCGCGCTGCGGGACACACCCACGCCCTTGCCCAGGACCGGTCCGAACACCCCGGTGTTGAAGGTCTCGCGGTAGGTGGAGCCCGCCGCGTAGCGCTTCGGCTGCAGGGAGGCCTGATCGGCCTCGACGCGCTGGTCACCGTCCGCGTTCGGGGCGCCGAGCTGCCAGAACCCGCTGCGCCAGGTCGCGCCGTCGAGGGCGGAGAGGAAGAGCGTCCGGGTGGCCGGAGCGGGCTGGACGGCCCCGAAGAAGTCGCCCTGGGACATGCCGGGCAGGGTGGGGGCGGCGTAGGCGTAGCCGGACTTGCCGGGGGCGGACGCGCCCATCTCCGCGGAGAGCTTCGCCAGCTGGTTCGCCTTCACGTGCCGGGTGTAGCCGGTCGCGAGGCGCTTGGTCGAGCCGCCGAGGGCGACGTTGTACTGGGTGGCCGGGTCCTTGAGGAAGGTCGCCAGCCAGCTCTGCGTGAGCGAGCCGTCGGTCACGTCCGGCCCGATGTGGGCGGAGCGGAACCCGGTGTACCCCTTGGGCAGGACCCAGCCGTTGCCGAGGTGGCCGTCTCCGACCGTCTGCTGGTAGTACGGGAGGGCGAAGTCGGCCGTGGCCAGACCGGGGACGGTGATGTCCACCGGCTTCGCGGTGCGCGCGTCGACCGTGACCGTGGTGGTTCCGGCGACCTCCAGCCGGGGCTGGACCAGCCAGTCGACGCCCTTGGTGAGGTCCGAGCCGTCCTGGTACACGGTGCCGTGGAGGGCGTAGGTGCCCTTGGGCAGGCGCAGGGTGCGGGTGCCGGTCTCGTTGCTGACGCCCTCCCATATGCCGTCGGCGGCGCCCCCGATGCCGAACAGGGAGTGGGAGAACTCGCGGGCGGGGAGGCCGTCGCGGTCGACCGTGGTGACGGTGACGTCGTACGCCTCGGCCTCACGGACGGCCGCCGCGCCCGTGCGCACCGACTGACCGCCGCCGGTGGCGGTGACGTAGGCGGAGAAGGCTCCGTCGACGCTGCCGAGCCGGGTGTCGGCGGTCAGGGCGACCTCGGTCCGGCCGCCGGCGGGCACGGTCACCTTGTCGGCGCCGAGCGCGAAGAAGCCTGCCGGGGCGGGCTTGCCGTGGGAGTCGGTGCCGGTCACCGCGAGGTCGAGGGTGATGTCGGTGGTGCCGAGGTTGCGGTAGGCGATCTTCTTGGTGAGCGGTACGTCGTCGGCGTGCGGCCACTGGGCCGTGCCGAGGGACACCGACGACTGCTCGGTGATCACCGTTTGGGTGAGGGCCTTGTCCACCTGTACGCGGCCGGTGCCCTGCTGCTGGACGCCGGTCCCGCCGTCCTTGGCGGACGCGGTCAGCGCGCCCTTGAGCTCGGTCCCGCTCCAGCCGGGGTTCTTCTGCTTGAGCAGCGCCGCCGCTCCGGCCACGTGCGGGGTGGCCATGGAGGTGCCGTTGAGCTTCAGGTATCCCGGGGCGGGGTGCTGGGCCGCGGGATCGGTGTCGAGCTTGCTCCCCGGGGCGGCCGCGGCGGTGATGCCGACGCCGGGCGCGGTGAGGTCGGGCTTGACCGCCCCGTCGCCGACGCGCGGGCCCCTGCTGGAGAAGTCCGCGAGGACGTCCTTGGAGTCGACGGCGCCGACGGTCAGGGCGGCGTCCGCGCTGCCGGGCGAGCCGACGGTGGACCCGCCGGGGCCGTCGTTGCCCGCGGCGATGGCGAAGAGCACCCCCTTCTCCGCCGACAGCCGGTCGACGGTGGCCTCGACCGGGTCGACGCCGGGGAAGTCCCGGCTCCCCAGGCTGAGGTTGACGACGTCCGCGCCCTCGGCGACGGCCCACTCCATGCCCGCGATGACCGCGGAGTCGCTGCCGTAGCCCTGGTCGTCGAGGACCTTGCCGCTGATCACCTTGGCGCCGGGCGCGACGCCCTTGAGCGCCCCGCCGGACGCGGCCCCGGTCCCGGCCGCGATGGAGGCCACGTGGGTGCCGTGGCCGACGCGGTCCACCGTGTCGGGGGAGTCGGAGAAGTTCTTCTCCCCGACGACCTGGCTCTTCAAGTCCTCGTGGGTCTTGTTGACACCGGTGTCCAGCACGGCGATCTTCACGCCCGTGCCGTCGAACCCGGCCGCCCAGGCCCGGTCGGCGCCGATCTGCTTCGTGCTCTTGTCCAGGCTCGCCTTGCGCACCCCGTCCAGCCAGACCTTGCCGATACCGGCGTCGGCGGCCCGCAGACCGCGCGCCGCGGGCGTCGTCAGGGCCTCCCAGACCTTCGTGGCGTCGGCGGCCGAGGCCTTGACGGCCTCGGCGTTGACCGTCCGGAGTGAGCGCCCCGCCCCGCTGTCCGCGGCGGACCGCAGTTCGGCGCGCGCCGCCGGGGCGGCGCCCTCGTACTGGACGATCAGGCCGAGTCCGCCGCGGTGCAGGGCGCGCAGCGCCGGGTCGGAGAGCGTGGTGACGTCGAAGAGGCGCCGGTCCAGCTTGCCGGCGGCCAGCAGGGCCCGGGCGTCGGCGGGCAGGACCAGGGTGTGGCCGTCGGCGCGCTCGATCTCGACGGGTACGCGCTCGCGGCCCTTCCCGGGCTCGAAGCGCTCGATGGCGCCGCTGCCGTTCACGGTCACCCGGTCACCGGTGATCAGGGTGACGGTCACGGGGGTGTCCGCGGTGCCGGCGGCCGGGGTGCTCCGCGTGGGGGAGGCGGCGGAAGCCGCTCCTGCGGGGCCGGTCAGACCCGTACTGAGGGCGACGACGGCGGTGGCGAGGGCGAGGGCCCCCGCGGTGCGCCGAGGCGTCTGTGTCCGTATGAACAACTCTGCTCCTGTGGAAGGCGGGCACGGAGGCCGGAGCCGCCGGGCACGCTTCGTCGTGTGGCACACGGGGCGTACGAGGGGTGTGTGACGTACGCGGTGTGTGCGGTGGGTGCGTGGCACTGGGGTGATGCCGGTCGCCGGGGCCCGGTCCGGGCCGTGCCCCGCCTGCCCCCAGGGGGAGAAGCAGGGGTGGGCGGGGCGGGCCGTCCGGGCCGCTCGGCGACCGGGGTACGGCAGCAGTCCACCGGCTCGCGGATTGTTCAGCAGCCTCCATCCGGGCGACTGAACAATTGTTTTCGTGGCCGAAGAGGCCCTTGTGGCTGGTGGTTCGGCCTTCTACGGTGGAAACGATCTTGATCCCTGGGGAGGGGAGCTGCATGGGCACGGGTGCGGGAAGGCCGGAGAAGGCGCTCGATCCACAGGCCGGCCCGACCGCCCGGTTCGCCGGCGAGCTGCGCGCACTGCGCCGCGCGGCCGGCTCCGTCCCCTACCGGGAGATGTCCGCACGGGCCGGCTATTCGGTGACGGCGCTCTCCCAGGCCGCTGCCGGGAACCGGCTCCCGAGCCTGCCCGTGACCCTGGCCTACGCCGAGGTCTGCGGCGCCGCCCGGACCGAATGGGAACGACGCTGGCGGGAGGCCGAAGCCGAGGCGCAGGCGGAAGCCGAGGCGGCAGCCCTGTCCTCGCGCGCACGCGAGGCGGAAGGCGGCGGCACCCCGCCCTACCGCGGCCTGACCCGCTTCGAACCCGAGGACGAGGCGGTGTTCTTCGGCCGCGAGCACCTCACCGACCAACTGGCGTCCCTGGTCGCGGAACACCGCTTCGCCGTCGTCCTCGGCCCCTCCGGCAGCGGCAAGTCCTCCCTGCTGCGGGCCGGCCTCATCCCGCGGCTGCGCCGCTGCGCACCGCCCCTGCCGCCCGCCGCCGCCCTGCGCGTCCTCACCCCCGGCGAACACCCGATGCGGACCCACGCCGCGGTGCTCGCCCCGGCCGCCGGAGACGGCGAGACCTGGCTGATCGTCGACCAGTTCGAGGAGCTCTTCACCCTCTGCGCCGACCCCGACGAACGCCGGGACTTCCTCGAGGGCCTCCTCGCCGCCCGCCACCCCGGGAGCCGGATCCGCGTGGTGCTCGGCATGCGCGCCGACTTCTACGCGAACTTCCTGGCCCACCCCGCCCTCGCCGAGGCGGCCCGGGCCGCGACCCTCCCCGTGGGCCCGCTGACCCCCGACGAGATGCGCGGCGCGATCGTCCGCCCCGCGGCCGCGGCCGGACTCACCGTCGAACGCGCCCTCACGGCCCGGCTCGTGGAAGAGGTCACCCGCGAACCCGGCAGCCTGCCCCTGCTCTCCCACGCCCTGCTGGAGACCTGGCGGCGCCGCCGCGGACGCACGCTGACCCTCGCCGGACACGAGGCGGCCGGCGGCCTGCGCGGAGCCCTGGCCCAGACCGCCGAGGAGGTGTACGCGGAACTCGGGCCCGACCGGGCCCCCGTCGCGCGCCGCCTGCTGCTGAACCTGATCACCCCCGGCGACGGAGCCCCCGACACCCGGCGGCCCGTACCCCGCGACACCCTCATTCCCCCGGACTCGCCGCAGGCCGCAGAGGCGGGTGCCGTACTGGACCGGCTGGCCCGGGCCCGGCTCGTCACCCTGGACCGGGACGTGGTGGACCTGGCCCACGAAGCCCTGATCACCGCATGGCCGCGGCTGCGGGACTGGATCGACATTGACCGGGAACGGCTGCGGCGCCACCGCCGGCTGACCCAGGCCACCCAGAACTGGCTGACCCGCCGGCGCGACGCCGGGGCCCTCCTGCGCGGAGGGGAACTGGCCGAGGCCGAGGCCACCTTCGCCGGCGGAGCGGGCCGCACCGCCGAACTGGTCCCGGTGGAGCAGGAGTTCCTGCGCGCGGGCCTCGCCTCCCGCTCCCGTACCCGCCGGATCCGGCGCGGGGTGACCTCCGTCGTCGCCCTCCTCCTCGTCCTCCTCACGGTGGCGAGCACGACGGCCTTGCAGCAGGGCCGCGACAACGTCCGCCAGCGGGTCGCCGCCGAGCTCCGGCGGGCCCAGGGCGAGGAACGGTCCGCCGGTCAACTGGCAGCCGTGGCCCAGGGCCTGCGGAGCTCCGACCCCGCACTGGCGATGCGGCTGAGCCTGGCCGCCTGGCGGCTCGCCGAGACCGCCGACACCCGGTCGGCGCTGCTGGCGGCGTCCGTCCAGGCCGAGACCGATGCCTACGACGTGCCGGACGAGGCGGGCCCGTGGACCGCCCGCCCGGCGCTCCCGGTCCGGCTGAGCGCGGACGGCCGGACCGCGGTCACCGTCGACGTGGACTCCGTACGCGCCTGGGACGTCAAGAAGAGGACGGCGCTCGGACCACAACTGCCCCTCGACCCGTACTCCCTGTTCCGCGGGATCTCCCCGGACGGCCGCACCGCCCTGCTGCAAGGGTCCCGTGAGACGCAGGGGCCCGGATCCGACGGCGGGGCCCGCCGACTGGATCTGGCGTCCGGCAAGGTGCTGGACCCCGTGCTCCGGCCGGCGGGTGCCTCGACGACCTGGACGGACGCCGAACGGATCGTCGCCAGCCTGGACATGGAGGGCGCCACCGGCCGGCTCTCGCTCCGTGACGCACGGGACGGCCGCACCCTGCTGGAGGTGCCGACCGGACGGCATCCGATGTGGGCGCTGAGCCCGGACGGGCGCCACCTGGCCCTGTGCGCGAAGGGAGGGGACGCGGCGAGTGCCTTCGAACGGTCCGATGTGCCCCTGAGGGTCTGGGACGTGGCCCGGGGCACCGAACTGCCCGCCTCCCGGCCCGGCGCGTGCGGGGTGGACTCCTTCCAGTTCACCGGCGACGGCGCCGTCCTCCTGGCCCGGGAGCCGGGCGGCCTGAGCCTGTGGGATCCCCTCACCGGCCGGGAACCGGCCCGGATCGACCACTACGGTCTGACGGAGGCGACCACCAGCCCCGACGGCCGGTTCGCCGCGGCCGTCGACGGCCGGGAGATCCTGATGTGGCGACTGGCCGCGCCCGAACGGCCGGTCTTCCGGTACCCCCTCGCCGGCGGGGCCGCCTCCCAGCTGCGGATCGACCCGCAGGACGGCGTCATCCGGTACCTGACCGAACGCCGCATCGGGGACACCGTGGTGCGCACGGTCTCCTACGGACCTGCGACGACACCGGACTGGAACCCCGAGCCGGCCTCGACGGGCACCTTCAGCGCGGACGCCGCGACCCTCGCGGTCGACCGCAGGCAGGGCGCCCGTACCTGGTTCGAGGCGTACGCCGTCGCCGACGGCCGGCGCATCGCCGCCACCCCGCCGGCCGACTGCCCGAAGGCCGCACCGGAAACCGGCGAGCCGCCCGCCGGACACGACTGCCGTGCGCTCCTGGCGCTCACCCCCGACGGGCGGACCCTCGCCCACGCCCGCGCGGACGCCGCCGAAGGCGCCGAGGCCGGGCAAGGCCCGCGGGACACCGGGACGGGCTCCCGGGAGCCCGCCCTGTGGGACGTGGCGGCGAACAAGGCCCGCCCGCTCCCCGCGGACCCCGAGCCGCCGTTCGCCGCCCGGATGCCCATCACGGGAATGGCCGTCTCGTCCGACGGCCGCTCCCTGCTCACCACGCGCGCGGGCGTCGACGCCCTGGACGTCCGGGACCTGGCGAGCGGACTCAGGACCCGGCCCCAGGACCTCACGAAGGACCGGATGTCCTCCGCGGCGAGCAGGGGCGGCGACCGGTCGGCCCCGGTCGCGGTCCGCCCCGACGGCCGCCTCCTCGCGAGCTCCTCGCAGGCCTTCGACCTCACCACCGGCCGGCGCACCGATCGGGGCCCCGTCATGGAACAGGGAGGGGTGATCACCTACAGCCCCGACGGCACGCGCCTGGCCGTCGGTGACACGACGGGCGGGGTCACCGTGTGGGACGGGGAGGCCCGGCGGCGCCTGGCCACCCTCCCGCCCGGCCCCGACGCGGCCGGACTCGACGCGATCGGCCGGGACCCTGGTAAGGCCGTCACCGCCCTGGCCTTCTCCCCGGACGGCCGGACCCTGGCCGTGGCGGGCGCCTCGGGCACGCTCCGGCTCTGGGACTCCGGTACGGGCCAACCGCTGGGATCCCCGCTGCCGACCCCCGGCGACGGGATCGTCGCCCTCGCCTTCTCTCCCGACGGCCGCACCCTGCACAGCGCGGGCGAACACAGCACCGTGCGCACCCACCAGGTGGCTCCGGCCCGGCTCGCGGAGGCGGTCTGCACCCGGGCCGGCGCCGGACTCTCCCGGGCCGAGTGGCGCACCTACCTCCCGGACCTCCCCTACCGGAAGTCCTGCTGACCGGCGGCCAGTTCACGCGCGGCGCTCTCCAGCAGCATGTCCAGCGCGACCGGATAGGCACTGTGCGGCATCCGGGCCGCGAGGAGCCCCGCGGTGGCGGCGATGTTCGGGTACGTCGCGGCCGGCAGGCGGGCGTACGTGGACTCCCACCGCTCCTCGTCGGACTCCCGGGCCTGCTCCGCGAGCGCCAGCGATCCCGCGTCGAGCGCCGCGAAGGCCAGGCACTGGTCGATGTAGGCGTGGTAGATCCGGACGGCGGCCTCGTCCCCGAACCCGGCGCCGCGCAGGCTCCCGAGGATGGCCTCGTCGGCCGCGATCTCCCGGGGCCGCCCGGACACCCGGCTCGTGGTCAGCAGAGCGGCCTGCGGATGGTCGAGGTAGCCCCCGTGGATGCGCAGGCCCAGGGCGCGCAGGTCATCGCGCCAGGCCCCGGTCGGGACCCAGCCGGCGAGGGCCCGGCCGATGAGCTCCTCGCCGATGGCCAGCGTGAGCCCGTCCATGCCGTCGAAGTACCGGTAGAGGGTGCTGGGGTCCGCACCCAGCGCGGCGCCGAGCCGCCGGGCGGTCAGGCCCGCGCTTCCGTGCTCCCGCACCATCCGCAGCGCCGTCTCCACGATCAGCTGCTCGGAGAGCACCGTGCCCTGCCGGGTCGGCCGCCGCCGGCGGCGGGCCTCCTCCGGAACCACGTTCTTAGCCATCGCGGACCCGCCCCCTCGACCGTTCGCCCTTATGCCAACACCATTGACCTTAACTCGCGGCAGGCGGTTCCATCAGCCCCCTGGGGCGCACGCCCCACCGAGAGAGGACCTCGTCATGCGTGTTCTGCTTGTGGGTGCCGGCGGCGTCGGGAGCGCCATCGCCAAGATCGCCGCCCGCCGCGGCTTCTTCGACCGTTTCGTCGTCGCCGACTACGACCCGGCCCGCGCCGAGGCCGCGGTCGCCGCCCTCGGTGCGGCGGAGCAGCGCTTCAGCGCGTGCCGCGCGGACGCCTCCGACGAGGAGGGGATCGCCCGGCTGCTCACCGAGCACGGGTGCGACGTCCTGATGAACGCCACCGACCCGCGGTTCGTGATGCCGCTTTTCAACGCCGCGCTGGCGGCCGGCGCCCACTACGTGGACATGGCCATGTCCCTGTCCCGCCCGCACCCCGGGGATCCGTACGGCACGTGCGGGGTGAAGCTCGGCGACGAGCAGTTCGAACGGGCCGCCGAATGGGAGAAGTCGGGCCGCCTCGCGCTCGTCGGCATGGGCGTCGAGCCGGGCCTCTCGGACGTCTTCGCCCGCTACGCCGCCGATGAGCTCTTCGACGACATCGAGGAGATCGGCATCCGCGACGGGGCCGATCTGACCGTCGAGGGCTACGACTTCGCCCCGTCCTTCAACATCTGGACCACGATCGAGGAGTGCCTGAACCCTCCCGTCGTGTACGAGCGCGACCGCGGCTGGTTCACCACCGAACCGTTCAGCGAGCCCGAGGTCTTCGACTTCCCCGAGGGCATCGGCCCCGTCGAGTGCGTCAACGTCGAGCACGAGGAGGTCCTCCTCGTCCCGCGCTGGGTCGGAGCACGCCGCGTCACCTTCAAGTACGGCCTCGGCGACGATTTCATCGGCAAGCTCAAGACCCTCCACGCACTCGGCCTGGACTCCACCGAACCGGTCACCGTCCGCGGCGAGGACGGCACCCCGGTCCGCGTCTCGCCGCGGGACGTGGTCGCCGCCTGCCTGCCCGACCCGGCGGCCCTCGGTGACCGGATGACCGGCCGGACCTGCGCCGGGACCTGGGTCAAGGGGACCAGGAACGGCCTGCCCCGCGAGGTGTACCTCTACCACGTGGTCGACAACCAGTGGTCGATGCGCGAGTACGGCTCCCAGGCCGTGGTCTGGCAGACCGCCGTCAACCCGGTGGTGGCCCTGGAACTGCTCGCCGCCGGCGTCTGGACCGGCTCCGGGGTCCTCGGCCCCGAGGCCCTGCCGCCCCGCCCCTTCCTCGACCTGCTCACTGCGTACGGGTCCCCCTGGGGGATCCGGGAGGAGACTCCGAGGCCGCCGGCCCCGGCAGCGGACCACTGATGCCGTGACCGGGGGTGGCCGCAGCACAGCCGCACAGCCGGACGGCCGGCCGGGCGGGAGCCCGGGCCGGCCGTCGGTGTGCGGATGCACGGACACGCTGGGAGGGATGTACGGACGCGCTAGGAGGCGTACGCCTCCAGTTCCGACAGCTGGCCGGCCGGCCAGCCGGTGTTGCCGGTGAACGTCAGGCGCAGGTGGCGTACGCCGGACGCGGGAAGGGTGACGGTCACCGCGTTGGATCCCTCGGTGAAGGTGTAGGCGGCGGAGGCCTTGAGGGTCGACCAGGCCGCATTGTCGGTGGATCCGAGCACGGCGAGGGTCTGGACGCGGGTGCCCCAGGAGGCGGGGAGCCTGAGCACCAGTCTGCCGACGGTCTGGGTGGCGCCCAGGTCGACGGTGACCGACTGCGGGAAGGCGTTGTTGTTGCTCTCCCAGTAGCTGCCGGAGTTCCCGTCGGTGACGTTGGCGGCCACGTAGCCCTGGGTGTGGGTCGTGTCGGTCGCGCTCTTGCCCTGCGCGAGGTTGGAGCCGGCCGGCGGAGTGGTCGGCGGGGTCGTCGGAGGAGGCGTGGTGGGCGGGGTCGTCGGGGTGCCGTCGGACGCCGCGTAGACCTCGAACTCCGAGATCTGGCCCGCCGCCCAGCCGGTGTTGCCGGTGATGTTCAGCCGTACGTAGCGGGCGTCCGCCGGGTCGAAGGTGAGCGTCGCGGCGTTGCCGGAGCCGGGATTGAAGGTGACTCCGGCGGCGGCGCGCAGCGTGGACCAGGCGGTGTTGTCGGTGGAGCCGAGCACCGAGAGGGTCTCGGTCCGCGTCGCCCAGTCGGCGGAGGGCGGCAGCTTGAGGGTGACCTTGCCGATCCGCCGGGTGGCGCCGAGGTCCACCGTCAGGGTCTGCGGGAAGGCGTTCCCGTTGCTCTCCCAGTAGGTGGAGGCGTTGCCGTCGACGGCATTGGCCGCCGAGTACGACTGGACGGCCGACGTGGCGGTGGCGGTCCTGCCCTGGGCGAGGTTGCCGTTCGGCGGGGTGGTGGGAGGAGTCGTCGGCGGGGTCGTCGGCGGTGTGGTGGGGGGCGTCGTCGGGGGAGTGGTGGGAGGCGTGGTCGGAGTGCTGGGGACCCCGCCGTTGGTCCATACCGGCGCGGGCCACACGCCGGTGCAGGTCTGCGCCGTGTTCCAGCCGGAGTTGCCGCCGCCGTCGCTGATCTGGAGTCCGGCACCGATGCAGTTGTGGATCGGGGTCGCCGACTGGGCGATGTTCTTGGCGGTGACGTTGGTGAACTTCGCGGAGAGGTTGGACTGCGCCTGGATGGCGTAGGTCCCGGCCCCGTCGATGTTGACGTTGGTGAACTCGACCCCGCTGATCGGGCCTTCGATCGAGTGGATCGCCGCGTAGGAGGAGTCCAGGATGTCCGTGTCGGAGATCTTGATGCTGGCGCCCTGCACGGCCTCGTTCAGGCCGGAGAACCAGATCGCGCCGACTCCGAAGTTCCAGTTGAAGTCGCTGTTCCCGGTGCGGATGAGGGTGTTGCGCGCGGCGGTGATCGTGCCGGCCACCGCGGTGCCCTTGCCGGAATTGACCCCGGGGTAGCGGTTGGCGATGTGCAGGCCGCCGCCGTTGCTGATGGTGTCGGACATGACGTTGTCCGAGATGGTGAAGTCCCTGCCGCCGTAGGTCACGATGTTGTTGGCGAGGATCGGCAGGACGACCGTGTTGTGGTCGAAGCTGATGTTGGTGTTCGGCTTGTCCTGCGGCCACGAGGCCAGACCGTCGTCACCCGCGTTGCGCACGAACGTGTTGGTGACGCGGGAATTCGTGACACCCGTGTGGAAATTCACGCCGTCGGCCGTCATGTCGAGGAAGCGGCTGTTCTGGATGGTGAACCGGTCCATCGGGCCGTCCATCCAGGCGGCGACCTTCACGTGCTGGATCCAGAGGTTGTCCACCGTGGAGTTGGACATCGCCCCGCCCAGGGCGTTGACCTGGTCGTCGTCGATGCGCTCGCGGACGTCGCCGATGATCGCGAAGTCCTTGAGGGTGACGTTCTTGCTCGGCCCGTTCGCCTCGTGCGACCGGACCGGCCCCGTGTAGCCCCCGCCGGGGACGTACTTCCCGTAGAAGCCCGCGGCGCGGTTGCGGTTCACCGGGTCGCGTCCGCCGAAGACGGAGTACCAGGGGCCCGCGCCCTGGACCGTGACCCCGTCGACGACGACGTGGTCATAGAGCGTGTAGCTGCCCGGCGGGACGTAGACCGTCTTGCCCTGGGCCTGTCCCGCGTTCACGGCGGCCTGCATGCGGGCCGTGGAGTCGGTGGCACCGGTCGGGTCCACACCGAAGTCGGCGACGGCGTCGAGGGCGCCGGCCGGCTTGCCGGCGGCCGGGGCGACCTGCTCGAAGTCGGCGAGGTCGATGGTGAAGGAGGGTGACTGCGCGGTCGAGGTCACCTGTACGCGGATCTTGGTTCCGGCCGGGTAGGTGGCGCCCAGCAGGGTCCGGGACTCGTCGTAGAAGTGGTGCGGGTTCGTGTCGCCCGGGTTGTTGTTGAAGGGATAACCGCCGTAGTACCAGCTGAACTTGGAGGTGACGGGCAGGGTCTTGACCGACTGGCCGTCGGCCCGTACGTCCAGCGTCGCGTCACGCCCCTTGCCGTCGCCGGTGTCCGGGAGGCTGTAGCGCAGCGACATCGCGTTCGCGGGCTTGGTCAGGGTGAACTCAACGTACTGGCCGACGGCGTTCAGCGTCACGGCCTGCCGGCCGGACGCCTCCGAGGGGAGGTTCCCGTAGAGCCGGTCGGGGCCGATGAACGTGCCGTTGGTGGCGGCGTACTCGGCCTCCAGCTCGGTGAACGGCACGCTCGCGCCCCGCCCGGCTATGCCGATCGGTGAGGGTGCCGGCACCCCGGCGGCGTGTGCGGCGGGGGCGGCTCCGAAGGTCAGGGCGGTCAGGGCGGCGGTCCCGGTGAGGGAGAGGGCCAGGAAGACGGCGCTGGCCCGCCGCCTGAGGGAGCGGACTTGCTCGGGCGTCGGGGGATGGCTCTGCGGGGGCTGGGGCACGGGCACGCACGTCCTTGCGGCTCGATCGGCGGAGAGCGGAAATGGCTCAACCCGGGACGCTACGACTCCACATGGAGGAAGTCTATGATCCTGCGCAAAAAACGAACGCTAGGTCGCAATAATCTTCTTCTCGAAGGGCTCTACCGGGCTCTTCCGGGCTCGACCGGGCCTTACGGGGGCTCTGCGGGGCTCTGCCCGTGCTCGCCGCAGGACTGCGCCGCCCGTGGACCTTGGCTGAAACACGTCCTGGACGGTGGCACGGACCGGGGCACAGACTGCGGTGGGCGATCAAGTGGCGCCGGAGCGGACGGCCATGGGAGATCCTCGGTGCTGCGCATTCATTTCACCGCCGACGACCTCGCCCGGACCCGTGTGGCCGCGACGGTCGGGGCGGCCGCGGAAACCATGTACAGCCTGAGGCTGCTGCGCGACTGCGCCTCCACGGCCCTGCCCTTCCGCCCCTGGCAGGAGGCGGTCCGCGGGCGACTGGGCGTGCGGGCCCGGCCGTTCACCAGCCTGCTGGCCGTGGACGGCCCGGACCTCGACCTGACGGTGCTGATGGGTGACACGCCGTCCGTCGAGGAGGGGATCGACAACCTCCTCCGCGCCTCGCCGGCCGGCCTGCGGGCCGAGTTCGAGCACATCGCCTTCCACCCCTCGCAGCTCTCGTGGGCCCGGAAACTGGCGGAAGGAGACCTCACGGCCCGCAGGGAGTTCGCCGCGGGGCTCGCCGCCTGCAACGAGGCGCTCGTCGCTCCCTACGGGAACAGCACGAGAGCCCATGTGGAGGCCGTACGGGCGACCTTCGCGCGGATGCTGCTCGACGGTGGGATCGAACGTCTGCTGGAGGGCATGTGCGTCCCGCTGGTGCGATGGCGGGCACCGGTACTGGAGGTGCGGTACCACCGGCACGTCGAGGTCCGCCTCGGCGGGCGAGGCCTCGTCATCGCTCCGACGGTCTTCCTGTGGCGGGAGCCGGCCCTGCTGTGGGACCCGCAGGACGAAACCTCGACGCCCACGCTCGCCCTCCCCACCATCGGAGACGCGCAGACGGGTGCTGCGTTGTGGGGTGCGGAGCACACGGCGGACGCATCACTGCGCGCCTTGCTGGGGCGCACGCGCGCCGCCGCACTGCACGTGACCGCCGAAGGGTGCAGCACCACCGAACTGGCGCGACGCCTCAACGTCTCGATCGCAGCGGCCAGCGAGCACGCGACGGTGCTGCGCAACGCCCACCTCATCACCACCAGCCGGCGCGGCAAATCCGTGGTGCACACCGTCACCCCGCTGGGCGCCGAACTCCTGAGGAGCCCACTGGCCGGGCACGGGTGATCGGTCCCCGCACCGCGCGGTCCTGCGCGCTCCCCGCTTCCGCCCCGTCGGCGGCGAGTTCAGCGGGTTGCTCCGCCGAAGGCGGCCTCGTGAAGGGCGGCGGGCGGTGACGGCGGTGCGTCGGGGGTTTGGCCGCGTGGCGCAGTGGAAGAGTCGAGTGCGAGGTGGGCGGCCGACGGTTCCCCTCCGGACGAGGGGCCGCTGCCCCCGCCGCCGCGACGTGAACGGGAGCCTCCTCGATGCGCATCTACGCCCAGACCCCGGCGCGCAGGAACCGCCAGCTGCTCGCGGATCTGCTTGCCGTGCTCCTGATGGCGGCGGCGGTGCTGTTCGCCCTCGCCGTCCACAGAACGATCATGCTGCTGGCCGTGCCCGGACAGAAGGTCGAGAGCTCGGGCGACAGCCTGGCCACCGAACTCGGCAACGCCGGCAACGCGGCTTCGAAGGTGCCGCTCGTCGGTGACCTGCTGAAGACCCCGCTGCAGTCCGCGGCCGACGCGAGCACCGGCTTCGCCGACGCCGGACAGTCGCTCCAGGACACCGTCGGCCAGATCGCCACCCTCACCACCACGGCTCTCATCGTCATCCCGGTGGCCTTCGTGCTCCTGCTGTGGCTCCCACCGCGCCTGCGCTGGATCCGCCGCAGTGCCGTCACGCGCCGCCTCTTCGAGGCCCCCGGAGGAGCCGACCTGCTCGCGCTGCGCGCCCTGACGGGCCCGCTCGGCGATCTCGCCGCCCTGCCCGCCCCACCCGGCGGACTCGCCGATGCCTGGCGCCGCGGGGACGAGCCCGTCATCGAGGACCTCGCGAAGATCGCCCTGCGACGGGCAGGCCTACGGGCCTGACCCGCCCGGCCCCGGAGCCACCACCTCGGGCGGCACTTCCAGCCCCCGCATCGGCTCGGGTGGTTCGACGACGGACCGAAACATCACGGTCTTCTCCCGTTCGTTCGGCCGCTCGCTCCGCCGCGCGTTCTGGCGTCGCCGCTCAGCTCAAGCGGGACAGCGGCTGCTCGGCGAAGGTGACCCCTGCCAGGCCGTGGGCGATGAGGTTGCGGATGTTGGCGTGATCAGTGCCGTTCGGCGTCGCCAGTACGCTGCGGTAGTGCTCCCCGAACGCCAGCAGCGCCTCTTCGTCGCTCAGCCCCTCCAGCAGGGCCAGGCCCAGCGTCTTGCAGGAACCCGCGTTCTCACCCGCGGCATTCTCCACGTCCCCGTTGCGGAACGCCCGCGGCTCGTACGCGTAGTGCGCGGCGACGAAGTCCAAGGTGGCGGCGAACCCGTGCTCACCGGACGCAAGGCTTGCCCGCAGCGAGTTCAGATCAGTCATGTTGGTTCCCCAGGGTTGAACGGACGGTCCGATCGCCGTCCGTGACCGGACGACATTACCCCCTCGCCGCCACCCGGCAGGAATCGCTCCACACCCTGGACGGAGCAGCATCACCGCAGGTCACGAGGGGCGACCGGGCGAGCCGGCGTGGCCTCGGGTAAGCCGTACGGTCTGACGCGCACGCGGACGACCTGTGGCGCTCTACGCCGGAGCAGGCCGTTCCACGGACCGGAACGACGGCGGGACCTGGGGCCCTGGCGGCAGGACACCCTCCGTGATCAACTCGATCCACATGACCCCCGCACCGTCGCGCGAGCCCGTGCCCGCCGAGCACCCGGCCCTTTCCCCCCGCCCCCGCCGAAAGGCGTGGGCCCGCGCCCTGGGCTTCCTCGCCGTAGCGGGTCTGGCGGCGTCGGTGCTGGTCGGGGCGGTCGCGTGGCGGGACGTCCGGCAACTCGACGCGTACGCCACGGCCCCGGACTGCGCGCCGGGCGCCACGCAGCACTGCCGCACGACGGTGACCGGCAGCGCCACGCAGCTCGGGCAGCACGGGCGGTCGGCGACGCCGGGCAGGGCCACGTCGCTCGCCTTCACCCCGGACGACGCGGGCCGCCCGTGGTTCGTCTCGGCCGGGGCCGGCACGGCCGGGCGCCTGCTGCAGGACCCCCGGGTCACGGTCGAGGTCTTCGACAACCGCGACGCCCTCCTCACCACCTCCGACGGCTCCTCCGAGGCCGTCGTGGGCGGCCCCCTGGACGTGGGACGCGAACGGCTGGGCCACACCCTCATGCTGCTGCTCCTCGCCGGGGTGACCGGGGCCATGGCCGTGCGCGTACGGCGCCTGGGCTTCCTGGTGGGCCCCGGCTTCGGCAGCTTCGCCCGGATCCTCCTGGGAGCCACCCTGACGTTCCTCGCCGTGCCGTGCGTGACCGCGTTCACCCTCGGTACGGCCTCCGCGCTCACCGGCCTGGCCTGGACCCTCGTCATCGGAGCCGCCGGGACGTTCCTCCTGGCCCGTTCCGCCGTGTGGCGTGGTGGGCGCGGAGCCTCGCGGCTAACGTCAAGGTCATGACACCTGATTCCCTGCGCTCCGTCACCGTCGAGCGGACCGGTCCGGGCATGTTCACCGCGACCAACTCCCGGGGTGACACCATCTCCTTCGGCACCGGATCCGGCGGGGGCTTCACCCCCGTCGAGCTCTTCCTCGCCGCGATCGGCGGCTGCTCGGCGGCCGACGTGGACGTCGCCACCGGCCGGCACGCCGAACCCGACGCGTTCTCCGTCGCAGTCCACGGACACAAGGCCGAGGACGCCGGCGGCAACCACCTGACGGACCTGGAAGCCGCCTTCACCGTCCGCTTCCCCGAGGGCGAGGCCGGCGACCGGGCCCGTACGATCCTGCCGCGCGCGGTGAAGACCTCCCACGACAAGCTCTGCACGGTCAGCCGCACGGTGGAGGCCGGCACCCCGGTCGCCGTCAAGGTCGTCGACACGGACTGACCAGCCGGAACCGGGGGAGACCGGCAGGCTGTGCGCGTCGGCTTCGGCTGCACGCGGAGTGAACTCGGCGACCACGAGCCGGGCACGACCACGAGCCGGGCACGACCACGTGCGGGAGCCGCTCCCCAACGGGTCGGCAGCCGGTCCTCAGCCGGTCAGCAGGACGAGCTTCCCGGTCGTGTGCCCGTTTTCACTGGCCCGGTGAGCCTCCGCGACCTCGGCGAGCGGGAAGGTCCGCGCGACCGGCAGGGTGAAGCGCCCGGACTCGATCAGGGCGCCGATCTCCCCGAGCACGTGGAACGCGCGGCCGGTGTCGCCGCGGCTGAACACCACCCCGTACTCCTGCGCGCCGGCGAAATCGGCGATCGTCACGACGTGCTCCGGGCCGCCCGTCAGCTCGATGAGCTCGGGCAGCACGCCGCTCCCGGCCACGTCGAGCGCCAGATCGACACCGTCGGGGGCCAGCGCGCGCACCCGGTCGAGGAGGCCCTCGCCGTAGGCGACGGGCTCGGCCCCGAGCGTGCGGAGGTACGCGTGGTTCGCCGGGCCGGCGGTGCCGATCACGCGTGCGCCACGGACCGCGGCGAGCTGGACCGCGGCGCTGCCGACGCCTCCGGACGCACCGTTCACCAGCAGGGTGGCGCCGCTGCCGACGCCGAGCTGATCGAGTGCGCGGGTGGCCGTCTCGATGGCGGCCGGGAGTGCGGCGGCGCCTGCGAAGCCGAGCGACGGCGGGACCGGAGCCCAGTAGGAGAGCACCGCCAGCTCGGCCTGCGCCGCCCCCTCGGTGGAGAAGCCGAACACCCGGTCGCCGACGGCCACGTCGCGGACACCCTCGCCGAGTTCGTCGACGATGCCCGCAGCCTCGTACCCCAGGGTCTGCGGGAGCCCCTCGTCCATCAGGCCCCGGCGCTTCTTCCAGTCGCTCGGGTTCACGCCGGCCGCCCGTACGGCGATGCGGACCTGACCGGGACCCGGATGCGGATCGGCGAGTTCTACGATCTCCAGGACCTCGGGTCCCCCGAACCTGCTGAAGCGGACCGCCTTCATGATTGCCCCTCTCTACGCCGCCGGCTGACGGCTTCGCGCTCGCCGCCGCCCACACGGTAGGCACGCGGTCGTCCCCGTGGGCGTACGGACACGGTGTGCGCCCTCAGGTGGGCTTGCGCCACACGGAGATGTGCTTCGCGGAATCCTGGGTGAACGGAGCCCCGTCCCAGTCCGCGACGCGCCGCTCCCGGACGAGCCCGGCGATCCGTGCCATCAGGTCGAGTTCAGCCGGCCAGGCGTAGCGGTGCCGGGAGTCGTCACGGCGATAGTGCCCGCCTTCACGGGTGAAGTGGTGCGAGACGAGGATCTGCTCGACGAGATCGAAGGTGTCGAAGCCGAGATGCTGCTCGGAGACGTCGAACGGCACCGCGACCTGACCGGGCGGCAGGAGTCGCAGCGGCGGCACGCCCAGCTCGATGACGAATCGGCCGCCGGGTGCCAGATGCCGTGCGGCGTTGCGGAAGCACTCGACCTGCTCGTCCTGCGTGAGCAGGTTCGTGATCGTGTTGTAGACGAGGTAGACCAGGGAGAACTCGCCCGGAACGACGGTGGTGGCCATGTCCCCGATGACCACCGGGAGCGTGTCCCGGTCCGCCTTCCGGCGCAGCACCGCTGCCATGTGCTCGGACAGCTCGATGCCCACGACCGGTACGCCGCGCTCCCGCAGCGCAATGCCCACCCGTCCGGTCCCGATGGCGAACTCCAGGGCCCGGCCGTCTCCGGCGAGCTCGACGAGGAAGTCGAGGGCCGGTCGGAGACCGGCGGTCGGCTCCTCGCGGAACCGCGGCGGTCAGCGCCTCCCGCAGCTGCTCGACCCGCGCACCGAGCCGCTCGCCGTCCCCGTGCGCGACCGGCATGGCCGCTTGCCCGTCCTGGCTGCGCGGCCACCCGGCCGGCGTGGGGAACACGAGCGCGGCGAAGAGGACGAGTCCGGGACGGCGTCCAGAATGGCCTGAGTCCTGCGGTCGGGGGATGTCGAGAACGCGCCGTCGGATCCGTCCCAGGGACATCAGCCGTGATCACGGGCCGTGCGAGGCAGAAGGAGAGACGAACATGGCGATTCAGCGGATGGACAACGTCGGCATCGTCGTCGAGGACATGGACGCGGCCATCGCGTTCTTCGTGGAACTGGGTATGGAGCTGGAGGGCAGGACGGAGGTCGAGGGACTCGTCGCCGACCAGTGCACCGGACTCGACGGCGTCCACTGCGACATCGCGATGCTCCGCACCCCGGACGGTCACAGCCGGCTCGAACTGGCGAGGTACCGCAGCCCCAAGGCGACCAGCACCGGGCCGCGTGACCGGCCGCACAACATTCTGGGCACGCACCGCGTCATGTTCGCCGTCGACGACCTCGAGGGCACCGTTGCCCGCCTGCGCCCCCACGGCGCCGAACTCGTCGGCGAGATCGCCCGGTTCGAGGACAGCTATCTGCTCTGCTACGTCCGCGGCCCGGAGGGCGTCATCGTCGGACTGGCCGAACAGCTGCGCTGACGGGAAGAAGCGGCACCGCGCGGGCGGAGCCCGTTGCGGGCCTACGGCGCCGGTGCCTCGCGGTCTACGGCTTCCAGCGTGCGGAGATGGGCGGCGACGGCCGCGCCGGCGCGCGGCTCGTCGCCGGTGGCGAGCAGGTCCAGCAGTGCTCCGCGCAGGACCGCGAGGAGCAGGGTGCGCTCGGCCAGGGCCTCCGGGGTGTCGCGGTGGGCGGGCGGCTGGGCCGCGGCGAAGACCGCCAGCCAGTCGGCGATCGTCCGCTCGGCGAAGCCCGCCCAGGGGCCGCCGCCACCGGCGAGGGACCGGGAGTAGCCCTCGACCCACAGGGTGAGGAGCTTGCGGTGGGCGGGATCGGCCAGCCACCCCCACACCAGCCGTCCCGCCTCGGCGAGGCCGTGTCCAGCCCCCGCCCGGGCGGGACGCACGGCGTCGAGCATCCCGGTCTCCTCCTCGCGGGCCCGGGCGAGCAGGGCCTGGACCAGGGCGTCCTTGCTGCCGAAGAGGAAGAGGAGGACGCGCGGGCTGCTGCCGACGGCCTCGGCGAGGGGCCGCAGGGACATGTCGGCCAGCCCGTGATCGAGGACGTGGGCGTAGGCCAGCTCGAGGAGCTGGTGCTTGCGGGCGGAATCGGCGCGGTCGGAGGGAGCCATCCGGACATTATGCTTTACTGAAACAGTCGTTTCAGTCGAGCTGGTGGTCATCAGCCGAGTCCGGTAGACAGCGGAGAGGTTCCCCATGAGCGAGGCGCGAGCAGTGATCAGGCCGCTGGGGGAGCCGGGCGACCTCGGCTGGGTGGTGATGGCCCACGGCGAGCAGTACGCGAGGGAGTTCGGCTGGGACGGCAGCTTCGAGGCCCTCGTCGCCCGGATCGTCGCGGACTACGCCGAGCGGCGCGACCCGACCCGCGAGGCCGCCTGGATCGCCGAGCTCGACGGCCGCCGCGTCGGCAGCGTGTTCTGCGTGGCGGGTGAGGTGTGTGAGGCGGGTGACGGCGGTGAGGCCGGTGACGGCCGTGACGGCGGTCAGGGTGGCACCGCCAAGCTGCGCATCCTCCTCGTCGACCCGGCCGCCCGCGGGCACCGGCTCGGCTCCCGCCTGGTGGAGCGGTGCGTGGACTTCGCCCGCGAGGCGGGCTACCGGCGGATCCGGCTCTGGACCAACGACACCCTGACGGCCGCCCGCGGCGTCTACCTGGCCGCGGGCTTCCGGCTCGTCGAGGAGGAACCGCACCACAGCTTCGGCGCCGACCTCGTCGGCCAGATCTACGAACTCGGGCTGTCGGGCGCGGCGGCGACGCGGACCGGGCCCTGACGGGCGGCCCGCCGCGGGCGCAAGCGGCCCGGCACGGGCGGCCCGCCGCGGACGCGTGCGGGCCGGACGCCGGGGCCGTCCCGGCGTCCGGCCGTGGACGTCACGGGCGGGCGGCCGCCGCGGCGACGATCCAGTTGCGGAACTCCACGGCGTAGTGCCGCAGGTGGTGGTCCAGGACCTCGTCCGGGCAGGCGACGGGGAAGTAGACCGTCAGGCTGGAGGCGAAGCCGTCCGCCGTGTCGCCGAACTGGATCAGCGCCCTCCCGATGACGGTGCCATCGGTCAGGAAGAGGTTCGAGGACATCTTGCGCGGAAATTGCGACTCCGGGAGGAGCTCGGCCGCGTCCTTGGCCCAGTCCAGCGCGTCGGTGCCCCAGCCGCCCATGTAGAAGGAGGCGACGTGGGGGCCGATGTTCTCCACCACGCGCGCGCCGGTCTCGTCGGTGCCCATCGCGTAGTGCTCGGGGTGCGCCGCGAGGAGCGGCTGCTCGTCGCCGGCGAAGGCCTTGTCCATCCAGGCCAGGAACTCGGCCGAGGTCAGGCCCTTCGTCGCGAGGACGGTGGTGCCCGCCTTGAACGCGCCGTCGGAGGCGAGGGCGCTCTCGCGCAGGAAGGCGTTGCCCTCTTCGATGTCCGCGGCCAGCAGGTCGAGGAGCCCCTCGCGGCCCAGCAGCGTACGGAAGCGGTCCACTGCCCGGCGGGCGTAGAAGAGCTCGAAGTCGTCGATGCTTCCGCCGCCGGCGGGGCCGGCCTCAAGCGTCACGGTGACGGGCGGCTGCGTCTGGTTGTGGGTCATGGTCGAACCTCCGTAAAATGTGAATGCGAATTCACGTTCGCATTACGAGAGTACGCCGAGGAGTGCACCCGTTGTCAAAGGCCCTGATGAGAGCACCGCGGATACCATGCGGGACATGACCGAGCAGCCCCAGCGCCCAGCGTCCTACCGGGAACCCCGGCAGGCCCGCAGCGCCGCGACACTGGCCCGCGTCCTGCGGGCGGCCGAGGAGATCGCCTCCGCCGACGGCCTGGAGGAGATGACGATCGCCGGCGTCGCGGAACGCGCCGGGGTCTCCGTCGGCACGATCTACCGCCGCTTCGAGGACAAGGAACAGCTGATCGCGGCCCTGTCCGAGCGGATGCTGGAACGCCGCGAGGAGTCCGTGGCCGAGCGTTTGCGCACGGCCGATCCCTCACTCGCCGGGGTCATGGACGCCTACGCGGACGCCCTGCTGCAGTCCTTCGCCGACAGCAGCAGCCTCTTCCCTGAACTGCTGCGCGCACGCGGGACCAGGGCGCTGGACCGCGGGGCCCGCACGATCACCGAACTCCACCGCCTCCTGCTCGAAGCCGCAGCCCCGTACGCGGACCAGATCCTCCGCTCCCGGCCGCAGGAGGCACTCGACACCGCGGCCCGCGCCATCCTCGGCGCCTGCTTCCACAACTCCGTGCGCCCCGACCCCGTCACCGGGGACGAGGAGAGGCGCCACTACGCCGACGAGCTCAGCGACATGGCGGTCGCCTACCTCCTCACCCCGGACCGGCGCAGCTCCGTCCCCACCTGAGCCCGGCCCGGCGCCGCACGACCCCGCCAGGCACCGAGCGGAGGGCCGCGTTTCACTGGAAGTGCAGACAGGACCGCAGTCGGCATCACGTCAACCGGCATAACGTCGACCGGCATCACGTCGACCGGCGTCCGGGAGGTTCCGTGAACACGCACACGCCGCCCCGTTTCGATCCCACGCGCGTTCCCCATCTGCTCGGCTCGTTCGCGCCGGTCAGCGAGGAGGTCGACGTCGCCGACCTGGAGGTGACCGGCGAGATCCCGCCCGAGCTGGACGGGCTCTACCTGCGCAACGGCCCCAATCCCCGCTTCACCCCGATCGGCTCGTACCTGTACCCCATCGACGGCGACGGCATGCTGCACGGGATCTGGCTCTCGCAGGGCCGCGCACGCTACCGCAACCGCTTCGTCCGCACGGCCTCCCTGCGCGCCGAGGAACGGGCCGGGCGCGCCCTGTGGGGCGGCGTGGAGTCGATGATCATGCCCGACGCCGACCAGGTCGGTCCCGACCTCGCGGGCGCCTTCCGGGAGATGCCCGACATCAACGTCGTACGGCACGGCGGGCGCCTGCTGGCCCTCGCCGAATCCGCCTGCCCCTACCGGGTCGGCGCCGGCCTCGGGACGCTCGGCCGCGAGGAATTCGACGGCGCCCTGCCGGCCGGGATCACCGCCACCCCAAGATCGATCCGGTCACCGGCGAGATGGTCGTCTTCTGCTACGGCCTCGAAGCGCCGTACCTGACCTGGTCGGTCATCGGCCGTGACGGGAAGGTCACCCGCGGGCCCACGCCGATCGACGGCGTGGACGAGCCCATGATGATCCACGACATGGCCCTCACCGCACGCTACGCGGTCATCGTCCTCGCACCCGCCTTCTTCGACCTCGCCGCAGCCATGGCGGGCGGCTTGCCCCTCGCGTGGCGGCCCGAACGCGGCACCCGTGTGGTCCTCGTCCCGCGCGACGGCGCCCCGCCGCGCTGGGCCGAGGACGAGGCGTTCTGGCTCTGGCACACCGTGAACGCCTACGACGAAGGCCCCGGCGCGGACGCCCCGGTGGTCCTGGACTACGTGCAGTGGAGCCGGCTGACCGTCGGCGCCGACCCGGAGCCCGGAGCCGCCCCCATGAGCGGCGGGCTCGTACGGGCGCGCATCGACCCGGGCGCCGGCACGATGGCCCGGACCCTGCTGGACGACTCCCGGGTGGAGTTCCCCCGCATCGACGACCGGCTCATCGGCCGGCGCCACCGCCACGCCGCGCTGGCCACCGAGACCGGCCGGACGGACCTGCTGCCGGGCGAGTACGACGCCGTGCGCTTCCACGACACCGAGACCGGCACCGCCCGCGTCTGGGACGCCGGGGACCTGTCCGTCGGGGAGCCGGTCTTCGCGCCGGTGCCGGGCCGGGACTCGGACGAGCACGGCTACTGGCTGACCTTCGCCACCGACCGCACCGACGGGTCCGCCTGGTTCCTGGTCCTCCCGGCCCAGGACCCGGCCGCCGGGCCTGTGGCCCGCGCCCGCATCCCGGTCCGGGTCCCCCTCGGCCTGCACGGTTCCTGGCTGCCGACGGACGAGGGCTGAGCACGGCTGCGCTCAGGGTCGCAGCCTCTAAAGGTTGTTGCAGAACATCTGGGATGGGGCATTCCTCTTGTATGGGTGGGGTGTTGCGGGCTGAGGTGTTGTGGGTGGAGACGTTCACCGG
>NZ_JBITDL010000037.1:0-80404 GCF_044454225.1 Streptomyces sp. NPDC051563
TCCAGGCCTTCGACATCGCCTTCGACGGACGCCTCACCAACAACCGAATCTGAGCCTACAAACCAACCCAGTTACACCGAAAACTTTACAGACCCTTTATCGGACGAAATCAGCCGTAACCGTCCGACTATCGGTCCGTTGCTCCGTACGAGGGCCGCACGTGTGGCCGAGAAATGGAGGGGACGATGCCGATCAGCCCGTACACGAGGGAGCGCCTCACGGAGGCGGCAAGTGCGGCACGCACGCTGACGGAAGCCCTGGTGCAGCTGGGGGTCGATCCGAAGAGTCCGACGAGGCGGTATCTGCACGACCGCATGCGGAAGCTGGGCGTGGACGTATCGCACTTCGAGAGGGAGGAGGCCCTCAAGTGGACGAAGGAGATCCTGACCGAGGCCGTCGCAGCATCGACGAACATGTGCGAGGTACTGAGGCACCTGGGCCTCGAAGTCGTCGGTGGCCACCACACCCACATCAGCCGGCGAGTGAAGGCATTCGGCATAGACACCTCTCACTTCAAGCTGCCGTCTCCGGCGGGGCGCCCCAAGGTCCGGCGAACACCGGAAGCAATCCTGATCAGGCAGGGTGACGCCGACGCCCGCCGGATGCAGAGCGAGCACCTCAAGTCCGCGCTGGCCTCGCTCGGGGTTCCCGAGCTGTGTGCGATGTGCGGCATCGAGCCGACCTGGCAGGGCTACCCGCTGCCGCTGGAGGTGGACCACGTCGACGGCGACTGGCGCAACAACCAGCGGGAGAACCTCCGGCTGGTCTGCCCGAACTGCCACTCGACTACGGACACGTACCGCGGCCGTGGCAAGAGGCGTGGATGAGCGACTTGGAACGAAGGAGCTACGTCAAGCGCGTCAAGCCGGACGGGGCCACCCTGCGTGAAGCGGTCGCGTCATCGCTCTCCCTGGCCGAGACCCTAAGACGCCTGGGCAGGCCCGTGTCCGGCAGCCAGAATGAAGCTCTCAAACAGTGGATCAGCGAGGACGGCCTCTCGACGGCACACTTCCTCGGACAAGCCCATCAACGTGGCAAGCCGGGTACCACGCCCCTGCGGACTGCCGTGAGCATCCTCGTCAAGCACGATGGGAAACAGCGCACTCGCACCCAACTCCTACGACGCGCATTGTTCGAGATCGGCGTTCCAGAGCTCTGCGCCATGTGCGGAACACCTCCCGAGTGGCGAGAACGTCCAATGACCCTGGAGGTCGACCACATCGACGGCAACTGGAGAGACGACCGCGCCGACAACCTGCGGCTGCTCTGCCCCAACTGCCACTCAGTCACCAGCACGTGGTGCCGCGGTGGACGACACAATCGCTAATCCCGCTTCCCGGATACGGCACGGTGCGCAGTAGAGTGTCCATGGCTCGCGCCCGTACGCGACCTGGTTAGCGGTGGTCTTTAGGTGGCCACGTATGTCGGTTCGAATCCGACCGGGCGTACTGCTCAAGACGCGGCCGGGTTCCCCGATAGGGGGAACCCGGCCGCGCTGCGTCAGCCCAGCAGCTCCCGTACCGCCGGGACCAGGGCTCGGAAGGCCTGGCCCCGGTGGGAGATGGCGTTCTTTTCCGCCGGGGTGAGTTCCGCGCAGGTGCGGGACTCGCCGAGGGGCTGGAGGATCGGGTCGTAGCCGAAGCCGCCCGTGCCCGACGGGGTGTGGCGCAGGGTGCCCAGGAGGCGGCCTTCGACGACGCGTTCCGTGCCGTCGGGGAGGGCGAGGGCGGCCGCGCAGAAGAAGTGGGCGCTGCGGTGGGTGTCGTCGATGTCGCCGAGCTGGGCCAGGAGGAGGGCGAGGTTCGCGGCGTCGTCGCCGTGGGCGCCGGCCCAGCGGGCCGAGAAGATGCCCGGGGCGCCGTTCAGGACGTCCACGCAGAGACCCGAGTCGTCCGCGACCGCGGGGAGTCCCGTCGCGCGGGCCAGGGCGTGGGCCTTGAGGAGGGCGTTCTCGGCGAAGGTGACGCCGGTCTCCTTGACGTCCGGGATCTCCGGGTACGCGTCCGCGCCGACCAGCTCGTGCGGCAGGCCGGCGTCGGACAGGATGGCGCGGAGTTCGGTGACCTTGCCCGCGTTGCGCGTGGCGAGGATCAGGCGGCTCGGGGAGCTGGGCGGGGGCGTCGTCATGACGCCATTATCCCGGCGCCGCGCGTGGGCCCCGGCCGGGATCAGCCCGGTACCGGGCCCGGGTCGGGCCCGGATCAGCCCGGGCCCCCCGGCCGGCATCAGCCCCGGATCAACCCGGGCCCCGGCCCGGATCAGCCCGGGGTGCAGACCTTCGAGATCTCCTTCGCCGCGTCGGCGACCGGGGTGACGTCGGGGGTCGCGGTGCCGCTCTCGATGGAGGTGCGGACGTTCTGGACGGCCGTGTTCATCGAGGCGATGGCCTTGCTCAGGTCGGCGTTGTCCGTCTGGTCGCCGACCTTCTTGAGGTTGGCCTCGATCGCGTTGAGCGCGTTCTGGGCGTCCTGCGGGCTGTTGCCGGCCTGCGAGACCGCCTGCTGGAGGTCGTTGGCGCCGTCCGTGATGGCGACCGCCGTGCTCGCGCAGTCCATCGCGGTCGAGATCGCGTCGCAGGAGGTGATCGCGGGTATGGCGAGCGCTGCCGTCAGGGCGACGGCTGCCAGGCGGTACTTCGGCTTCACTTCGGCCCCCAGGAGGATGCAACGGATGAGGTTGCGACGGATGCAGGTACGTGGACGGGTGCACGGCTTCGACGCCGTGCACCCGTATGCCAGGAGACGCGCGGACGGGCCGCGCGGTTGCCACGGACCCTAGAGAGTGAGCTCCAGGGCGCCGAGCTGCAGGGTCTCCAGATCGGCGCAGCCGCCGGCGGCGAGGTCGAGGAGGGCGTTGAGCTCCTTGCGGTCGAAGGGCTCGCCCTCGGCGGTGCCCTGGACCTCGACGAAGCGGCCGTCGCCGGTGCAGACCACGTTCATGTCGGTCTCGGCGCGCACGTCCTCCTCGTAGCAGAGGTCGAGGAGCGGGACGCCGTCGACGATGCCTACGCTGACGGCGGCGACGGTGCCGGTGAGGGGCTTGCGGCCGGCCTTGATGAGCTTCTTGCCCTGGCCCCAGGAGATGGCGTCGGCCAGGGCCACGTAGGCGCCGGTGATGGCCGCGGTGCGGGTGCCGCCGTCGGCCTGGAGGACGTCGCAGTCCAGGACGATGGTGTTCTCGCCGAGGGCCTTGTAGTCGATGACGGCGCGCAGCGAGCGGCCGATCAGGCGGGAGATCTCGTGGGTGCGGCCGCCGATCTTGCCGCGTACGGATTCGCGGTCGCCGCGGGTGTTCGTGGCGCGGGGCAGCATCGAGTACTCGGAGGTGACCCAGCCTTCGCCGCTGCCCTTGCGCCAGCGCGGGACGCCTTCGCTGAAGGAGGCGGTGCAGAAGACCTTGGTGTCTCCGAAGGAGACGAGGACGGAGCCCTCTGCGTGCTTGCTCCATCCGCGTTCGATGGTGACCGGGCGGAGCTGTTCGGGCGTACGGCCGTCGATGCGAGACATGGCACCGAGCCTAGCCGGTGCGCGGGAACGAGAAGACCCCGTCCGGGTGCGTCCGGTCGGGGTCCTGTCGTACGTACGGGTGCGCCCGGGGGCGCGTGCGAGCCGGTGGGCTCAGCTCACATCATGTCTTCGATGTCGGCGGCGATCGGGTCGGCGTCGGTGCCGATGACGACCTGGATCGCGGTGCCCATCTTGACGACGCCGTGGGCGCCGGCGGCCTTGAGCGCGGCCTCGTCGACCAGGCTGGGGTCCTTGACCTCGGTGCGCAGGCGGGTGATGCAGCCCTCGACCTCTTCGATGTTGTCGATGCCGCCGAGCCCGGCGACGATCTTCTCAGCCTTGCTGGCCATGTGTTTCTCCCTGAGTTCTACGAAGAACGAGTCCGACTGACATCCGGCGCCCGGCGTCTGCACGCCCGTCGCCCGACCGACCGTCCAACCAGGGCGGTCCGCTTCGTCACGGTAGCCCACGATTGGCCCAGCTACGCGGGCACATGCCCGGTCTCTGCCGAATGATGATGATCAGCATCAACCTGCCCTCAAGGCGGGTGAAATGCGACCGCAACACAAGTGGTCTACACCAGTGTGCCGCAAGTGTCGCGACTGCCAAAAACGGGCCGGTCAGGGAGGACGCGGATGAGCGCGAGCAGCGCCGCAGCAGGGACACAGCCGAAGTGGTGGAACGGCTTGTTCCAAGGGCTGCAGAAGATGGGGCGGAGCCTGCAGCTGCCGATCGCCGTGCTGCCGGCGGCCGGCATCCTGAACCGGCTCGGCCAGGACGACGTGTTCGGCAAGGACGGCCTGGGCTGGACGGACGTCGCCAAGGTGATGGCGGCGGCGGGCGGCGCCCTGCTCAACGCGGACATCGGTCTGCCGCTGCTCTTCTGCATCGGCGTCGCGATCGGCCTGGCCAAGAAGGCGGACGGCTCGACCGCCCTCGCGGCGGTGGTCGGGTTCCTGGTCTACCGGGCCGTGCTGCACGCCTTCCCCAAGTCCTGCCCGGAGGGGACCAAGGACATCAAGGGCGCCTGCCTGGGGGCGGGCGACGCCTTCGTCGAGTACACCTACCAGAACCCGGGGGTGTTCGGCGGCATCGTCATGGGCTGGCTGGCCGCCTGGTTCTGGATGCGCTACCACCGGGTCAAGCTGGTCGACTGGCTCGGCTTCTTCAACGGCCGCCGGCTGGTGCCGATCATCATGACCTTCGTGGCCATCGTGTTCGCCGTGGTGTGCCTGTGGATCTGGCCGCCGATCGGTGACGCGCTGGAGAGCTTCTCGGACTGGCTGGTGGGCCTGGGGTCGGTGGGCGCCGGCATCTTCGGCCTGGCGAACCGCGCGCTGCTGGTGATCGGCCTGCACCAGTTCCTGAACGTGCCGGTGTGGTTCCAGTTCGGCAGCTTCACGAAGCCGGACGGACAGACGGTCCACGGTGACATCCCGATGTTCCTGGCGGGCGACCCGAACGCCGGGCAGTTCACCACCGGCTTCTTCCCGATCATGATGTTCGCGCTGCCCGCGGCGGCGCTGGCGATCACGCACTGCGCGAAGCCGGCGCGGCGCAAGGAGGTCGGCGGCCTGATGCTGTCGGTCGGCCTGACCTCCTTCATCACCGGCATCACCGAGCCGCTGGAGTACTCGTTCCTCTTCCTGGCGCCGGCGCTGTACGCCGTACACGCGGTGCTGACCGGTGTGTCCATGGCGGTGACCTGGGCGTTCGGGGTGAAGGACGGCTTCACCTTCTCCGCGGGCCTGATCGACTACGTCATCAACTGGGGCCTGGCGACCAAGCCCTGGATGATCATTCCGATCGGCCTGTGCTTCGCGGTCGTCTACTACGCCATCTTCCGGTTCGCGATCACCAAGTGGGACATCAAGACTCCCGGCCGGGAGTCCGACGAGGAGATCGTGGAGATGGAGGGGGAGAACACCAAGGCGTGACGCGGCGGGCCGCCGGCCGGTCCGGGAGGCAGGCGAACGCCCCGCGGGCGGCCCGCCGAACGCACCGCCCCGGAACGGCCGGACGCACCACCCCGGGGGCGCCGGAAGCCCCGCCCGCATCACCCGTTGGCACATGAGGCCTTCGGACCCACAGGGTCCGAAGGCCTTTGTCATGTATGCCCAACTGTGTCCTCCCCCACGGAAATGACGGGTTCCTTACGCAGACCTCACCGTGCTACAACTGGTCTACACCACTGAGTGGTGTAGACCACGTGGGCCTTTCGGCCCCGGGGTCCCCCGTTCCGAGACGCTGCCAATCCCCCGTTTTTCCACGTCCTGGCAGAGCCTTGTCCACTGGAGGAAGACCATGTCCACAGCCACCGCTGCGGAAAAGAAGAAGGGCGCTGGCGTGATGGCCGTCATGCAGCGCATCGGCCGGAGCCTCATGCTCCCCGTTGCGGTGCTGCCTGCCGGCGCGCTCCTGCTCCGCCTGGGCGCGGACGACATGCTCGGCGACAAGGACGTCTTCCCGACGTTCGTCCTCAAGATCGCCGGGTACATGGCCGCCGGTGGTGGCGCGATCCTCGACAACATGGCGCTGCTGTTCGCCGTCGGCATCGCGATCGGCTTCGCCAAGAAGTCGGACGGTTCGACCGCCCTCGCGGCCGTCACCGGTTACCTGGTCTTCCAGAAGGTGCTGGCCACCTTCACGGACAGCAACCTGCCCAAGGTCGCCAAGGTCGTCGGCGGCAAGATCGTCAACGTGGACGCCCCGGTCAACGCCGGTGTGCTCGGCGGCGTCGTCATGGGTGTCATAGCGGCCCTGCTCTACCAGAAGTTCCACCGGACCAAGCTGCCCGACTGGGCGGGCTTCTTCGGCGGCCGCCGCCTCGTCCCGATCCTCTCCGCCTTCGCGGGTCTGGTCACCGGCATCGTCTTCGGTCTCATCTGGCCGGTCCTCGGCGCGGGTCTGCACAACTTCGGTGAGTGGCTGGTCGGCTCGGGCTCGGTCGGCGCGGGCATCTTCGGTGTCGCCAACCGTGCGCTGATCCCGATCGGCATGCACCACCTCCTGAACTCCTTCCCGTGGTTCCAGGCCGGCTCCTTCGACACCCCGACCGGCGCCGTCCACGGTGACATCGGCCGCTTCCTCGCCGGTGACCCGACCGCCGGACAGTTCATGACCGGCTTCTTCCCGATCATGATGTTCGCCCTCCCGGCGGCCTGCCTCGCGATCGTCCACTGTGCGCGCCCCGAGCGCCGCAAGGTCGTCGGCGGCATGATGTTCTCCCTGGCGCTCACCGCCTTCGTGACCGGTGTGACCGAGCCCATCGAGTTCACCTTCATGTTCATCGCCCCGGTCCTCTACGCGATCCACGCGGTCCTGACCGGTGTCTCCCTGGCGCTGACCTGGGCCCTGGGCATGCGTGACGGCTTCGGCTTCTCCGCCGGTGCGGTCGACTTCGTCCTGAACCTGGGCATCGCGAACAACCCGTGGGGCCTGGTCGGCATCGGCCTCTGCTTCGCGGTCGTCTACTACTTCGTCTTCCGCTTCGCGATCACCAAGTGGAACCTGCCGACGCCGGGCCGCGAGTCCGACGAGGAGCTCGCCGAGCTGCTCAAGGCCGAGGCCAAGTAAGCGGTCCCGTACCGCACCCCGGTACGCAGGAAGCCCCCGCTCTCCCGGAAGGGAGGGCGGGGGCTTTCGCGTATCCGTACGGACGCAGGGGAAGCGCCGGGCTCAGACCTCGTACACCGCGCCCGTGTACGCCAGCTCGACCGGGCCCTCGTAGACCGCGCGGGCGTCGGCCAGGTTGCGTTCGGCGTCCGTCCACGGCGGGATGTGGGTCAGGACGAGCCGGCCGGCGCGCCCGGCCCGGGCGAACTCCCCGGCCTCGCGGCCGTTGAGGTGGAGGTCCGGGATGTCCTCCTTGCCGTGCGTGAAGGAGGCCTCGCACAGGAACAGGTCGGTGCCCTCGGTGAGCAGGCCCAGCTCGGGGCAGACGCCGGTGTCGCCGGAGTACGTCAGCGAGCGGCCGCCGTGCTCGACGCGGATCCCGTAGGACTCGACCGGGTGGCAGACCTTCTCGGTGCGGACCTGGAACGGGCCGATCTCGAAGGTGCCCGGCTTCAGGGTCCGGAAGTCGAAGACCTCGCTCATGGACCGCTCGTCGGGGACGTCCTCGTAGGCGGTGGACAGCCGCTTCTCGGTGCCCTCGGGTCCGTAGACGGGGATGGTGCCGCAGCGGCCGCCCTCATGGCGGTAGAAGCGGGCGACGAAGTACGCGCACATGTCGATGCAGTGATCGGCGTGCAGGTGGCTGAGGAAGATCGCGTCGAGATCGTAGAGCCCGATGTGCCGCTGGAGCTCGCCCAGGGAGCCGTTGCCCATGTCGAGGAGCAGCCGGAAGCCGTCGGCCTCGACGAGGTAGCTCGAACAGGCCGATTCCGCGGACGGGAACGAGCCCGAACAGCCGACGACGGTGAGCTTCATGGAGCGTGAACCTCCGTGGACGGTCCGTGGACGGAATGCGGGCCGTGCGTGGGTCGAGCGTAAGGCGCGAAACGTCCGGTCGCTCCTCCGCGGCAGGCCGTTGTGGGGCGAATCACCTGAGCTGTCACCCGGGGGAGCGACGGGGCGGAGCCGGGTTGCCGTGCCGGGGGCCCCGGGCGGGGCTACGGTCGGAGTATGGACACGTCCTGGTGGCCGGCGGTCGCCGCGGTGATGGTCGTGATCCTGCTGGTACTCCTCCCCCGGCGGGCGCGGCGGGAGCGGCGGGCCGCGGATCCGCCGCACGGACCGGGACCGCTGCCCCGGCCGGAGGCCGGTGAGCTGTGGTCCCTGGCGGACGGGCGGCCCGTCCTGGTGCTGGGCGTACGGGGCCACCGGGCGCGGATCGCGCGGATCACCGGGAAGTACGACGACCGGCGCGCCGGGGTGATCCCGCTGCCGCCGGGCGTCGTGGGATCACGGGGCGGGTTCCTGGAGGCGGACCGGGTGCGGGAGGTGTCGGTATGGGAGTTCGCGCGGGCGCGGCCACTGGGCACGGTGGATCCGGCGGTGTGGGACGAGGTGAAGGGGCTCGGGGGGCTCGGCGGACCGGGGTCGTCCGGCTGAAGCGGATCTACGATCCCCCGGAGCCGGAGCTCGACGGGGTCCGGGTGCTGGTGGACCGGCTGTGGCCGCGCGGGGTGTCGAAGGAGGCGGCGGGGGTCGACACGTGGGCGAAGGCGGTCGCCCCCTCGGGGGAGCTGCGGAAGTGGTTCCACGCGGGTGGGTCCGTGGCGGAGTTCCGGGAGCGGTACGCGGTGGAGCTTCGCTCGGCGGGGGCGGTGGCGGAGCTTGCGCGGCTGCGGGGGCTGGCTGCGGCGGGGCCCGTCACGCTGCTGACTGCCGTCAGGGATCCGGGGGCGAGTCACGCGGGGGTGCTGGCCGCGCTGTTGGGCTGACCCGGGCGGGCTTCTCGCCGCTGACCCGTCTGGACTGCTCGCCGGGCCGCGGCTGCGGTTGCCCTTCGGGTGCCGCTGCGCGGGGCCGTCCCCTACCCGCCCTTCCCCCGTTCCCCGGGCTCCGCCCGGACCCCTTGCCGCGTGCGGCGCCGTTCCCGGGGGCCAGCCCCCGGACCCCCGCTCCTCAAACGCCGGAGGGGCTGAAATTGCCCTACGGGCAATCCAGCCTGCGCCGGCCACATCCAGCCCCGCCGGCGTTTGAGGCGCGGGGTCCGGGGCGGAGCCCCGGGGAACGGGCGAAGGGCGGGTAGGGGACTTCGCCCCGCAGGGCCCGCCCAGCCGCACCCGCCCACCGGCCCCGCGCCGGGACGGCAGTGGCGGCAGCCCCGACCAGGCACCGCCGGACGGAGTCCGGCGCAGCGACGCGAAGCCCGCGCAGCGGTGCGAGCGGCGCGTCGAGAAGGAGTAGCAATGGGCTACGCCCAGAGCTGGCCCTGGAGGACTTCGATGGCTTCTTCCGTGGTGGCCGCCGTGTAGACGCCCGTCGAGAGGTACTTCCAGCCGCCGTCGGCCACGACGAAGACGATGTCGGCCGGCTCGCCCGCGGCCACCGCCTTGCGGCCGACGCCGATCGCCGCGTGCAGCGCCGCGCCGGTGGAGACGCCGGCGAAGATGCCCTCCTGCTGGAGGAGTTCCCGGGTGCGGGTGACCGCGTCCGCCGAGCCGACGGAGAAGCGGGTCGTCAGGACCGAGGCGTCGTACAGCTCGGGGACGAAGCCCTCGTCGAGGTTGCGCAGCCCGTAGACGAGGTCGTCGTAGCGCGGCTCGGCCGCGACGATCTTGACGCCCGGGACGTGTTCGCGCAGGTAGCGGCCCACGCCCATGAGCGTGCCCGTGGTGCCGAGGCCGGCCACGAAGTGGGTGATCGAGGGGAGGTCCGCGAGGATCTCCGGGCCGGTGGTGGCGTAGTGGGCGCCCGCGTTGTCGGGGTTGCCGTACTGGTAGAGCATCACCCAGGAGGGGTTCTGTTCGGCCAGTTCCTTCGCGACGCGGACGGCCGTGTTCGAGCCGCCCGCGGCCGGCGACGGGATGATCTCGGCTCCCCACATGGCCAGCAGGTCGCGCCGCTCCTGAGAGGTGTTCTCCGGCATGACGCACACGATCTTGTAGCCCTTGAGCTTCGCGGCCATGGCAAGGGAGATGCCCGTGTTGCCGGAGGTGGGTTCCAGGATCGTGCAGCCGGGGTAGAGCCGGCCGTCCTTCTCGGCCTGCTCGACCATGTGGAGCGCGGGGCGGTCCTTGATCGAGCCGGTCGGGTTGCGGTCCTCCAGCTTCGCCCAGATGCGGACGTCGTCCGAGGGCGAGAGCCGGGGCAGGCGTACCAGCGGCGTGTTGCCGACCGCGGCCAGCGGGGAGTCGTAGCGCATTACTTCGATCCGCCGGCTACGGCCGGGAGGATGGTGACGTTGTCGCCGTCCTTGAGGGCGGTGGAGATGCCGTCGAGGAAGCGGACGTCCTCGTCGTTGAGGTAGACGTTGACGAAGCGGCGCAGCTCGCCGCCCTTGGCCTCGTCGACGATGCGCTCCTGGATGCCCTTGTGGCGGGTCTCCAGGTCCGTGAACAGCTCGGAGAGCGTCGCGCCCGCGCCCGTGACGGCCTTCTCGCCGTTGGTGTAGGTGCGGAGGATGGTGGGGATGCGGACCTCGATGGCCATGGCAGGCTCCAGTCAGGATGGTGAAGGGAAGGCGGGCGAAGCGAAGCGGAGCAGGCGTGGGCCGCGCGGCCCGCGAGGGGGCCGGCGCAGCTCAGGCGGCTGTACAGATGGCGCTTGCGAGGCGGCACAGGTCGACGTGCAGCCGCGCCACAAGCAGCAGCCTGCTGGGCGTCTCGATGCTCACGTCGTGGGAAACCATGCGGTCATGTTAACGATTCCCGGTGCCTGGTTTGGAGTGTGATTCCGCATCGTGGACGGATATCTCTCACATACTGAGAAGTAGCCCCGCGCGGAGCCTCAGTAGGCCGCTACGACCTGCACTTCTTCCTCGGTGATCACGCCGTCGATGATCTTGTACGACCGGAACTGGAACTCCCCGAGGCCGTCCTCGTCCGCCGTGGAGACCAGGACGTAGTGCGCGCCGGGCTCGTTCGCGTACGTGACGTCCGTGCGCGAGGGGTAGGCCTCGGTCGCGGTGTGCGAGTGGTAGACGATGACGGGCTCCTCGTCCCGGTCGTCCAGCTCCCGGTAGAGCTTCAGCAGGTCCTTCGAGTCGAACTCGTAGAACGTGGGCGACCGGGCCGCGTTCAGCATCGGTACGAAGCGCTCCGGCCGGTCCGTGCCCGCCGGGCCGGCCACCACGCCGCAGGCCTCGTCGGGGTGATCCTGACGGGCGTGCGCGACGATCCGGTCGTACAGGTCCTGGGTGAGGGTCAGCATGAGCGACAGGATAAGCAGACGGGCCCTCCCGTACCGAGGAGTGGTACGGGAGGGCCCGAATCGTGGACAGGGGCCTTGCGGCGCCTCAGGAAGCCTTGGTGAAGGCGGCGCCACGCGGGTCGCGGGACTTCATCACCAGGTAGGAGACGCCCAGCAGCAGACCCCACAGCGGGGCGCAGTAGAGCGAGACCCGGGCGTCCTTGTCGATGCCCATCATCACGATGACCATGCCGATGAAGGCCAGGGCGAAGTAGCTCGTGTACGGGGCGCCGGGGGCGCGGAACGGGGACGCGGGCAGGTCGCCGCGGTCGGAGGCGGCGCGGTAGCGGATCTGGCAGACCAGGATCATGATCCAGGCCCACATGCCCGAGATGGTGGCGAAGGAGACGACGTAGTCGAAGGCCTTGCCGGGGGCGACGTAGTTGATCCAGACGCCGACGAGCATGAGCGCCGCCGAGAAGGTGGTGCCGACCAGCGGGGTGCCGCTCTTGGTGAGCTTGGTGAAGAACTTCGGGCCCTGGCCGTTGAGGGCGAGGTCGCGCAGCATGCGGCCGGTGGAGTACATGCCCGAGTTGCAGGAGGACAGGGCCGCGGTCAGGACGACGAAGTTGACGATCGCGGCGCCGACGCCGAGGCCCATCTTCTCGAAGGCGGCGACGAAGGGGCTGACGCCGGGCTGGAACTCGTGCCACGGGACGACCGACAGGATCATGATGAGCGCGCCGACGTAGAAGACGGCGATGCGCCACGGCACGGTGTTGATGGCCTTGGGCAGGGTCTTCTCGGGGTCCTTGGACTCGCCGGCGGTGACGCCGACCAGCTCGACGGCGAGGAAGGCGAACATCACGATCTGCAGGGTCATCAGCGTGCCGCCGATGCCCTTGGGGAAGAAGCCGCCGTCGCTCCACAGGTTGGAGACGGTGGCGGTGTCCGCGGCGTCGGAGAAGCCGATGGTGAGGATGCCGGCGCAGATCAGGATCATGCCGACGATGGCGGTGACCTTGACCATGGAGAACCAGAACTCCAGCTCGCCGAAGAGCTTCACGGAGATCAGGTTGGCGCCGTAGAGGATGACCGTGAAGATCAGCGCGTACGCCCATTGCGGGAAGCCGTCATGGGTCCAGTACGACATGTACTGCGCGGCGGCGGTGACCTCGGTGATGCCGGTGACCACCCAGAAGAGCCAGTAGGTCCAGCCGGTCACGTACCCCCAGAAGGGGCCGAGGAACTCCCGGGCGTAGTCCGAGAAGGAACCGGACACCGGGCGGTACATGAGGAGTTCGCCCAGGGCCCGCATGATGAAGAAGATGACCAGGCCCGCGATGGCGTAGGCCAGGATCAGGCTGGGGCCGGCCTTGGAGATGGCCTTGCCCGCACCCAGGAAGAGGCCGGTGCCGATGGCGCCGCCGATCGCGATCATCTGGATCTGGCGGGCGCCGAGTGCGCGGTGGTAGCCGTCGCCTTCGGTGGTGTCGTGCTGCTGCTCGTCGACCTGTACGGAGGTCATGTCTTGGTGCGCCTTTCTCCACGCCGACCCGCGCCACGCATGGCAGCGGATCGGGTCCTCGATCCCCCCGGATACGGATGGAGTTGCACGCCGGCGGTCAGCCGGTTCAAGCAGGCCGGGGGGCATGGGTGGCGCCCCGCGGCGGTCGTGAAGATTTATCACGTGCTTACGGGTGCATGAGGGCGGAAAATGTGACGCAGGCCGCAAAAAATTCGGGACATAGGTCCTGAAACAGATCAGGTCACCACATCGTGGTGACCTGATCGTTATCCGGATTTGAGCGTCCGCTGAGCGAACGGCGGACCTGCTTGAGGATGTTCAGGGGGTTGCGCGGAACCCCCGCCGGGCCGCCCGTAGGGCCACCATTCGAGCCCCCGCCGGGCCACCCCTCAGAGGGTGTCGGCCAGCGTCTCGATGAGGGTCTCCTGGAGGCCGCCGAGCCAGAGGTACGCCATCACCATCGGCTTGCGCGGATCGTCGTCCGGCAGCCGGAACAGCACGGCGCTCTCGTCGTCCTCCGTAATGTCGAGGCGGGCCGCGATGGTGAGCCGCAGGTCGTTCAGGGCGCCCAGCCAGCGCAGCCGCAGCTCCCCGCCGACCTCCAGGACGGCCGCGCCGTCGCCGGCCGCGCCGATCCCGTCCAGGCTGCGCACGACGGCCAGCGCGTCCTCCCGCTTGCGGGTGCGCAGGTCGTTCTCGGTGAAGCGGCGGAATTCGGCCGAGTGGGCCCGCAGCTCCTCCGTGTCGGCGTTCGCCGGGGTCTCCGGGCCGCCGTAGGCGTCGGGGAAGAGCCGGGCGAGGGCCGGGTCGGAGGGGGGCTCGGTCGGGCCGTCGGAGGCGGCGAAGAGCGCGGCCAGCGGGTCGGCGTCCGGCTCGGGTTCCGGTTCGCCGGGGCCGATGAGCTCCAGCAGCTGCACGGCCAGGGAGCGCAGGATCGAGATCTCGATCTCGTCCAGCGCGATGGCGGCCCCGCCGCCCTTCAGGGGCTCGAAGACGCCGCCCATCAGTTGCGGTCCTGGGACATCGTCGCCCAGAGGCCGTAGCCGTGCATGGCCTGCACGTCCCGTTCCATCTCCTCGCGGCTGCCGCTGGAGACGACCGCCCGCCCCTTGTGGTGGACGTCCATCATCAGCTTGTTCGCCTTGTCCTTGGAATAGCCGAAGTACGCCTGGAACACGTACGTCACGTAGCTCATGAGGTTGACCGGGTCGTTGTGCACCAGGGTCACCCACGGGACGTCGGGTTCGGGGACCGCGAAGGTCTCTTCGGCCGATTCGGTGCGTTCGATCTCTACAGGAGCAACACTCACTCGTCCCATGCTGCCACTGACGGGGGCCCGTCGCACAAACGGGCCCCTACATCTCGTCACTTTGACGAGATGTGCGCTAGCATCCGTTGCATGAACCCTGCGGACCTGGGCCTGCCGGTGGACGTGCCGTCGACAGCGCTCTTCACGGACCATTACGAGCTCACGATGCTGCAGGCCGCGCTGGCCAACGGCACGGCCGACCGCCGCTCGGTCTTCGAGGTGTTCACCCGGCGGCTCCCCGAGGGGCGCCGCTACGGGGTGATCGCGGGGACCGGCCGGGTGCTCGACGCGGTGGAGAACTTCCGCTTCGACGGCGCCGTACTGGAGTTCCTGCGCGAGCGGGCCGTCGTCGACGCCCGCACCCTCGACTGGCTCGCCTCCTACCGCTTCTCCGGCGACATCTGGGGCTACCCGGAGGGCGAGGTCTACTTCCCCGGCTCGCCGGTCCTGCGCGTCGAGGGCAGCTTCGCCGAGTGCGTGCTGCTGGAGACCGTGATCCTGTCGATCCTCAACCACGACTCGGCGATCGCCGCGGCCGCCTCCCGGATGTCCTCGGCCGCCGGCGGCCGGCCGCTGATCGAGATGGGCGCCCGCCGCACGCACGAGCTGGCGGCCGTCGCCTCGGCGCGCGCCGCGTACGTCGGCGGTTTCACCTCGACCTCGGACCTGGCGGCCGGATTCCGGTACGGGATCCCGACGGTCGGCACCAGCGCCCACGCCTTCACCCTGCTGCACGACAGCGAGCGGGACGCCTTCACCGCCCAGGTCGCCTCGCTGGGCAGCGGCACCACGCTGCTGGTGGACACCTACGACGTGGCGGAGGCGGTCCGCACGGCCGTGGAGGTGGCCGGGACCGACCTGGGCGCCGTCCGGATCGACTCCGGGGACCTGCTGCTGGTCGCGCACCGGGTGCGCCAGCAGCTCGACGAGCTGGGGGCCACCGCGACGAAGATCGTGGTGACCTCGGACCTGGACGAGTACGCGATCGCCTCGCTGGCGGCCGCTCCGGTGGACGCGTACGGGGTCGGCACCCAGCTGGTGACGGGCAGCGGGCACCCGACGTGCTCGATGGTCTACAAGCTGGTGGCGCGGGCCGCCTCGGCGGACCTGAAGGCCCCGCTCGTCTCGGTGGCGAAGAAGTCCTCGGGCGGCAAGACCTCCGTCGGGGGGCGCAAGTGGGCGGCCCGCCGGGTGGACTCCGAGGGGGTCGCCGAGGCGGAGGTCCTCGGGACCGGGCCGGTGCCGGCCGCGCTGGCCGACACGCAGCTCCTGGTGCAGCTCGTCAAGGCGGGCGAGGTCGTGGCCCGCGAGTCCCTGGAGACGGCCCGCGACCGCCACCGCGAGGCCCTGTCGGGGCTGCCGCTGTCCGCGACGCAGCTCTCGCGCGGCGAGGCGGTCATCCCGACCGAGTACGCGTAGCGCCGGGGCGGGGCCGGGCCAGGCCGGGCCGGGCCGCAAGCCCGGCGCAGCCGGGGCCCCCGGGCTCCGCCCCGGACCCCGCGCCGCACACGCCGGCGAGGCTGGATGCGGCTGAGGCCCGGCCTGCACATGCGCGCCTCGCGGGTCTGGGGCGGAGCCCCAGTTTCGGGAAGGGGCGGGGTGGGGGAAAGGCCCCGCAGGGCCCCGCGCCGTCTCGCCAGGACCACTCCGCCCCACAAGAACACCCAACCGAAGGGCACCGGACATGCACCGCGCACTGATCGTCGTCGACGTACAGAACGACTTCTGCGAGGGCGGCAGCCTCGCGGTCACCGGCGGAGCCGATGTCGCCGCCGCCATCACCGAGCTCATCGGCCAGGCCACCGCCGGCTACCGGCACGTCGTCGCCACCCGCGACCACCACGTCGACCCCGGGTCCCACTTCGCTCACCCGCCGGCCCAGCCGGACTACGAGACCTCCTGGCCGGTGCACTGCGTCGCCGGGACCGAGGGTGTGGGCTTCCACCCGAACTTCGCGCCCGCGGTCGCCTCCGGGGCCGTGGCGGCCGTCTTCGACAAGGGGGCGTACGAGGCCGCGTACAGCGGTTTCGAGGGTGCGGACGAGAACGGCCTCGGGCTCGCGCAGTGGCTGCGCGACCGGCAGGTCACCGAGGTCGACGTGGTGGGCATCGCCACGGACCACTGCGTCAGGGCCACCGCCCTGGACGCGGCCCGCGCGGGGTTCCGTACGCAGGTGCTGCTGGACCTGACGGCCGGGGTGGCCCCGCACACCACGGCCCGTGCGCTGGCCGAGCTCCGGGACGCCGGTGTGGAGCTGAGCGGGACCCCCGTGGTGGCCGGCTGACGCCGGACCCCGGGGGCCGTGACGGGGCCCGCAGGGCGCCGGCAGGGGCGCCCCCGGGGAGGGTGGGCTCAGCTCCGCCCGGTCACCCCCAGCAGGGCCCTGATCGGGTGCCACAGCTCCGCCGCCCGGTCGGGCGCGGAGCGCCACAGCAGGCCGTCGGGGTGGTGCAGGACGGCGGTGATCTCGTCCGGGGTGGGCGGCTCGGCGTTTCCGCGCAGGTAGACGGCGCGCAGTCCGAGGTTCCGCAGCCTGGTCAGGGCGCGGGCCCGGTTCACCGCGTGCACCAGCACGCGGACGTTTCCGCCTTCGATGCCGCCTGCGACATCACCTGTGATGCCGCCCTTCACGGCACCCTCCGCGGACGGTCTGGGCAGCGTGAGCGCGACGACCACGCTGCCGCCTGGCAATCGGACGAAACCTCCACCGGGCATGTCTTCATCTCCCCCGTCAATAAGAAACTCAGCCCACGCATCTAAACGCGATCGGCCGCCGCCCGCTAGGGGGCGACGGCCGATCATGTTTTGACCTGCGGTTTTACCGAATTACTTAACGGAGGGGCCGACCTCGACCGTCATGACGAGACCGTCGTAGGTCTCCTTGACGATCTTGATCTTGGTGTTGGTGTCAGTGACCTTCACCGAACCGGTCGGGTTCTCGTCGTAGTAGTACGTGCCCTTGTGGTCGTCGAAGACCAGCTGGGCCGGCTTCGGCTTCAGGAAGAGCTCCGCGCCGTTCTTGTGCAGGGTGATCGCATCCGTCTTGTACGCGCTGAAGGCGGCGTCGTACGGCTGGATCTTGTTGCGCAGCAGGGTGCCGTCCGACCACTTCATCGGCTTGGCGTTGGCGTCGATCGGAAGGATCAGACCGGAGCCGGGGTGCTGGCTGGTGTTGTTGTCCTTCTGGGAGGTGTCCCACTGCCAGATCAGGAGGCCGTCCTGGTAGGCGTAGTGCTCGACCCAGTTCGGCTTCGTGTTGGCGAAGCCGAAGTTGTACGGACCGACCTTGAGGGTCTTGTCGTACGAGACGTAGCGGCGGTTCTCGGCCAGGTAGTACTGGGCGTACTCCTTGGTGAAGCCCGAGCCGACGCGGGAGAAGCCCTTGCCGGTCCAGCCGTTGTCGCCGTTCTCGGCACCGTCGGTGAACACCGTGGCGCCGTCCGCCGTAATGGAGAGGGCGTCGCCGGTGAAGCCCTTGCCGCCCGCGCCGCCGTCCGTCTGGTAGCGGAAGCGGAGGTCGACCTTCTTGCCCGCGTAGGCGTTCAGCGAGTAGGCCAGGTTCTTCCAGCCGCCCGAGACGCCGGTGAGCGACGGGCTGTTGGAGGCGTCGACCGGGATGGCCACGCCGTCGGCGGTGCCGGCGAGCGCGGTCCAGGTGGCGCCGCCGTCGGTGGAGACCTCGGTGTACAGGAAGTCGTACTCCGCCTCGATGTCCCACCAGCCCTTGAGCGACAGGGCCGCGGAGGACTTGCCGGTCAGGTCGACCGAGCGGGTGAGGGTGTTCTTGAGGTCGTCACCCATGTTGCTCCACCACTGCGACGCGCCCTCGGCGGGAGCGACGATGTCGGTGGTGACCTTCTTCTTCGGAAGGTCGACGACGAGCGCCTGCTTGTCCTTGGTGTTGTACTCCGAGACGCCCAGCTTGTGGGTGGACTTCGTCGCGGCCGTGGCCTTGTCGTAGTTCAGCCAGCCCAGCTGGAACTTGTCCCAGGCGGTCATGTCGCCCGGGAGGTCGCCTATGGAGTCCTTGCCGTTGCCGAGCCAGGAGCCGGCCGACATCAGGGACCAGAAACCGACCGAGTTCTCGCCGCCACCGGAGGTGTCGTAGAGGTCCGGCAGGCCCAGGTCGTGGCCGTACTCGTGCGCGAAGACGCCGAGGCCGCCGTTCTCGGGCTGCATCGTGTAGTCGCCGACCCAGATGCCGGTGTTGCCGATCTGGGTGCCGCCGGCCTTGTTGTTGGCCGGGCCGCTCTTGCCGGCCTCGGTGCCGTAGGCGTACCAGCGGTGCGCCCACAGGGCGTTGGTGCCCTGCACGCCGCCGCCGGCCGACTCGTCCTCGCCCGCGTGGACGATCTGGAAGTGGTCGATGTAGCCGTCGGGCTCGTTGAAGTTGCCGTCGCCGTCGAAGTCGTAGCGGTCCCACTGGTCGTACTGGGCCAGCTGCGTCTTGATCTGGGCGTCGGTCTTCCCGGCCTTCTTCTGACCCTCGGCCCAGGCGGTCACGCCGTCCTTGACCGTGTCCCAGACGTTGGCGCAGTTGGTCTGACCGCAGTAGTTCGAGCCGTAACGGGCCTCGTTGTACGGGATCTTGACCCAGTCGGCCACCTCGCCCTCGACCGAGTAACGGCCGGAGGAGGTCTTCTCGTAGTAGGTCTTCAGCGAGTTCTTGCCGGTGCCGGTACCGAAGTACAGGTCCTGGAAGTACGCGCGGTTGAAGTCCTTGCGCCAGGCCGTGCTGTTGTTCGTCGTACGGTCGGGCTGGGCGATCTGGTTGCGCAGCGGGCCCGGGTTGCCGCCGTACTTGGGCACCGGCGGCTTGGGGCCGGGGCCGTCCGGGTCGTACGTGGTGGTGTTGTCCACCTGGTCGCCGAATTCGACGAGGATCGTGAAGATCTTGTCGGTCTTCTCGCGGCCGAGCTCGACGTACTTCTTGTCGTCGAGCTTGACGACCTTGGAGGCGCCCCGCTGCTCAACGCCCTTCTTGCCGCTCAGCACCTGCTCCAGGGCAGCCTTGCGGGCCTGCTCCTGCTGCTTGCTGTACGGGCCTTCGAGGTTGTGGTTGACCTGCTCCTTCGAAGGAGCGGTCGGGTCCTGGCGGTCCGCGGCGGACACCCTCGCACCCGGGTCTGCCGTGGCCATCGTGAAGGCGGCGCCGGTGGCCGCCGTCGCTGCCAGGGTCACGCCGATTGCGGCGGCGCGCAGCGCTCGTCGTCTGGCCGAGTTGCTGGTCACTTGATGTCGTTCCCCTCCCGCGGCCGCGAAGGTGGTGCGGAACTTCTCCGTAGGAGTGGGGGGTTCCGTGCGGCGCGCGTCTCAAGTGACGACATTTGACCGGAGAGACGCGAGAAAAGACAGACCTTGACTTGTTCCTTACAACTGCACTATGCGGTCACCGAGTTCCGCTATACGGACGTTCCCCGGCCATAGCGGATGAACAGGACTTCCCGCCCCACCGGCCGCACCCGCCTCCCGCCGCCCCCGGGCCCCGTGAGTGCTCCCCGTGCGCCCCCTGTGCTCCGCTGCCTCCCCCCGCATGAGTGAGGTCACGCTTACCGACAGTTCCCCTCGGGCATCCACCGTCGTAGAGTCACTCGACGCCAGACCAGGTCGAGCCGACTCCCCCTCCCGCTTCGAGGACGGATATCGCCATGCCGCGTCCGACTGCCGCACAGCTCGCCTACGGGTCCGCCACCGTCATCGTGTCGACGATCGCCATGCTGCTGCTCTCGCAGACGAGCACGGGACTCGGCGTCGCGGTCATCTCCGCGGCCGCCCTCGCCCTCGGGCTCCTCGTCGCGATCACCGTCCCGCTGCCCCGCCGGCGCGGGCGGCACGCGGCGACCCGCACGAGGACCGCCTCCCCCGTGCCCGACACCCTCCCGCAGGACCTCCCGGTGGGCGCCCCCGCCCCCGCACCGGCCCCGGTCGAACACCCCGTGCACCACTGACGCCGCGGGGCACCGCCGCGCACCGCCGACGCCGCGCACAGCGCGGCGCGGGCGGCCTCCCCCGTGGGGAGACCGCCCGCGCACCGGACCGGGTACCGCTAGGTGGCCCGGACCACCACGGTCTTGGCCACCTTGTCGTGCAGACCCTGCTTGTAGGGCTTGTCGACCAGCATCGAGATGACGAGCGCGATCGGCCACAGGCAGAAGCAGCAGATCAGCGTCGGCAGCCAGAGCACGGCGGCACGGGAGAGGGCGGCGTTGGACTGCGGGACGCTGCCGTCGTTGAGCATCGCGACGCGCAGGCCCATCCACTTCTTGCCGAGGGTCTGGCCGTTCTTCTTGACGAACCACCAGTCGTAGCCCACGTACGCGACGATCGAGATCAGCGTCATGACCAGACCGCTGCCGCTGTAGGACTTGGTGATGACCTCGGTGACGTCCTCGCCCTCGTTGGTCTTCACCGTGTAGCGGTTGCGGTCACCGGCGAGGAGCTGGATGACGAACAGCGGGACGGCGATGATCAGCAGGTCGATGATGCGGGCGGCGAGCCGCTTGCCGAAGTCGGCGAGCGGCGGCATCCCGGCGAGCGGGTCGGGCATGCCGTAGCCGCCACCACCGCCGTACGGGTCGCCGCCCGGGCCTGCGCCGTACGGGGGCGGCGGAGGCGGGTAGCCCCCTCCCCCGGGCGGGGGCGGCGGGGGATAGCCCCCTCCACCTCCGGGCGGGGGCGGCGGGAAGCCTCCGCCGGCGCCCGCGGGCGGTGAACCGTACGGCGAACCGCCCGACGGCGGGGGCGTCGGTTCCTGGGGCTTCTTGAGGAACGGGTCGTCCTCGGGCGGCGGGCCCGGCGGCGGCTGGTCGGTGCTCATGGCCCGAGTCGAACCCGGCCCGGAGCGGCCCGCAACGGGGACGCGTCCATCCGGGGGACGCGGGCCTCACGGAGGGCCCCCGGCGGCCCTGGTGACCCGTCGTCACCCTCCCGTCGACCCCTAGCGGGCCACGTACGTCCGTGCGGCGCGGTCGGGGAGGGTCCGGCGGCGGGGGCGGTCCGCGAGGGCCCACAGGGCCCCCGGGAGGCCCAGGAGGGCGTACACGAGCCAGCGGCGCAGTGCCGCGCCGAAGCGGGGCGGGCGCAGCGTGGCGGTGGCCAGGACCCGGACGCCGAGCAGCTTCTTGCCCGGGGTGCGGCCCCAACGGGCCGTGGGCACGGCTTCGTAGAGGATGCCGAAGAGGAGGACGGCTCCCAGGACGAGGCCCAGCGAGCCCGCGATGGTCCCGTCGAGCAGCCACACCGTGGTGGTCCGGCCGCCCGCGCGGGCGGCGTCGACCTTGGCCTGGAGGTGCGCCGTCGCCCCGGGCAGGAGCGGCAGGGCCGCCCCGGTCGCGACGGCGGCGTACACGAGGGAGTCCAGCAGCCGGGCCGTCGCGCGGCGCACGAGCCCGGCGGGGCGCACGGCCCGCTCCGCCATCCGCTCGAACACCGCGCGGCCGGTCCGCCCGGGACGTGCGGCCGGGAGCTCGGGGGCCCCGGCCCGCTCCGCACCCTCGGCCGCCGCTACGGGGGCCGCGCGCCGGGCGGGCTCCGCCGGGACGGCCCGCGCGGCCGGGCCCGGGGCGGGGCGCTCCGCGCGGCGCACGCGCTCGGCCGGCTCCGGATCCGGGCCCGGGTCCGGCGACCCCGGGGCGGGGGGCCACACGGGGGCCGGGGCCAGGTGCCGGGCCGGGGCGGACGCCGAACGGTGGGCCGGGGCCTGGGCGTGGGGCTGGGCGTGGGGCTGGGCGTGGGGCTGGGCGTGGGGCTGGGCGTGGGCGTGGGCCTGAGCCGGTGCCGACCGGTGGGCCGAGGCCTGCGCGTGGGCCTGGCCCTGCGCGTGGGGCTGGTGCGGCGCGAGGGCCGGTGTCTGCGCAGGGGTCTGGCCCAGGCCCTGCGCCCGGCCCTCCGCCTGGTGCGGCGCGGGGGCCGGTACCGGTGTGCGGGCCAGGGAGATCCCGCCGGGACGGGCGGCGGCCTCCTCCTCGTGGCCCCAGGACACCCGGTGGTCGCGCGGCCCGCCGAACCCGGACTGGTGCAGCGGATCGGCCTGCCATTCCACGGCCCCGGCCCCGGCGGCCCCGGCCTCAGCACCGGACCCGTCCCCGGACTCCGGCCCAGACTCCGCCGCGGGCTCCGGCCACGGCGCGAAGTCCGACCGCGAGACCGACTCCGACCAGGACTCCAGCTCCGGGCGCGCGGCCGGCGCCGCCACGGACCCGGCGGGCTCCGGCCAGGCCGCGGGGGCCGGTGCCGGGGCAGGGGTCGGTGCGGGGCGGGGCTGCGGCCGGCGTTCCGGCTCGCGCAGCGCCTCGCTCACCCCCGTCTGGTCGAGGAACACGGGACCCGTCTCGTCGGCAGGGGCCGCGGGGCGGCTCGTACCGGGAACCCAGTTCAGGCCGTTCCAGAACCTGACGTACCCGGGGATGGACGGATCGGGGTAGTAGCCCTCGCGGGCCGCGTGCTCGCCGTCACCAGGGGAGGCCGTCAATGTCCCCAACTCCGATCGTGGCTTGAGGCTTCTTGCAGGGGTGGACCATAGCCAAGAACCGCCCCCCGACAGGTCCGGTAACGGGAGAATCCAAGCGTTCGGGCGAACCCTGGCGAACCCCGGCGCGCGCAGCCCCGTACGGATGCTTTCGGCCAGCCGACCAATTTCGGCCAATCCTCGATGCGTTTCGCGAACTCGCGTCATACCCGGGCACTTCGGCGCTCTCTCCGGGTGTGGGCCCCGTGAAGGCCCCCGCGCACCGCCCGAACACGCACTCCGTACCGAAGTGAGGCCGCCATGCACCACCCCGTCGTCGAGCGCGAGCTGGAACTGAAGCTGGTCCTGTCCCCCGAGCGCAGCGTCCCCGTCCCCGCCCGTCTGCTGTACCTGACGGACGACCCGTACGCCGTGCACATCACCTTCCACACCGGCTCCAGCACCCCGGTGAACTGGACCTTCGCCCGCGAGCTGCTGGTCGAGGGGGTGTTCCGCCCGTGCGGCCACGGCGATGTGCGGATCTGGCCCACGAAGGTCGGCCAGCAGGCCGTCCTGTGCATGGCGCTCAGCTCCCCCGACGGCGACGCCCTGCTGGAGGCCCCCGCCGTATCGGTGTCGGCCTGGCTGGAGCGGACCCTGCGGATCGTGCCGCCCGGCACCGAGGCGGACCGGCTCGGCCTGGACGCGGCGCTGGCCGAGCTGCTCACCCCGACGCCGGCCGACGAGCTGTGGATGCGCGACCCGTGGCCGTCGGACGAGTCGGCGGACGGGGAAGTGTGACTCAGAAGAGCTTGCCCGGGTTGAGCAGCCCCTCCGGGTCGAAGGCGTGCTTGACGGCGCGCTGCATCTCCAGTCCCACCGGGCCGAGTTCGCGGGCGAGCCATTCCTTCTTCAGGACGCCGACCCCGTGCTCCCCCGTGATGGTGCCGCCCAGTTCGAGCCCCAGCGCCATGATCTCCTCGAAGGAGGCGCGGGCCCGCCGGGCCTCGTCCTCGTCGGCGGGGTCGAAGCAGACGATGGGGTGGGTGTTCCCGTCGCCGGCGTGCGCGCAGACCCCGATGAGCAGCTCGTGCGTGCGGGCGATGGCGGCGGTCCCGTCCAGCATCTCGGCGAGCCGGGTCCGCGGTACGCACACGTCGTCGATCATCGTCGCGGGCCGCAGGGCTTCCAGGGCGGGCAGCGCCATCCGGCGGGCCTGGAGGAGCAGTTCGGACTCGGCCGCGTCCTCGGCCGGTACGACGGCGCTCGCCCCCGCGGCGGTGCACAGTTCGCCCACGGCGGCCAGGTCCTCGGGTGCGTGCGGGGTGTCGAAGGCGGCGAGCAGCAGGGCCTCGGTGGTGTCGGGCAGGCCCATCTTGCCCAGCGCGTTGACGGCGCGGACGGTCGTACGGTCCATCAGCTCCAGCAGCGAGGGCGTCAGTCCGGCCTCCATGACGGCGCAGACGGCCGCGCAGGCGGCCGCGGCGGAGGGGAACTCGGCGGCGAGCGCGAGCTGGCGGGGCGGGGCCGGGCGCAGGGCGAGGACGGCCCGGACGACGACGCCGAGGCTGCCTTCGGAGCCGACGAACAGGCGGGTGAGGTCGTACCCCGCGACGCCCTTGGCGGTGCGCCGGCCGGTCTGCAGGAGCCTGCCGTCGGCGAGGACCACGTCGAGGCCCAGGACGTACTCGGCGGTGACCCCGTACTTGACGCAGCACAGACCGCCGGCGGCGGTGCCGATGTTCCCGCCGATGGTGCACTGCTCCCAGCTGGAGGGGTCCGGCGGGTAGTGCAGGCCGCGCTCGGCGACGGCGCGCGAGAGGACGGCGTTGACGACGCCCGGTTCGACGACGGCGATCCGGTCGACGGTGTCGATCTCCAGGATCCGGTCCATCTTCACGAGGGACAGCACGATGCAGCCGTCGGAGGCGTTGGCCGCGCCCGACAGGCCGGTACGGGCGCCCTGGGGGACCACGGGCACGCGGAGCGCGTGGGCGGTGCGCATCACGTGCTGCACCTGTTCGACGGTCCGGGGCAGCACCACGGCGGCCGGGGTGCCGGCCGCGCAGAAGCTGGCCATGTCGGTGGCGTAGGAGGCGGTCACCTGGGGGTCCGTCAGCAGGGCCTCGGGGGGCAGGCCTTCCAGGAGCAGTGCGTGGAGCTCGCGCGACCCACCGGCACCAGCGTCGGCGTTCTCAGCGTTCTCAGCGTTCTCGGCATTCTCAGCGTTCTCGGCGTTGTCAACATCGTCAGCCATGGGACCAGCGTGGCACCCGGGGCCATCGGTGTGAACACGCCCGCGACGCTCTTCGGACACCTCGGCGAGCTCTTCATATTGACGCACAGTGACCCCATGGACCCTATGCGCGACGCATCCGTCTCTCAGGAGAGGCAGCACCAGGCTGCCCCGCCCGTGACCTTCACCGGCCGCAAGACGCTCGTGGCGGCGGCGGCCCTGGTGGTCCTGATCGCCGGGGCCCTGCTGATCCGGCCGGCCCGCACCGGTGACGACGCGCGCCCGCCCGGGCCCAGCGAGCGGGCCCGCGCGGCGGTCGGGATGGGTGCGCCGGTGGCGGCGGTGGACCTGACGGCGCTGATCGGCGACCGGGAGAAGTGGGTCGCGGAGCACCCGCAGGACGAGGCGTCCTGGGCGGTGCTGGGCTCGGCCTACCTGGAGCAGGCCCGGCGGACGGCCGATCCCGCCTGGTACCCGAAGGCGGAGGGCGCGCTGAAGCGCTCGCTGGAGCTGCACCCGGCCGAGAAGGGCAACTTCGACGCGATGACGGGGATGGGCACGCTGGCCAACGCCCGGCGGGACTTCGGGACCGGCAAGAAGTGGGGCGAGCTCGTCCGGGCGCAGGCCCCGAAGCGGTGGACGGCGTACCCGGTGCTCGTGGACGCGTACGGCGGGCTCGGGGACTACAAGGCGGCGGAGAAGGCGATGGAGCGCCTGGTGGACCTGCGCCCGGGTCTGGCGGCCTTCATGAAGGCCTCGCAGGTGTACCGGGACCGCGGCTGGCGCGAGGACGCGGCCATGTCCATGGAGCACGCGGGAGGCGCGGCGAAGGCGCCGGCGGAGAAGGCGTACGTGCTGTTCCGGCTCGGGGAGCTGGCGTGGGAGCGGGGGGACGACGCGGAGGCGCTGAAGCAGTACGAGGCGGCGCTGCGCACCGATCCGGGCCAGGCGCAGGCGCTGGGCGGGCGGGCCCGGGTGCTGGCGGCGCTGGGCCGGGGCGGCGAGGCCGTACGGGACTACCGGCTGGCGCTGGGCCGCGCCGCGGTGCCGGCGCTGTCGCTGGAGCTGGGCGAGCTGCTGGAGTCGCTGGGTCGGGGCGAGGAGGCGAGGGCGGTGTACGGGGGGCTCCCCGCGCAGGCCGCCCGGAGCGGGGTGAACGAGGAGCTGCTGCTGGGCCGCTTCGAGGCGGACCACGGCGACCCGGCGGCGGCCGTACGGCGCCTCACGGCGGAGTGGGCCCGGCACAAGAGCCTGCCGGTGGCGGACGCGCTGGGGTGGGCGCTGCACAAGACGGGTGACGACACGGGGGCGCTGGAGTACGCGAAGAAGGCCACGGAGCAGGGACTGCGGCTCGCGGAGTACGCGTACCACCGGGCGCTGATCGAGCGCGGCCTGGGCGACACGGCCGGGGCGCGGCGGCACCTGGAGGAGGCCCTGCGGACCAACCCGCGGTTCTCGCCGGTCCGGGCCCCGCTGGCGAAGGAGGCCCTGGCGGCCATCGGCAAGCCCCCGGCGGGCGGCCCGGAGAACATGCAGCCCACCACCCCGTGGGTGGCCCCGGAACTCCCGAAGGCGGCCAAACCGTCACCGAAGCCGAAGCCGAAGCCGTAGCGGTCGGTGGGCCGGATCCAGCCCCGCCGGCGTTTGAGGCGCGGGGTCCGGGGCGGAGCCCCGGGAGCGGCGCCGCAGGGGACCGTCCCAGCCCCGCCGGCGTTTGAGGCGCGGGGAGGCCGGGGCGGAGCCCCAGGCGGCGGCGCCACGCCACTGGGGCCCCGGTCCACGCAACCCGCTAGAGGTTGCCCCGCTTCTCCTGCTCCCGCTCGATCGCCTCGAACAGGGCCTTGAAGTTGCCCTTGCCGAAGCCCATCGAGCCGTGCCGCTCGATCATCTCGAAGAAGACCGTCGGGCGGTCCTGGACCGGCTTGGTGAAGATCTGCAGCAGGTAGCCGTCCTCGTCGCGGTCGACGAGGATCTTCAGCTCGCGCAGGATCTCGACGGGGACGCGGGTCTCGCCGGCCCACTCGCCGAGGGTGTCGTAGTAGGAGTCCGGGGTGTTCAGGAACTCCACGCCGGCCGCGCGCATGGCCCGTACCGTGCGGACGATGTCGTTGGTCGCGAGCGCGATGTGCTGGACTCCGGCGCCGCCGTAGAACTCCAGGTACTCGTCGATCTGCGACTTCTTCTTCGCGATCGCCGGCTCGTTGATCGGGAACTTCACCTTCAGGGTGCCGTCCGCGACGACCTTCGACATCAGCGCCGAGTACTCGGTCGCGATGTCGTCGCCCACGAACTCCTTCATGTTCGTGAAGCCCATGACCTTGTTGTAGAAGGCCACCCACTCGTTCATCCGGCCGAGTTCGACGTTGCCCACGCAGTGGTCGATGGCCTGGAAGGTGCGCTTGGCCGGGGGCTCGACCATCGGGTCGACGGAGACGAAGCCGGGCAGGTAGGGGCCGGTGTAGTCGCCGCGCTCGACCAGGGTGTGGCGGGTCTGGCCGTAGGTGGCGATGGCCGCGAGCCGTACGGTGCCGTGCTCGTCGGTGAGCTCGTAGGGCTCGTCGAGGCCGCGGGCGCCGTGCTCGACGGCGTAGGCGTAGGCCGCCTTGACGTCGGGGACCTCGATCGCCAGGTCGACGACTCCGTCGCCGTGCTCGGCGACGTGCTCGGCGAGGAAGCGGCCTCGGTCGGTGGAGGCCTTGATGACCGAGGTCAGGACGAACCGTGCCGCGCCGTTGGTCAGGACGTAGCTGGCCGTTTCGCGCGTGCCGTTCTCCGGTCCGGAGTAGGCGACGAGCTTCATGCCGAAGGCGGTCGAGTAGTAGTGCGCGGCCTGCTTGGCGTTGCCTACGGCGAAGACGACCGCGTCCATGCCCTTGACGGGGAAGGGATCGGCCTTGGCGGCGGTGCGCGGTGCGGTGTCGAGCGGCTGGGTCTCAGTCATGACCGCAGACTCCCGCCGTTCCACAAGCTGCGCAATAGTTTCCGTTTCTGCTGTACAGACTGACCAGTACAGGACCACCATGGCTGGAATATCTGTGCACTATGACCACCGACCGACCGCCCCGGAGGCAGCCATGGGAATCGACGAACTCGACGGCCGGCTCATCGTGCTGCTCGCCCGCGAGCCCCGGATCGGGGTTCTGGAGGTCTCGCGCCGGCTGGGCGTGGCGCGCGGCACCGCGCAGGCCCGGCTGGACCGGCTTCAGTCGAACGGAGTCATCCGGGGGTTCGGTCCGCAGGTGGATCCGGCGGCCCTGGGGTACCCGGTGACGGCCTTCGCCACGCTGGAGATCAAACAGGGTCAAGGGGCGGACGTACGGGCCCACTTGGACGGGGTGCCGGAGGTGCTGGAGCTGCACACGACGACCGGTCACGGGGACATGCTGTGCCGGCTCGTGGCCCGGTCCAACGCGGATCTCCAGCGGGTGATCGACCGGGTTGTCGCGTTTGATGGCATCGTGAGGGCTTCGACCGCGATTGTCATGGAGAATCCCGTACCCTTGCGGATCATTCCCCTGGTCGAACAGGCGGCCGAGGACGACTGATCACTGACCACTGACGTGCGGCAACGACGGATGGGGTGACGTGGCGTGAGCTTCTGGTCCTACGTGTCCAACCGCCATCAGCAGCTCCTCACCGACGCCTTCCAGCACGCCAGCGCCGTCTTCCAGTGCATGGTGATCGCGACCGCCCTCGGCGTCGCCATCGGCGTCCTCACCTACCGCAGCGGCTGGGCCGGGAACCTCGCGGTCACCTCCACCTCCACGGTGCTGACCGTCCCCTCCCTCGCCATGATCGGCCTGCTGATCCCGATCGTCGGCCTCGGCGTCGCGCCGACCGTGATCGCCCTGACCCTGTACGGGCTGCTGCCCATCGTCCGCAACTCCATCGTGGGACTGCGCGGGGTGGACCCCGCCCTGGTCGACGCCGCCAAGGGCATCGGGATGTCGCGCAGCGCCCAGCTGCTGAAGGTGGAGCTGCCGCTCGCCTGGCCGCCGATCCTGACCGGCATCCGCGTCTCCACGCAGATGCTGATGGGCATCGCGGCCATCGCCGCCTACGCCTCCGGGCCGGGCCTGGGCAACGAGATCTTCCGCGGGATCGCCTCGCTCGGCAGCGCCAACGCCATCAACCAGGTCCTGGCGGGGACGCTCGGCGTCGTCATCCTCGCCCTGCTCTTCGACGCCGCGTACGTCCTGCTCGGCCGTCTCACCATCCCGAGGGGAATCCGTGTCTGAGCCGACGCCGTCGACGACCAGCCCGCAGCCGGCCGGGGGCTCCGAGCCGGCCGCCGCCGCCTCCGCGGCCGCCCCCTCCCCCGCCACCGCCTCCGGAGCCACCATCCAGCTGGAGAACCTCACCAAGCGGTACCCCGGCAACCCCAACCCCTCCGTCGACGACGTCTCCATGGAAATCAAGGCGGGCGAGCTGGTGGTCTTCGTCGGGCCCTCCGGCTGCGGGAAGTCCACCACCCTGAAGATGATCAACCGGCTGATCGAGCCCACCTCCGGCCGGATCCGCATCGGCGACGAGGACGTCACCGACATGGACCCGGTGAAGCTGCGCCGCAAGATCGGGTACGCGATCCAGTCCTCCGGGCTCTTCCCGCACATGACGGTCGCCGAGAACATCGCCCTGGTCCCCAAGATGACCGGCTGGTCCAAGTCCCGCGTGAAGGACCGGGTGGAGGAGATGCTCGACCTGGTCGGCCTGGACCCGCGCGAGTTCCACGGCCGCTATCCGCGCCAGCTCTCCGGCGGCCAGCAGCAGCGCGTGGGCGTGGCCCGGGCGCTCGCCGCCGACCCGCCCGTCCTGCTGATGGACGAGCCCTTCGGCGCCGTCGACCCCATCACCCGCGACCACCTCCAGGACGAGCTGATCCGGCTCCAGCACGAGCTGCACAAGACGATCGTCTTCGTCACCCACGACTTCGACGAGGCCATCAAGCTGGGCGACCGGATCGCCGTCCTGCGCGAGCGCTCGCACATCGCCCAGTTCGACACCCCCGAGGCGATCCTGACCAACCCCGCCGACGACTTCGTCTCCGGTTTCGTCGGCGCGGGCGCGGCCCTCAAACGGCTCAACCTCACCCGCGTACGGGACGTGGAGATCGCCGAGTTCCCGACGGTCTCCGTGGACGACCCGCTCCAGAAGATCTTCAACACCCTGCGCGCCGGCCAGGTCAACGAGCTCCTGATGCTGGACCGGCGCGGCCGCCCGTACAAGTGGCTGCGCCGCGGCGACCTGATGCGTGCCAAGGGATCCCTGGCCCGGGCCGGCCAGCTCGTGCACGACACGGTGACACGGGACGCGACCCTGCACGACGCCCTGGAGGCCGTGCTCACCGACAGCGGCGGCCGGGTGGCCGTCACCGGGCGGCGCGGCGAGTACATCGGCGTCGTGGACATGGAGACCCTGATGAACTCCGTGCACGAGATGCTGGAGGCCGACCGGCTGACCGCCGCCGAGCACGCGCACGATCTGGAGGAGCTGCGCCACCACCGCACCGAACGGGACCTGGAGGGGCTCCGGGACGGTTCGGAGGGCTCATGAGCCCGCGGAACCCGGTCTCCCCCGAACGCCCGCCCGGGGAGCACGAGCTCAAGGGGCACGTCTTCCGCGATCCGCAGGAGCCCGGGCCCGACGAGGAGGTCATGGCCTCCATCGCACCGCCCCGCCCCGGGAGCCGGCTGACCTGGGGCCGGCTGGTGACCCTGCCCGTCGTGCTGGCGCTGGTGCTGCTGGCCACGTACCTGTGGATCACCAACGCCACCCTCGACACGATCGCCGAGAACTCCCTCGCCAACGGCAACGTCCAGCTCCGGCTGTGGCAGCACGTCCAGCTCACCGCCATCTCCACCTTCTGGGTGCTGGTCATCGCCATCCCGCTCGGCATCGCCCTGACCCGCCGCGGCCTGCGCCGGGGAGCTCCGCTGGTCACCGCGATCGCCAACATCGGCCAGGCCACCCCGGCCATCGGACTGCTCGCCCTGCTCGTCATCTGGCTCGGCATCGGCCCCTCGACGGCGATCATCGGCATGGTCGCCTACGCCGTCCTGCCCGTGCTGTCCAACACCGTCGCGGGGCTGCGCGGCATCGACCCGCAGCTGGTGGAGGCCTCGCGCGGGATCGGGATGTCCTCCATGGGCACCCTGACGAAGGTGGAACTGCCGCTGGCCGTCCCGCTGATCCTGGCGGGCGTGCGGACGGCCCTCGTCCTCAACGTCGGCACCGCGACCCTGGCCACCTTCGGCGGCGGCGGGGGCCTGGGCGACCTGATCACCTCCGGGATCCAGACCCAGCGGATGCCCGTGCTGGTGCTGGGCTCGGTGCTGACGGTGGCGCTGGCGCTGTTCGTGGACTGGCTGGCCTCGCTGGCCGAGACGGTCCTGACCCCGCGCGGGCTGGAGGCGTAGATGACCAGGCTCCCCCTCTGCGTACGGACGGCCGCGGCGGCCGGCGCGGCCCTGCTGCCCCTGCTGGCGCTCGCGGGCTGCGGGCTCAAGAGCGGTTCCCCGATGGTCGACGAGGTCCTGCCGGGCTCGGTCGGCCAGGGGCAGCCGCTCAAGGGCGCCTCGCTCACGGTCACCTCGAAGAACTTCAGCGAGAACATCGTGCTCGGCCAGATGATCGGCCTGATCTTCAAGGCGGCCGGCGCGGAGGTGCTGGACCGCACCAACCTGCCCGGCTCGATCAGCGCCCGCGAGGCGATCATCCAGGGCGACGCGGACGCCATGTACGAGTACACGGGCACGGCGTGGATCACCTACCTGGGCAACGACAAGCCGATCACGGACCCGTACGCGCAGTGGGAGGCGGTGCGGAACGCGGACGTGAAGAACGGCGTGGCATGGCTGCCGCCGTCCACGCTCAACAACACCTACACGCTGGCCATCAGCAAGAAGAACAACGCCAAATACGGGCTGAAGACCCTGTCGGACGTGGCGGCGCTGTCGAAGCGCGACCCGAAGGCGGTGACCGTCTGCGTGGAGAACGAGTTCGCCTCGCGCGAGGACGGGCTGCCGGGGATGGAGAAGGCCTACGGGATGGAGATCCCGGCGGGCAACGTCAAGAAGATGGACGCCGGGATCATCTACACCCAGGTCTCCAAGTCCGATTCCTGCCTGCTGGGCGAGGCCTTCACCACGGACGGCCGGATCAAGGCCATGGACCTGGACACCCTCGTCGACGACCGGCACTTCTTCCCCAACTACAACGCGGCGCCGGAGCTGCACGCGAAGACCCTGGAGAAGTACCCGGAGATCGCGGGCCTGCTGGACCCCCTGTCGAAGCGGCTGACGACGGAGACGGCGCAGCGGCTCAACGCCCTGGTGGACGTGGAGGGGCAGGACCCGCACGAGGTGGCGAAGGACTGGCTGGTGGCGGAGGGGTTCATCAAGGAGGGGTGACCTCGGACCGGCCCCGGAAGATGCAAAGGAGTAGTTGCAAAGAAACCCTTGCATAGATTTCTTTGCAACCCTATCGTCGAGGCATGCCCGAGAAGAGCGCAGAGTCCCCGAAGCCGGAGTCCACGAAGCCGGAATCCCCGAAGCCGGAGCCCCAGCTCCGCAAGCTCGACGCCCACTCCCTGCGCGGCCTGGCTCACCCGCTGCGCATCCGGCTGCTGGGCGACCTGCGTCTGCACGGGCCGGCCACCGCCTCGCAACTCGCGGAGCGGCTCGGGGAGTCGAGCGGGGCCACCAGCTACCACCTGCGCCAGCTCGCCGCGTACGGGTTCGTCGAGGACGCCCCCGAGCACGGCAAGGGCCGCGAGCGCTGGTGGCGCCCCTCCCAGGACGGCACGATCTTCGACGAGGCGCTGATCTACGACACCGACCCCGCCACGCGCGGCGCCGCGGAGGTCTTCATGGCGGAGATCGTGAAGATCCACGAACAGGAACTGTCCGCCTGGCTGGGCGAAGCCCACACCTGGTCGGTGGAGTGGCGCCGGAGTTCCGAACTCAGCGACTTCTCGCTGCAGCTGACTCCCGCGCAGAGCCACGAGCTGATCCTCAAGCTCCACGACCTGATCAACAGCTACCGCGATCTGCCGCCCACCGAAGGTACCGAGACGGTCCGCTTCCAGACGCACGCCTTCCCGATCCACACCAAGTAGCGCCCCACCCACCCCTTTCGCAGAAGGAGCCCTGCCGTGCACCCCTTCAGCCATGCCCAGATCCACGCCGAGGTCCACACCGTCCGCACCGCCGAGGCCGCCACCTGGCGCCGTACCCGGGAGGCCGCCCCCCACCTGTGCCGGCACCCCGCCTCCGCCCTGCGCAACCGGGTCGGCGAGGCCCTGATCACCACCGGCATCCGCCTGATCCAGCCCGCGCACCTGCACGCACGCATCACCCGCACCACCCGCATCTCGCGCCCGCACCGGGGCATCGCGTGAGCCGTCGCCCCTTCACCGCCGTCCTGATCGCCAACACCATCTCGATAGCCGGGAGTTCGCTGACCCTCATCGGGGTCCCCTGGTTCGTGCTCCAGACCACGGGCAGCGCCGGCCGGGCCGGGATCGTCGCCTTCTGCGCCACCCTGCCCGTCGCGATCGCCGCGCTCGTCGGGGGCCCAGTCATCGACCGGATCGGCCGCCGCCGGGTCTCCGCCGCCTCCGACCTGATCTGCGGACTGTCCGTGGGCGCGATCCCGCTGCTGCACTACGCCGGGCTGCTGGAGTTCTGGATGCTGTGCGCGCTGATGGCCGTCGGCGGCCTCGTGCACACCCCCGGCCTGGCCTCGCGCTACGTCCTGCTCCCCCATCTCGCCGAGCACGCCGGCACCACCGTCGCCCGCGCCGCCAGCCTCTACGACGCCGTCTCGCGCGGAGCCCGCATGATCGGGGCTGTGCTGGCCGGCCTGCTGATCGCCACGATCGGCGCCGAGTCGGTCCTCCTCCTGGACGCCGCCACCTTCGGCGCCTCCGCGCTGCTGGTCACCGCCTTCGTGCGCGGGATACCGGCCGCCGAGCCGCAGCGCGCCGCCGGGAAGGTGTCGCTGGCCGGCTACCGGGCGGAACTCGCCGAGGGCTGGCGGTTCCTGACCCGCACGCGGCTGCTGCTGGGCGTCACGGTGATGGTGATGATGACCAACGGCCTCGACCAGGGCTGGTCCTCGGTCCTGCTGCCCGTGCACGGCCGCGAAGCCCTCGGCGGAGCCACCGCGCTCGGCATGCTCGTCGCCCTCTTCGGCGGGTTCGCCCTGCTGGGGGCCTTGCTCTACGGAGCCTGGGGCGAGCGGTTCCCCCGTAGGGCCGTCTTCGCCGCGGCGTTCCTGCTGTGCGGGGCCCCGCGCTACGTGGTCGCCGCCTTCACCGACACCTCGCTGCCGCTCGCGGTGACGATGGCGCTGTCCGGGCTGGGCGCGGGCGTGCTCAACCCGATCCTGACCACCGTGATGCTGGAGAAGGTGCCCGACGAGCTGCGCAGCCGGGTCTCGGGAGTGACCCAGGCGGGCTGCGAGCTGACGATGCCGCTGGGCGGGCTGGCCGCCGGGCTGCTCATCGACGGCTTCGGGGTGACGCGGGCGCTGCTGGTGTTCGGCGGGGTGTACCTCCTCGCCACGCTCTCCCCGTTGGTGTTCCCGTCCTGGCGGAGCATGGAGGCGGCCCCCCGGGTCAGCAGGACGGAACCGCTGCGCCCTTCTGCAGGGCCCGCAGCGCGTCGACCGCACCCGTCAGCGAGGTGACGGGGACCAGCCGCAGCCCCTCGGGGAGTTCGGACCTCGCGTCCGAGCACTCCGCCGCCGGTACGAGGAACACGCTCGCCCCGTCGCGCCGCGCGGCCTGAGTCTTCAGGGCCACGCCGCCGACCGCACCGACCTCTCCGTCCGCGCTGATCGTGCCCGTACCGGCGATGGTGCGGCCGCCGGTGAGATCGCCGCCGCTGCCGTTCCCGTCGAGCTTGTCGACGATGCCGAGGGAAAAGAGCAGTCCGGCGCTCGGACCGCCGACGTCGGCGAGGTTCAGCTCGACCTTCACGTCCTTCGGGTCCTTGTGGAGGTAGCCGAGCGCGGCCTGGGAGGCCGTCGTCTGCGACGTGGTCATCTCCTCCAGGTTGTGCTCCTCGATCTCCTTGTCGCTTCCGCCCGACGGGTACACCGACTCCCGGGGCATGACCGCCCGCGAGGTGTCGAACCAGTCGCCGACCAGCTCGGGGAGGGTGACGGTGGTGGAGGGGCCGGTGGCCTGGATGGTCGTCATCCGCAGCTGGCCCGTGGTCGCGCGGGTCGGGGCCCCCGTGATGCTGATGACCTGCTTGCCGTCACGGGAGCCGAGCACGTCGGCCGTGAGGCCCGGCTGCGCGATCACGAAGGGCAGCGGGGCGAAGGCCGCGACGGCGAACAGCGCGAGCACGGGCACGGCGCAGACGGCGAGGGCGGCGGGACGCGGCAGACGTGTGAGACGAGAGAGCACCGGGCCAATCTAGCGCGGGTGCCTGCGAACGGGTCGAGCCGCGCCCCCTGCGACGGGGGCGCGGCCCGGTGTGCTGCGTGCGCTGCTCAGCGCAGGGCGTCGGCCACCTCGCGGGCGGCGTCCACCACGCGCGGGCCGACCCGCTCGGGCACGGCGTCGGCCAGCATGACGACGCCCACGCTGCCCTCCAGCCCGGTAATGCCCACGAGGGGCGCCGCAGCGCCGCTGGCGCCCGCTTCGAGCTCGCCGTGGGTGAGCGTGTACCCGGGCTCGATGAGCGTGCCCTGACGGGCGGCCAGGATGGCCCGGCCGGCTGCCCCGCGGTCCAGCGGATGGCGGAAGCCGGGCCGGTAGGCCACGTGGTAGTCGGTCCAGGTCGGCTCCACGACCGCCACGGCCAGCGCCTCGGTTCCGTCCACGAGGGTCAGGTGCGCGGTGGCGCCTATGTCCTCGGCGAGGGAGCGCAGCGCGGGCAGCGCCGCCTCGCGCACGAGCGGGTGCACCTGGCGGCCCAGGCGCAGCACGCCGAGCCCGACGCGGGCGCGGCCGCCGAGGTCGCGGCGGACCAGGGCGTGCTGTTCGAGGGTGGCCAGGAGGCGGTAGACCACGGTGCGGTTCACACCGAGGCGGTTGGAGAGCTCGGTGACGGTCAGACCGTGGTCGGTGTCGGCGAGCAGTTTGAGAACTCGGAGTCCTCGGTCGAGAGTCTGGGAGGTTTCCGCGGTCACGACGCCTCTCCCTCTTTCGGTGGGCGGCGGTGACTCTCTGGGGATAGCGCCGCCGGTCCCTCGGCGACGCACGGAGAGGCCGCCGGTAGCGGCCATGGCACCGGCTGCGCTCCCGCAGCGGCGTTGCCACGGGGCGTTCGATGCGGGGACACTAGCGAGCGGGTTCGCTCAGCGGAAGGGCTCGTCCAGAATCCGGGCGCCTACTGGCGTTTTATGCCGGTTGAAAACGCGCATCGCCGCCAATTCGTGACCTTCGGCCCCCGGTCCCGTCCCGCGTTTGCGGGCCGCCCCCGGCGGCCCCGCAGGGGCTCCCACCACGGGTGCGGCGCCACCGCTACGGCGGCCCGGGCGGGCGGGGACCGTACGAATCTCCCCTCGCCCGCCGGACCGTATTCCGTAGGAAATCACCGCATCCGGGTGGCCCACTCCTGGACCTTCTTGATGCGCTCGCGCAGCTGTCCCGCGGTGGCTTCCGCGCTCGGCGGTCCGCCGCACACACGGCGCAGTTCGGTGTGGAGCACGCCGTGCGGTTTGCCGCTCTGGTGGACGTACGCACCGACCATCGTGTTGAGCGACTTGCGCAGCTCCAGCAGTTCCTTGTGGGAGACCACCGGGCGCCGGTCGGCGGGCAGCTCCAGCAGGTCCGCCTCCGAGTCTGGCTTGCGCTTGCTGTGCGCGATCTGCCGCGACTGCCGCTTCTGGAGCAGCATCTGCACCTGGTCGGGCTCCAGCAGCCCCGGGATGCCGAGGTAGTCCTGCTCCTCCTCGCTCCCCGGATGCGCCTGCATGCCGAACTCGGCGCCGTCGTAGAGCACCCGGTCGAAGACGGCGTCGGACTCCAGCGCCTCGAAGGACATCTGCTCCTCGTCGCCGGTGTCCTCGTCCTCCTGCTTGTTCGCCTCCTCCATCTCCTTCTCGGAGTCGGCGTAGGGGTCTTCCTCGCCCTGCTTCTTCGGCTTGTCGAGGACGTGGTCGCGCTCGACTTCCATCTCGTTGGCGAAGCCCAGCAGGTAGGGGATGGTCGGCAGGAACACCGAGGCCGTCTCGCCGCGCCGGCGCGAGCGCACGAAGCGGCCGACGGCCTGCGCGAAGAACAGCGGGGTCGAGATGGTGGTGGCGTACACGCCGACCGCGAGGCGGGGTACGTCGACGCCCTCGGACACCATGCGGACCGCGACCATCCAGCGGTCGTTGCTCGCGGCGAACTCGTCGATCCGCTTCGAGGCGCCGGTGTCGTCGGACAGGACGACGGTGGCCTTGCTCCCGGTGATCTCCCGGATCAGCTTGGCGTAGGCGCGCGCGGAATCCTGGTCGGCGGCGATGACCAGCCCGCCCGCGTCCGGGATGCCCTTCCTGACCTCGGTGAGCCGCTGGTCGGCGGCGCGCAGCACGTTCGGCATCCAGTCGCCGCGCGCGTCGAGGGCGGTGCGCCAGGCCTGCGAGATGGCGTCCTTGGTCATCGGCTCGCCGAGGCGCGCGGCGATCTCGTCGCCCGCCTTGGTGCGCCAGCGCATGTTGCCGCTGTAGGAAAGGAAGATGACGGGCCGCACGACCCCGTCGCCGAGGGCGTTCCCGTAGCCGTACGTGTAATCGGCGGAGGACCGCCGAATTCCGTCGTTCCCCTCCTCATAGGCGACGAAGGGAATGGGATTCGTGTCGGACCGGAAAGGCGTACCGGTGAGGGCGAGCCGCCGGGTCGCCGGGTCGAAGGCCTCCAGGCAGGCCTCGCCCCAGGACTTCGAGTCACCGGCATGGTGGATCTCGTCGAGGATCACGAGGGTCTTGCGCTGCTCGCACCGGTTGCGGTGCAGCATCGGGCGCACGCCCACACCCGCGTACGTGACGGCGACCCCGTGGTAGTCCTTGCTGAGCGGGCCGGCCGAGTAATCGGGATCCAGTCGGATCCCTATCCGGGCGGCGGCCTCCGCCCACTGCTTCTTCAGGTGCTCGGTCGGCGCGACGACGGTCACCTGCTGCACGACGTGGTGGTGCAGCAGCCAGGACGCGAGGGTCAGCGCGAAGGTGGTCTTGCCGGCGCCGGGGGTGGCGACGGCGAGGAAGTCGCGCGGCTGGGTCTCCAGGTACCGGTCCAGCGCACCCTGCTGCCAAGCTCGCAGGGCGCTGGCGGTACCCCACGGCGCGCGGCCGGGGAAGGCGGGTGAGAGGTGGTGGGAGGCGGTAGTAGTCACGGTCTCCGGTTCGGTCTCTCGGCGGCGTTTTCCGTCCCGGGCACGCATTCCGGGTGTCTTCCGGGCGTGCGGTCCGGGCATCGGTACGGCCGGCGGTACGGGCAGTCGTACGTAGGACAACCGGGCCACCTTACCGGCACGGGCCCGCCCCTCGCGGAGGGACAGGCCCGTGACCTCGGCGCGTGCGGCGAGCGTCACATTCGCCGCTCCAGCGTGCGCAGCCGCTCCGCGATCCGCCCGATGTCCTCCTCGCTGCCCGCCGCCACGTCGATGACCAGGCCGTACGCGGAGTCCTGATCGGCATCCCCGAGATCGACGCCGTTGACGGCGAGGAAGGTGGCCGCGGCGAGCCAGGCGGTGCGCTTGTTCCCGTCGACGAGGGGGTGGTTCGTCGCGATCGCGTGCAACAGCGCGGCGGCCTGCCCGAACACGTCCTCGTAGGCAGCCGTCCCGAACTCCCCCAGCTACCGCTGGGAGGGGCCCCCGGAGCCCGCGGCCGGTGCACCGCGGACTCCAGCAGCCCGGGCGCACGCAGCTCGACGGGCTGGTCCTGGGCAAGACAGGCGTACCGCGCAAGGTCGAGCACCTCTACGAGGGTCAGATACCTGGTGCTCATTCCCCGAGCCTCCGCAGCAGCCCCGCATGGAGCCCGGCCAGCCGCCCGGCCTCACTCCCGGCCCGCTCCCGCTCCCCCCGCACCCAGCCCCGCACGGCGGCCAGCACGGCCTCCTCGACACTCTGCCCGGTGGCATCGGCCAGATCGGCCAACTCGGCCTCACCCATCCCGATGATCAACTCACTCATCCCCGGATGCTAGCCAGCCGCCCCCGGTGGCCGCGCCGCATTTCCGCACGGGTCCCCTGCCCAGGCCACATCCAGCCCCTCCGGCGTTTGAGGAGCGGGGGCCCGGGGGCCGGCCCCCGGCAACGGCGCCGCACCGGACCACCGGCCCGTCCACCTCGCCCGGAGCACCCGCTCGCAGAACAGACCGAGCCCGGCCGAATCCAGCCCCTCCGGCGTTTGAGGAGCGGGGGCCCGGGGGCCGGCCCCCGGCAACGGCGCTGCACCGGACCACCGGCCAGCCGACCCACCCCGGGGGTTACCCCGCACACAGGGCAGGCCGCCCCGGCCACAACCCGGCCCCGCCGGCGTTTGAGGCGCAGGGGCCCGGGGGGCCGGCCCCCCGGCAGCGGCGCCGCACCCTGCAACCGGTCTCAGCCCCGCACGGGCTCCGCGTCCAGCCGGGTGGCCACCCATGCCCCCACCAGCGCCACGCAGGCCATCGGCAGGAACACCACCACGAACGCACCGGGGTGCGAAGCCCCGCCCCCCTCGGCCACGGAGTGCGCCGCCCCTACCGCGCCCCCGCCCAGCGCGGCAAACGCCGCCCCGCCCGCCGCCAGCAGCACGACATTCGCCAGCGCGTCCGAGATCTGCAGCGAAGCGGAGTTCGCGCCCGCTTCCTCCGGCGCCGACAGCTTCAGCAGCAGCACGCTGGTGGAGCCGATGACGAGCCCCATCCCCAGGCACCCCAGCGCCCACACCAGCGCGATGATCCACACCGGCACCCACTCCACGAGCACCGCCGGCGCCCCGGCGATCGCCACGGTGACCATGATCATGCCGAGCACCATCAGCCGTTCCCGGTACGGCGCGGTCCGCCCCTGCGACTGCACCCACGACCCCGCCGCCCACGTCACCCCGCCCAGCGCGAGCGAGAACCCGGCCATCGTGGGGCTCAGCCCCCGCTGGGTGACCAGCATCAGCGGGATGAAGCTCTCCGCCGCGATGAACGACCCGGCCGCCACACCGCGCAGCAGCACCACCGACGGCAGCCCGCGCCGCGCCCGGTAGGTCCCGCGCGGCAGCAGCCCGAGCACCGCGGGCACCAGCAGGGCGGCCCCGGCGAGCCCCGGCACCAGCGACAGCCACCTCAGGTCCTGGGCGGCGTACTGCAGCAGTCCCGCACCGGCCGAGATCCCGAGGGCGAGCCGGATCCGCCGCCGGTCGAACGCCACGGGCGGCGCCTCGGGGTCCACCGGCCCGGACGCGCTCCGCCGGATCGCGGGCAGCGCCACGGCCAGCGGTACGAAGACCAGCGCGGGGATCCCGAGGAACACCCAGCGCCACCCGAGGTGCTCGGTGACCGTTCCCGCCGCCAACGGTCCGACGATCGACGGCACGACCCAGCTCGCGGCGAAGGCCGCCATGATCGCGGGCCGCAGCCGCTCCTCGTAGGCCCGGCTTACGACCACGTAGAGCGCGACGATGACCAGCCCGCCCCCGAACCCCTGCACGGCCCGCCCGAGCACGAACATCCACATCGCCCCGGCCGTCCCGGAACACACCAGCCCGGCGGCGAATGCCACGATCCCCACGGTCAGCGGCCGCAGCGGCCCCTGCCGGTCGGCCCACTGCCCGGACAGCACCATCCCGAAGAGGCTGGTCGTGAAGTAGGCGGAGAAGGCGAAGGCGTACAGCGCGATCCCGTCCAGCTCCCGGGCGGCCACGGGCATGGCGGTACCGACGGCGGTCGCCTCGAAGGCGATCAGGAAGATGACCGAGATGATCCCGATGCTGAGCGTCCGGTACGCGGGCGCGAGGATCCCGCCCTTCGGGTCGTCGGGTATGGGCTCGGCGGGTGCAGCAGCTCGCTGGGGGAGGACGCTCATCGCCCCAGCGTAAGTCCCATAACCCTCTTTCGACCCTGTCATTCCGACCGATCCCACCCCCTCCCCCAGCCCTAGGCCAAAGGTCCCGCCACCACTCCTCTCTCCCTTCCTCCCTCCCCTCGGTGCTCCCCTCCCCCTCCCTCTTTGTGAACGCGGCATGGCAGTCGCATTGCACGCCCCGCGCACCCCTTCCCCACCCTCCCGCCCCCTCGTACGGTCATACACATCACCACCACCCAGCCGTGTGCCCGAGTGGTTGAGGGACTCGCCTGCAAAGCGAGTTACGCCGGTTCGATTCCGGTCACGGCTTCCATGCAGAAGGCCGCTCAGGACGTTCCTGAGCGGCCTTCTTACTGTCATCTGTCGGTCATGCGGAGCAGTGCAGCTGCTCCACGGCGAACCGGTGGTACGGGTCCATCATCTCCGTGAAATAGGCTCGCGGATCCTTCGGCTTTCCCGCTCCGGACCCGCTGGTCAGGACGAGCTCCACTTTGTAGGGGCCCTCGGGGCTCTTGCAGGTGAACGAAATCGCCGCGCCGCTGTCCCAGACGATCCCACCGCTCCCGATGTCGATCCTGTCGGGGCTCTCCTTCTCCCAGCTGGACCACTGGAAGTCCTGATCCACCGACCGCCGGGAGGCACGGGCACTGAATCGGGTGTCCCCGTCGACGTAGAGCTGGCAGGACGTGCCCTTGTCGATTTCGGGCAGGGTGAAAACAGCAGGAGAGTCGTCCCGGACCTTGGTTCCCTTGCCGGCCGTCCGGGCCACGTCCTTGCCCGCGAAGGCCCCCGCTCCCCAGCAGACCCGGTCGGGCAGGGGCGCCGCCCCCTGTCCGCTCCCTCCCGTGCACGCGGAAAGCAGCAACAGGACTGCGATCGCGCCACCGGTGAAGCAAGAGGCGGCCCGACGCGCCATCTCAGGAACCCGCCTTGCCGGACGCCATGAGGTTCCGGCCGGTCGAATGGGCCGTACCGGTCTCACGTCCTGCCCCCAGCTGAAGGTCCTTGATGTCCGTCTCGCTCATGCCCGACCCCCTGGCCGCATTGGCAACGGCGTTCTCCGCCGCCTTGCTTGCAGCCGCCTCCGCATCCGCGTAGTTGGCCATGACGCCCTTCTCGGTCTTGCCGGTCTTCTCCGCCACGTCTTCCTTGGCGCTGTCGACTACCGCCTCGGTGATGTCCTCCTGAAGCCATTCGACGACGTCCCCGGCCAGCGGGACCAGCTCCAGGTACTTGCCGCCGGCCATGGTGATACCGCGGTTGACCCACTTCGCACTGTCCTCGACGCCCTTGACGTATTCCTCGTTCGTATGGGCGGCGGCTCCATAGGTCCCCTGCGCCCTGGCCTCGGACAGCATGCCCGCGATCTGACCACCGGGATTGACGGAATTGGAGATGGCCAGATCCAGTTCCGAATGGTCGGCGCGGTGCGCGATGACATCGCTGACCAAGGCCGTGGTGTGGGTCTGCTGAGCCGTGGTGATCACGCCGTACGCTTCGGGATCCTGAGCCACCGCCCCCAAGAACCGCGCCATGTCGGACTTCTTGAAATCGGCCTGCTCGCCGAAGGTCCTGATCTCCTGCGTACCGTTCGCGGCGGTCGCCTGCAGGTCCGGCATGTACTCGGCGGCCATGCGTCCGAAGTTGCCGGACAGGCCACCCAGCGGAGTCGGCTCGTCGGCAGTCGGCTTGGCCACGAGCTCCGGGTTGTCGCTGACCTTCTCGACGACCCGTTCCATGATGTCCGTCATCGGACCGGTGTGCGGTACGGGCTTCGCGTCCTCGTCGCCCGCCGCGCGGCCCGAGACGGCTGCCTCCAGGGCGCCGCCGAGGGCCTCCTGGGCCGGGTGGGCGTCGCCCGTCTTCGCGATGTCGAAGGCGTCCTCGTACGGCTTCTTGTCGAGCATGTAGTCGACCATGCCCTGGTCCTTGCCGTGCTGACCCTTGACCGGCTTGTCGTCCTCGGTGACGATGCCGTCGCCGTTGGAGTCCTCGCGGACCGGCTCGTTGAAGAACGCCGTCGCCGCGTCCGGGTTGTTGCCGAGGGCCTCCATCAGACCCGTCAGCGGGTAGAAGCCGCGGCCGCCGCCCTCGCCCTGGTTCAGGACCGAGTCGAGGCCGTACGGCGTGTGGTACTCCCAGGCCTTCGGATCCTTGCGGTCCACGGCCACCATGTCGCGGCCGACCGAGGTCAGGAACTCCTTGTCGTACGTCCCCTCGCGGATCAGCGCACCGAGCGCCTGATAGCCGTAGATCGTCGTCACTCCGCCGGTGACCTGCATCTCCTTGCGGCCGGCCTTCATCAGCTGTGTGGTCCAGGCGGCGTCGAGGTGGTTCGGGACGTCCTTGTGCGTGGCCAGGCCGAGCATCGCGCCCATGTCGCTCTGGATGTTCGCGACCATCTGCGCGCGGTCCTTACCCGCGACGCCGAGGCTCGTGGCGTCCAGGGACATGGTGGCGTACATCTCCAGCGTGCCCTCGGCCCCGATCGTCCGGTAGAAGCCCGTCGCGAACTCGGGGTCCTCGCGGTTGTCGTCGAGCAGGTCCTCCAGCTCGCGCAGCGCCTCGGGGTTGCGGGCCGTACCGCCCTCGCCCGTGACCTTCTTCATCAACGCGGCCGCCCGGTCCGCTTGTTCGGCGTCGAGGGTCGCGTACTTCGGTGCGGTGAAGTCGTGGTCGTCCGTGACATTGGCCTGGAGCGCGCGGACAAGGGAGTCGTCCGCGTCCTGGGCGTCCTCGACGGCCCGGTCGACCCGGTCCTGCCACAGACCCTGGTTCGTGCGGAGGGACGCCTGGTAGTCCGGATCGTGCTGGGCGGCGTAACGATCCTGCGGGTCGGCGAGCGGTATGGCCGACACCCGCCCGGTCTCGTCTATGCGAAAGCCGGCGGCCGGAGCGTCCGCCACCAGCTTCTTGAGCTGCTCCTGGACCGCCTTGAGGGTGGCGTGCCCGTCGGTGAGCAGGAGGTGGATGCCCTTGGCCTCGCGGGCCGCGTCGTCGAACTCCTTGGCCGTCTTGTCGACCAGCGAGCGGGCGACACCCGCGGTGACGCCGCTCCACCGGGCCTTGTCCGAGGCCGCCTTCATGCCGTTTCGCGCCGACTCCGCCAGCTCGTCCAGCTTCTTGGCCATCGCGGCCCAGTCGGTGATCGCGGTCTGGAGCGGGCCCAGGGGCGCGTTCACGACGTTCTCGTACGTCAGCACGTGTACGACACCTTCGTCACTTGTTCGTCACTTGAGGAGCTCGTCGATCTTCGAGGCCGTGAAATCGGCGTACAGCTGCTGCTCTTCCTTGCTGTGCGAGGAGAGCGAGTAGTTCAGGCCGTTGGAAATGTTCGCGCAGGCGGCGACGAGGGTCTTGAGCTGGCTCTCCCAGCGGGTGTTGACCTTGAGCAGGGCCGCACCGCTCGCGAAGCCCTCGCGCGTCAGCGCGCCGGCCGCCTCCGTGGTGGACGCGGCGGCGTGCCGGCCGTCGGTGGAGAGCCGGGTGTGGAGCTTGTAGGCCTCGGAGCCGACCTCGCCGATGCGGTCCTGATCGAGCTCCAGATCGGCACTGCCACCGCCGGGACCTGGTGCGGGGGCGGCCGGGACGCTGTTGAGCCGCGTGGCGACGTTGGCGGCGGCGGTGCTCCGGGCCGTGGACCATTCCTCGTCGAAGGACATGCGGTGGCCTTCCCTTCCGGCTCTGGTGGTGTGCGGTTCTGCGCGTGGCCCGGGTCAGCGGCTCCGCCGCCGGACGACGACCGCGGTGACGGCTCCGCCGATGAGCAGACAGGCCCCCAGGCCGAGCGCGAGCCCGACATAGGGGAGGTTGCTGCCGCCTCCGTCGTCCTTCTTCGCATCGGCCTGGGGCGCGGGCGCGGCGGCCTCGGAACTGGTGGAGGAGCCGGCCGAGGGCGCCTTCGTCCCCGTCCCGCCGCCGGCTGCGGCCAGGTCGGGGAGCGGGTAGACGTCCGCGGGGCCGGGGTCGCCGGGGGTTGCCACCGCGATGCGCGGCCGGACGATGCCGTACCCGACGAAGTCACTGCGCGCGGCGCCGTCGGTGGGCTTGCCCGCGGTGTTCATGAGGACCCGGAGCACCTGGTTGTTGGTCCAGTCGGGGTGGGCGGACCAGATCAGCGCGGCGGAGGCGGAGACGAGGGCGGTGGCGTCACTCGTGCCGTGGCTGGTGCACAGCCCGCTCTTACCTGTCGAGCAAGCCGTAACGATGTCAGCACCCGGTGCGGACAGGTCGACCTGAGAGCCGTGCTGCGATTCTTTGGTCACCTTGCCGTCTCGGTCGACAGCACCGACACCCACCACTCCAGGTGTCGCCGCCGGATACATGGTCCGGTTAGTCGACTCTCCGTCATTGCCGACAGCAGCAAAGATCAACTTACCTTTGGAGAGCGCGTACTTCACTACCTCAAGTCGCGCCGGATCCTCTACCGATGACGACATCGAGATGTTAATGATCTTCGCTTCAGAGTCTGCGGCATACCGAATCGCTTCAGTCCAGATCGGATCCGACGCACTCTCGCTCTGAGGTGTACGGATAGGGAGGATCTTGGCTCCTGGTGCAAGCCCAAATGCCCCGTCGCCGCTGGGATGCTTCCCGCTACCCGCGATGATCGCCGCAATGCTTGATCCGTGCGGCATCCAGTCCGTACGTTCGTCACCCTTGTACGAGGAAGGGGCGTAGTCCTTACCTGGCAGAACTTGCCCCTCCAGCTCGGGAAGTCGATCAACACCGCTGTCGATAACGGCGACCGTGACACCTTTGCCCGTACTGGTCTTCCAGATCTCGTCAGCCTTCATCGACGTGAGGTGCCATTGCTGGGACCGAATGCTCTCCGCGTGGGCCGGAGCCGCAGCAACTCCGGCCAGCAGGAAGCCCACCAAGGCCGCGGTTGCCTTACGCATACGCATCCCGTGCAACGTCCGCTCCACTCAGTCGATCACCGGCGGAACGACACGACCGTCGCCCTGCCACGTCTCTTCGTCCTCAGCAAGGTAGTCGGGGCGCTCGCCCTGCCGACCCTCACCCCGTCGACCCGGAGCATGCGCGCCAGCGCCGCCATGACCCATGGGGCCCCCCGCGGGGCCAGAACCTGATCCGCCGCGAACCAATCCGGAACCGCCCTGGGTAAACGGCTGACCACCAGCTACGGCTTGACCGCTGCCACCAAGCTGACGCCCACCGACGACACCGCCGGGTTCGGCGGCGAGACGGCGGCCGGCCGTGGGGCCACCGAGACCGCCGTGCACGCCGCCGCCACCCATACCCATGCCGCCGCCCATGCCCATGCCGCGTCCGGCCGCCTCACCGCCGATGACCGTGCCACGAGGGATGCTCGCACCCGGCCCGCCGGGCGTCACCGGCCGACCGCCCGAAATCCCGCTGTCGCGCGGGGGCAGTCCTGCGACACCGCCCAGTCCACCCTTCCCGCCAACCCCACCGGGGCTCGGCGGGGTTCCGCCAGGCCCGAAGCCACCAGGACCGACACTGCCGATCGGCTTCTGTACGCCAACACCCGGCGGCAGCGTCAGAGGCGGGACGAAGCCGCCAGGGGTGACGCCTGGACCGCCGCCCGGCCCGACAGAACCCGGGCCTCCGGGTACTCCGGGGACTGGGGGAAGGGTCGTACTCGGCGTCGGACCGACGGTATCCAGTCCAGTGCCGACGCTGCGGTCCGGCGGCACAGGAGTGGGGCCAGGAATCGTCGGGGTCGTACCCCCGGGTCCCGGCTGCGGCCCAGTTGTAAAACCAGAGTCGTTCGAGGAGCCAGCGGGACCTGCCGACGTGGGCGCGTACGGCGACCCACCCGAGCCAGCACTCCCCGTCGAACCACCATCAGAGCGCGCCATTTCCGTTTCCCCGGAACGGAGCTTCGGCACGAACGTCTCCGGCGGCTCCGGAAACGTCGGAATCTCCGCCATCTCCATCCCGGTAGCCGAAGCCTCGTACCCCTGCGCCAGCTTCGTCATCTGCTGGATCGCCTGCTGCCGGTCGCCGCTCAGCTTCGAGTGGGCCTGCTGGCCGATCTGCTGTGCGTCGGGGTCGTTGTGGAACTCGCGGGCCGCATCGAGGTTGGCGGCCGCCGTCGCGTCGTACTTCGGCATGTTGGCCTTGACCTCGATGACGACCTGGCTGGCCTGCGTCAGCTGCTTGCCGCCCTCGGCGCTGTATTCGCTCAAGCGCAGCGTCGCGTTGCCCGCGCGGCTGACCCAGTCCTGGAAGGCCGTGCCCGATTCGCCTTCCCAGCCGGTCACCCGGTGGTCCTTGAGGCTCTCGCCGATCTCCTTGATGGCCGCCGCGGCGTCCGTCAGCTGGTCGCCGCGCGCCTTGAGGGTCTCCGCATTGGCCGAGGCGAGCATGGCCAGCAGTTCCTGGTGCGTGTGGCTCTCGAAGTTCGTCGCCATCAGAAGCCACTTCCCTGCGTCGCACCGGGAGTTGCGCCCTGCGAGGGCGAACTGTGCGGCGGCGGAGGTGCCAGCGGGTCCCGTTCCGGGACGTAGTTGGCCTTCGCCTGCTCGCTGATCGCCAGCATCCGCCGCTTCGTGTCCTCGTCCACGCCGCCGAAGCCCCGTCCCGCCGTCTGGATCGCGATGCCCAGCCCCTCGATCTGGTCCGCCAGCCCCTTGGACAGCGCGAGCAGCTGCGTGTGCACGTTCGAGTAGGCCGTGAACAGCCGCTTGGCCTCTGCGAAGCCTTCGCCCAGGGAGTTTTCCGGGAGGGTGCCGTCCGCCAGCTTCTTGTCGCTCGCCGGGGAGCCGTCCAGCTTCTCCAGCAGGCCGTCGACCCGCTTCTTGTAGTCGGTCAGCGATTCGTACTCGACCTGCAGGGCGCCCAGCGCCGCCGGCGAGGCAACGCCCACGCCGAAGTCCACTCCGAACACGCCCGGCCCATAGTCCACTGCCACGATGGCCTCCCCGACTCCCCGTCGTCCCCGTTCGCACCCGCTTCGCACGCGTTCGCACACGCACGTCGCCAGTGTCCGCAAACACTCTATCGAGAGAGTCCGACAGGCCCAAGTTTCGGGTTGCAGGTGCAATCAGGGTCACAAGGTTACGAGTTGGGCGCCGCCACGGCCGCGGATGGCCGGATCGGGATCCTGTTGACCGGGCGGCCCGTGGCCGCGCGGACCGCCGAGGCGACTGCCGCCGGGGCCGTGACCACCGGGACGGCGCTGGCCGGCTTCGCGCCGAAGGGGGCCACCACGTCGCGTTCTTCGACTAGTTTGACGATGCGGACCGTCGGGGCGTCCAGGGAGGTGGGCAGGGCGTACCCGGTCAGGTCCGGGTGGCGGATCAGGCCGGAGGCGGTGCGGAGGTTTTCCGTCAGGGCGGCGCCCACGCCCTGGATGACGCCGGCTTCGATACGGGCTTCCAGCTGGCGGGGGTTGAGGACGCGGCCGACGTCCTGGGCGACCGCGAGTTCCACGACCCGTACCGAGCCGAGCTCGATGTCCACGTCGACCACCGCGCGGATCGCGCAGAAGGCGAGGCCCACGAAGGCGTCGCCCTGGCCGTCGCCGTCCAGCGGCTCCGTGGGGTGCGGGCGGCACTGGGCCGTGGCCCAGAGTTCCTTGCCCTCCATCGCCTCGGCGACGGTGGTGGAGAAGGCCCCGTCGTACGACGTGATCCGGCCATCCGCGATCTGGAGCAGCTCGGTGGACATGCCCAGTTTGTGCGCCATCGGCTGGAGGAGCTGGGTGCGGACCATCTTCGCGGCGCGTTCCACCGCGCCGCCCGAGACCCAGGTGTGGCGGCCGTGGGCGGAGGGGCCCGCCGGCGGCTGGTCGGTGTCGACCGGGGCGGTGACGACCTCGTCGACGCCCAGGGTCTCCTGGACGATCTGGCGGGCGAGCGTGGAGAAGCCCTGGCCGGTGTCGACGGCCGCGCAGATGACGGTGGCCGAGCCGCCGACGATCTTCACGGTGGCCGTGGACACCTCGTCGGTGCCCTCCGCGCCGAGCATGTGGACCATGCCGACCCCGTACCCGACCCCGCGCCGCACCGCGCCCGGCTCCCCCGCGCCCTCCGGGCCGCCGGGGAGCAGCCAGTCCTCCTCCGGGGTGTCCTTCGGGAGGGCGGGCAACTCGTGGTCGCGGACCGCGCGCAGGAGTTCCGCCACGGGGGCGGGGCAGGTGACCGTCTGGCCGGTCGGGAGCAGGTCGCCGGTGGCCAGGACGTTGCGCAGGCGCAGTTCGGCGCCGTCGATGCCGAGGGCGGCGGCCAGCTTGTCCATCTGGCCCTCGTAGGCCGCGCAGACCTGGAGGGCGCCTTCGCCGCGGACGTGTCCCGACGGGGGGTTGTTCGTACGGACGGCCCAGCCTTCGACGAAGGCGTGCGGGACCACGTACGGGCCGCAGGCGAAGGCCACCGCGGCGGCCAGGGATTCCGAGGAGGCGTCGGCGTAGGCGCCCGCGTCCATCAGGATCTGGGCCTCGACCTTGACCAGGCGGCCGTCCGCGTCCGCGTGGTGGCGGTAGCGCAGCAGCGTGGGGTGGCGGTGCGGGTGGCCGAGGAAGGACTCCTCGCGGGTGGCGGCCAGCTTGACCGGGCAGCCGGTGCGCAGGGCGAGCAGGCCCAGCGGGAGCTGGAAGGCGGCGTCCTCGCGGTCGGCCGTCGCGCCCGGGACCCCGGTGACCACGACCCGTACGCGGTCCGGGTCCAGCCCGAAGCAGGCGGCGGCCAGGTCGCGGTCGGTGTGCGGGTCGGTGGAGGCGGTGTAGATCTCCACGCCTCCGTCGGGGCGCGGCACGGCCAGCCCGGCCTCGGCGCCGATGGGGGCGGGGTCCTGGCGGCCGATGCGGTAGAGGCCCTCGACGACCACCTCGCCGGTGGCTTCGGGGTCGCCGTAGCGCAGCGGGATGTGCCGGATCAGGTTGCCGTCGGGGTGCAGGTCGGGGGCGCCGAAGGCCTGTTCGGGGTCGGTGACGGGGTCGAGGAGCTCGTACTCGACGGCGATGGCGGCGGCCGCGAGGCGTGCGGTGTCCGGGTGGTCGGCGGCGACGGCGGCGATGGGCTCGCCGTGGTGGCGGACCACGTCGTGCGCGAAGACGGGCCGGTCGGCGATGCGGCGGCCGTGCGTGGTGGCGCCGGGGACGTCGGCGTGGGTGACGACGGCCCGCACGCCGGGCATCTCGGTGGCGGCGGAGGTGTCGACGGAGAGGATGCGGGCGTGGGCGTGCGGGGAGCGCAGCACGGCGGCCCAGAGGAGGCCCTCGGCCCACAGGTCGGCGGCGTAGGGGAAGGTGCCCTCGGTCTTCGCGCGGGTGTCGGCGGCCGGGACGGACGCGCCGATGCCGCGCGGGACCGCGGACTCCGACGGCTCCGCGCCCTCGGGGGCCGGTGCCGCGACCGATACCGGGACCGTCGCCGCGTCGTGGGCGGTCACTGCGTGCCCCCTTCGTGGCTGCCGTGGTTCCCCTGCATCCCGTGGTCCCCCTGGTTCCCGTGGTTCCCCTGCATCCCGTGGACGCCGCCCTCGCCCGGCAGGGCCTGGTGCGGGATCCGGGCCTCGGCCGAGGCCGCGGCGGCCGCTTCCGCCGCCGAACCGCGCTCGGCGACGACCTCGCGCACGGCCTCGATGACTCCCGAGTACCCGGAGCAGCGGCAGAGGTTGCCGCACAGCGCCTGGCGGGTCTCCAGCTCGCTGGGGGCGTGGTTGCCTTCCAGCAGGTCGTGGATGGTCATGGCCATGCCGGGCACGCAGAACCCGCACTGCACCGCGCCCGACCTGCACAACGCCTCTTGGACGTCCGACAGTTCCCCGTCGGTCGCCAGACCTTCCACGGTCCGGACCTCGCTGCCGGCCGCGGTGGCGGCCGGGACGAGGCAGGAGGCGACGAGCCGGCCGTCGACCTGCACGGCGCAGGCCCCGCATTCGCCCTGCGAGCAGCCGTCCTTGGCGCCGGCCAGGCCGAGGCGCTCGCGCAGCACGTAGAGGAGGGACTCGCCGATCCAGGCACCGGTGACGGGGCGGTCGGCGCCGTTGACGCGCAGGACGTAGGAGGCCGACGGATGCTCGTGATGCGCGACGGCGGCGGCGTCCGCCCCGTCGGCGTCCTCGTGGCCGTACGTCGCCCCCTCGCCCGGAATCCCTTCGGCCGTCGCCGCCGGAGCGCTCTCGCCAGCCGGGTCGGCGCCGTCCGCACCCGGCGCGGGCGCGGCCCCTGCTCCGCCGTCGGCCGGCACGGCTCCGCCGTCACCCTGCTCCGCCGGCGCGGCCCCTGCTCCGGCCCCGTCCTGGTCCCCGTCCGCCCCCTGGTCCGCGGCTCCGGCCCCTGCCCCTGCCCCGCCTTCGCCCTCGGCCCGGAACTCCGCGCCCCGGACTTCCTCGCCCCGGGCTTCCTCGCCCCGGGCTTCGCCCTCGGTCCCCGGATGCTGCCGCTCCCCCGAGTCGGCGGCCTGCGCCGGGCCGTGGGCGGCTTCGATGTCGTGCGGGGCCGGGTAGCCCGGCTCCCCGTCCAGCGGGGTACCGACCCCCGGCCCGCCCAGCACGCGCGGTCCGCGTCCCGGGCCCGGCGCCGGCGCGAAGGAGCCGCCGGCCGGTGCGGAGGACCCGGGGAGCACCCCGGAGCCCAGCGGGTCGGAACCCTGCGAGCCGGAGCCCAGCGGGTCCGGACCCGGTCCGCCGGAACCGGGCTGCTGCGCCACGTACCCGCGCGCGCCCTCGAAGTCGCGCGCGCCCTCGAAGTCCGGATGGGTCGCCCACGGGGCCGCGGCCCCGCCGGGCAGCGTCGCGGGGGCCTGGCTCCAGTCGGCCGAGGCCGCGAGCTGCCCGAAGCTGCCCGTGTCGCCCGCGCCCCCCGGGGTCCACACGTCGCTCGCCGCCGCCTCGGGGAACCGCCACTCGGCGGTCGACCCCGGTTCGTGCGCGCCGGCCCGGCTGCCCGCGAAGGGCTCGGCGACGGGCTCGGCGAAGGTCTGCGCGACGGGCTCGGCGAAGGGCTCGGCGAACTGCTCGGCGTAGGAGTCCCCGTAAGGCTCTCCGTAAGACTCCGCGTAAGGCTCCCCGAAGGGCTCCGCGACGGGCTCGGCCGCCGGCTCCGCCGCCGGTTCCGCGAACGCCGCGGCCACCGAGGCGGGGATCGGCACCGACGCCGGGATCGGTGCCCGCGCCGCGGTCCCCGAAGTGCCCGCGCCCGCACCCGCGTCCGCCGGGGCCGGCGCGCCCGCCTCCGGCCACTGGACCGGGATCGTCCACGTGCCCGTGGCCGCGGGATCCGTACTGCCCGTGCCCAGCGGCACGATCATCGGCGGCGGCACGTAACCGTGCCCGGGGGCGGCGAGGGGCTCACCGGTGCCGAGCGCGTCCAGCATGTCCTGCGGGAGTTTCACGAAGGCCGTCGCGTCGGAGTCGTACTCGCCGCCGTGCGGCACCGGCTCCCAGCCCCTGTGGGGTCCGGCAGGTCCCGTCGGGCCCGCAGCACCCGTGTTCTCGTTCTCACTCATGAGCTCAGCGCCCTCCCCAGGGCCCTCCGTGCCAGCACGGCCACCGTCCGCCGCAAATGCAGTACTGCGGGAGCCACCGGCTCCCCCTGGTCGGGCACGCAGGCCGCCGCGACGTACTCGCCGAAGGCTTCGAGCGCCTCGGGGGCCAGACTGCGGTCCCCGTCCCAGTCGATCAACGATGCAACCCACTGCTCGGCTTCCAGCGGCCGCAGCGGCATCGGGGCGACCGCGCCGATCGCGCAGCGCACACCCCGGCGCGCGGGGTCCAGTACGAGCCCCACGGACGCCGTCGCGCGCCCCGGTCCCGTACGGCCCGTGGCCTTGAGGAACACCTGCGGCGCGTGCAGCAACGGCACGCGCACGAAGCCGATCAGCTCTCCGGGGCGGAGCATCTCCCGGCCGGCGAGCAGGTGCGAGACCGGGATCTCGCGCCGCGAGCCGCCGGGCCCGACGATGACGAGCACGGCCTCCAGCGCGGCCAGCACGGGCAGCGCGTCACCGGTCGGCGCGGCCGTGGCGATGTTGCCGCCGAGCGTGCCGGCGTTGCGGATCTGCGGCGGGCCGGCGGCGCGCGCGGCGGCGGCCAGGGCCGGGATCAGGGCGGCGAAGTCGGGGCGGCCCATGCGCGCGTGCGTGAGGCCGGCGCCGAGCAGTGCGTGGCCGTCCTGGTACTGCCAGCCGCGGATCTCGTTGATCCGGCCGAGGCCCACGAGGGCGGCGGGGCGCAGGAGTCCCGCGTTGACGGCGGCCATGAGGTCGGTGCCGCCCGCCACGGGGACGGCGGCGGGCATGGCCGCGAGCGCCGCCACGGCCTCGTCGAGCGAGGCCGGCAGCGTCACGGACTGCGCCGCGTTCCCCGCCCGCGGGTCGCTGCGGGGCCCCTGGGACGAGTCCCGTGCCTGCGGTGCGTGCGGTGCGTGCGTGGTCAACCCAGCTGCCCCTTCCCGATGTCCCGGTCCCGGCGCTCACGCCTGTCCGCCGTACGGTACGTGCTCACCGCCGGGAGGTGGCAACTCTGGCACATCTTCCGGAGCACCCGACGCGAGGGTCCACCGGCCGCGCACCACCGGCGCACCACCCCCGCAAGACCCCGCGCACGGCGCCCCGCACGGCCCCCGCCCGGAGTCCGCACGACCCGGCCGCGGGGGCCTCGCGCTCGCCCCCGGGGGCACCGCTCACCCCGCGGGGGCCCGTCACACGTTCGGGGGCGCTCCCTCGATCGGGCGTCCGAGCAGTCCGGGCCGGCGCTGCCGGGGCAACGGGCCGCCGGGCGGCCGGTAGTCGACCCCGAGGGCGTCCAGGCGGCGGTAGTGGGCGGTCATCCGCGCGTCGAAGCCGGCGTAGTCCCGCTCCCCGGGCTCCGGCAGCCGGGACCACACCACCTCGGCGAAGGCGGCGAGGCGCGGGAACACCTGGTAGTCGACGCGGCTCTGGTCCTCCATCACCTCGGTCCACACGTTGGCCTGCGCGCCCAGCACGTGGGCGGCGGCCTCTTCGGACAACTCCGGCGGTACCGGCTCGAACCGGTACACGTCCTCCAATGACCGTACGTATCCGATGGGCACCGGCTCGTCCTCGCCGGCCGCCTGACGGTGGTCCAGGTAGACCTGCTGCTCGGGGCACATCACCACGTCGTGGCCGGCCTCGGCGGCGGCGACGCCGCCCGCGTAGCCGCGCCAGGAGGACACGGCCGCCCCCGGGGCCAGGCCGCCCTCCAGGATCTCGTCCCAGCCGATGAGCCGGCGGCCGCGTTCGGCGAGCCAGCCGTCGAAGTGCCGGATGAACCAGGACTGCAGACCGTCCTCGCCGTCGACCCCCAGCTCCCGGATCCGCTCCTGCGCGAGCGCGGAGGCCTTCCACTGCGTCTTGGGGCATTCGTCGCCGCCCACGTGCACGAAGGGGGAGACCTCCGCGGGGAACACCTCCAGGAGTTCCTCGAAGACCCCCTCGTAGAACCGCAGGACGGCCTCGGTGGGGGCGAGCACGTTCTCGTTGACGCCCCAGTCGTCCCACACCCCCAGGGCCGCCGTGTCCACCACGTCCGCGTTGCCCAGCTCCGGGTACGCGGCGATCGCCGCCTGGGAGTGCCCCGGTACGTCGATCTCCGGGACCACCCGCACGTGCCGCTCCGCGGCGTACGCGACGATCTCGCGCAGGTCGTCCTGGGTGTAGAAGCCGCCGTGCGGGGTCTCCCGCCACAGCGGCGAGGCCCGGTGGCCCCACCGGCTGCGGGCCCGCCAGGAACCGACCTCGGTGAGCCGCGGGTAGCGCTTGACCTCCATCCGCCAGCCCTGGTCGTCCGTCAGGTGCAGGTGCAGCACGTTGAGCTTGTGGGCGGCGAGCAGGTCGATGTAGCGCAGCACCCCGTCCTTGGGCAGGAAGTGGCGGGCCACGTCGAGCATCAGGCCGCGCCAGCCGAAGCGCGGCCCGTCCAGGAGGTCCCCGACCGGCAGCCGCCACACCGCGCCGGGCAGCGGTGCCCGCCGGAAGGCGCCCGGGCCGAGCAGCTGACGCAGCGTCTGGGCGGCGTAGAAGAGGCCCGCCTCGTCGGCGCCCTCCAGCAGGACGAGGCCGGGGGCGACGTGGAGCTCGTACGACTCCGCCCCGGTCCCCCGCGCGATGTCCGGGCGCAGCGCGAGCCGGATGACCGGGCGGGCGCCGTGCTCCCCGCCGCGGACCGGGGCCGGCAGCTCCCAGCCGGTGGCGGCGCCGAGTTCGCGCCGCAGCCAGCGGGCCGCGCCCCCGGTGCCGGGTCCGGTATCGAGGAGCGGGTCGGTGAGCTCGACCGTGCCCCCGTCGGGCAGGAATCGCGCGTACCGGGGCTGCGGGATCAACTCGGGCATGGCCTCGACCTCCACCGTTGCATCAGGTGCAACGAACGTTTCACAGGGCGCTGATGCGGCGACCCTAACCCGCCCCCGGGACATGACAAAGGCCCCCGGGTGCACAGCTGCGCACCGGGGGCCTTCGTCCCGTTCCAGGAGGGCCGGAGGGCTACTTCCCGTCCTTGCCGCCCTTGTCCTTGTCCCCGCCGGGGCCCATGGACTCGTAGATCTCCTTGCACATGGGGCAGACCGGGTACTTCTTCGGGTCCCGGCCCGGCACCCAGACCTTGCCGCAGAGCGCGACGACGGGGGTGCCCCCGAGCGCGCTCTCCATGATCTTGTCCTTCTGGACGTAGTGGGCGAAGCGCTCGTGGTCGCCGTCGCCGTGGGACACCTGCGGCGTCGGCTCTACGAGGGTCCCCGTACCAGTCCCGCGATCGGGCTCAAGAGTGCTCATGACTGCCAGGGTACCGAGTCCCTCGCGCGCGAGGGATCCCGCGGCGGCCGCCCCGCCCCGGCCCCGGCCCCGGGCCGCCCCGGGCTCAGTTCAGCGACGGGTCGTCCGCGTACGTGGCCACCATGGCCAGCTCGCTGCGCTGGCGGCGCAGCACGGCGCGCCACAGGCGTTCCGGGTCCGGGAAGGAGACGTCGCCGGGCTCGGAGTCGACGACGTACCAGGCGCCGACGCCCAGTTCCTCCTCCAGCTGACCCGGGCCCCAGCCCGAGTAGCCGGCGAAGATGCGCAGGCCGCCGAGGGCGGCGGCGAGGAGTTCGGGCGGGGCCTCCAGGTCGACCAGGCCGATCGCCCCGTGCACCCGGCGCCAGCCGAGGGGTCCCTCCTCGCCCGGGATGACGGCCAGTCCCAGCGCGGAGTCCAGCGCCACCGGGCCGCCCTGGAAGACCACTCCGGGATCCTTGGCCAGCGGTGCCCAGGACAGCAGGACGTCACCGACGCCCACCGGGGTGGGGCGGTTGAGGACGACACCGAGCGAGCCCTGGTCGTCGTGGTCGAGCAGCAGGACGACCGCGCGGTCGAAATTCGGGTCCGCGAGGGCGGGGGTGGCCACGAGCAGCCGCCCTGTGAGGGAGGACACCTCGGTCATGGCGCCATGGTCTCGCACATTCGCCCGTGAGGGGGAGTGGGCGGCACATCCGGACCCTGCGCAGCTCAGGGCGGACCGCGGCGGTCCGGGGCGCGCGGGGCCCCGCGGCCGGACCCGGTGCGGAAGGGGACGCTCCGCCACCTGGCGCACACCCAGGGTGTTGTGCCGAATTCATGACAGTCCTACGGCCCCGTCAGCCTTACGAACAGGGGGGTCGTGCCCCTTACCCTTTTCACTGGCCCCCTGCCCACCCCTCTCCGGAACGCGAGATTCATGACCGGCATCAGTGACGATGTACTGCTTGTCCACGGCGGAACCCCGCTCGAGGGCGAGATCCGTGTCCGCGGCGCGAAGAACCTCGTACCCAAGGCGATGGTCGCCGCCCTGCTCGGCAGTGAGCCCAGCCGGCTGCGCAACGTCCCCGACATCCGGGACGTCCGGGTCGTGCGCGGACTGCTCCAGCTGCACGGGGTGACCGTCCGCCCCGGCGACGAACCGGGCGAGCTGGTGCTCGACCCCTCGCACGTCGAGAGCGCGAACGTCGCCGACATCGACGCGCACGCGGGCTCCTCGCGCATCCCGATCCTGTTCTGCGGCCCGCTGCTGCACCGGCTCGGCCACGCCTTCATCCCCGGCCTCGGCGGCTGCGACATCGGCGGCCGGCCGATCGACTTCCACTTCGAGGTGCTCCGCCAGTTCGGCGCGACCATCGAGAAGCGCGAGGGCGGTCAGTACCTGGAGGCCCCGCAGCGACTGCGCGGCTGCAAGATCCGCCTGCCCTACCCCTCGGTCGGCTCGACCGAGCAGGTGCTGCTGACGGCCGTCCTGGCCGAGGGCGTCACCGAGCTCAGCAACGCCGCCGTCGAACCGGAGATCGAAGACCTCATCTGCGTCCTGCAGAAGATGGGCGCGATCATCTCCGTCGACACCGACCGGACCATCCGGATCACCGGTGTGGACCGCCTCGGCGGCTACAACCACAAGGCGCTCCCGGACCGGCTGGAGGCCGCCTCCTGGGCGTCCGCGGCGCTGGCCACCGGCGGCAACATCTACGTGCGCGGCGCGCAGCAGCGTTCGATGATGACCTTCCTGAACACCTTCCGCCGGGTCGGCGGGGCGTTCGAGATCGACGACGACGGCATCCGCTTCTGGCACCCGGGCGGCCCGCTCAACGCCATCGCGCTGGAGACGGACGTCCACCCCGGCTTCCAGACCGACTGGCAGCAGCCGCTGGTCGTGGCGCTGACCCAGGCCACCGGCCTGTCGATCGTCCACGAGACGGTCTACGAGTCCCGTCTGGGATTCACCTCCGCGCTCAACCAGATGGGTGCGCACATCCAGCTCTACCGGGAGTGCCTGGGCGGCAGCGCGTGCCGCTTCGGCCAGCGCAACTTCCTGCACTCGGCCGTCGTCTCGGGTCCCACCAAGCTCCAGGGCGCCGACCTGGTCATCCCCGACCTGCGCGGCGGGTTCTCGTACCTGATCGCGGCGCTCGCCGCCGAGGGCACCTCGCGGGTGCACGGCATCGACCTGATCAACCGGGGCTACGAGAACTTCATGGAGAAGCTCGTGGAACTGGGCGCCAAGGTCGAGCTCCCGGGCGGGGACCTCGTCTAGATCCGCCCGTAGATCCACCCAGACCGTCCCAGAACGCCCCCACGGGCCCCGTACAGGGCCTGTGGGGGCGTTCTGGCTCCCGGGGGCCACTCGCGGCGCCGGGAGCGCCGAGAGGCGGCCACCCGGTGCCGGGTGGCCGCCTCTCGCGTACTACGTACTACTACTGCCGTCCCGAAGGCCGGTGCGGCCTTCGGCACAAGGGCGGACTACTTGCCCTTGGCGGCTTCCTTGAGCTTGGAGCCCGCGGAGACCTTCACGCTGTAGCCGGCCGGGATCTGGATGGGGTCGCCGGTCTGCGGGTTGCGCGCGGTGCGAGCGGCACGGTGGGTGCGCTCGAAGGTCAGGAAGCCGGGGATGGTGACCTTCTCGTCGCCCTTGGCGACAATCTCGCCGACGGTCTCGGCGAGCGCGGCCAGAACGGCGTCGGCGTCCTTGCGGGTCACCTCGGCGCGCTCGGACAGAGCGGCCACCAGCTCACTGCGGTTCATGTTGTACTCCCGTGTTCAACGTGCCTTAGAGGCGTGAGATCGAAGCCGATGCTGCCAGGGCCCTAGGACAGTCCCCGGACCCGGGTCTGACGTCAGACCCTCTCGCCCGGTTACGCATCCTGCCCCCACCACCGGCGGGAAAGCCAATCCGGCACCCGCCGGGGTCACACGAAAAGCGCCACAGTCACGCCGCGGTGACGCTCCGTCCGCACCGGAAGGCGTTCCGGACGGAGTCCGGATGACGTCCCCAGACGCGGACCGCGGGCCACGCGGGCATCCCCGCAACCCTATGGGCGGCCCGGGGGGCCCGCATCCCGCGACGCGCCGGGGGATCAGACGGAGGTGGGCGGCGTCACAGCCGCGGAGGCGGCCTTGCGGACGGCTCCGGCGACCGCGCCCGCGACCTTGTCGTTGAAGACGGACGGGATGATGTAGTTCGCGTTCAGCTCGTCCTCGCCGACCACGTCGGCCAGGGCGCTCGCGGCGGCCAGCATCATGTCGGTGTTCACGGTGCGGGACTGGGCGTCCAGCAGGCCGCGGAAGACGCCCGGGAAGACCAGCACGTTGTTGATCTGGTTCGGGAAGTCGGAACGGCCGGTGGCCACGACGGCGGCGGTCTGGCGGGCGACCGCCGGGTCCACCTCGGGGTCCGGGTTCGCGAGCGCGAACACGATCGCGCCTTCCGCCATGGCGGCCACGTCCTCGCCGGACAGGACGTTGGGGGCCGAGACGCCGATGAAGACGTCGGCGCCGACCACGGCCTCCTTCAGGGTGCCCGTGTAGCCCTCGGGGTTGGTGTTGTCGGCGATCCAGCGCAGCGGGGAGTCGGCGGCCGCGTCGACGAGGTCGGGGCGGTCCGCGTGCACGACACCGTGGATGTCGGCGCTGACGGCGTTCTTGACGCCGGCGGCGAGGAGCAGCTTGAGGATCGCGGTACCGGCGGCGCCGGCGCCCGACATGACCACCTTGACGTCGCCAACGGCCTTGCCCACCACGCGCAGTGCGTTGGTGAGGGCGGCGAGGACCACGATGGCGGTGCCGTGCTGGTCGTCGTGGAAGACGGGGATGTCGAGGGCCTCGCGCAGCCGGGCTTCGATCTCGAAGCAGCGCGGCGCGGAGATGTCCTCCAGGTTGATGCCCGCGAAGCCGGGGGCGATGGCCTTGACGACGGCCACGATCTCGTCGGGGTCCTGGGTGTCCAGGCAGATCGGCCAGGCGTCGATGTCGGCGAAGCGCTTGAAGAGGGCCGCCTTGCCCTCCATGACCGGCATGGCGGCCATCGGGCCGATGTTGCCCAGGCCCAGCACGGCGGAGCCGTCCGTCACGACTGCGACGGTGTTGCGCTTGATCGTCAGACGGCGGGCGTCCTCGGGGTTCTCGGCGATCGCCATGCACACGCGGGCCACGCCCGGGGTGTAGATCATCGAGAGGTCGTCGCGGTTGCGGATGGGGTGCTTCGACTGCATCTCGATCTTGCCGCCGAGGTGCATCAGGAAGGTGCGGTCGGAGACCTTGCCGAGGCTGACGCCCTCGATCCCGCGGAGCTTCTCGACGATCTCGTCGGCGTGCGCGGTCGACGTCGCGGCGATGGTGACGTCGATGCGGAGCTTCTCGTGACCGGATGCGGTCACGTCGAGGCCGGTGACCGAGCCACCGGAGGACTCCACGGCGGTGGTGAGCTGGGAGACCGCGGTTCCGCTCGCGGGCACTTCCAGGCGGACCGTCATCGAGTACGAGACGCTGGGCGCCGTTGCCATGGCCGTGTTCCTCTTCTGTCCCTGGTTCTTCTGTACACAGGGCCCAGCGCTGCTCCGGCCGAAACATGGCAGGTGCGGCAGGACCTGTTGTCCGATCGTCCCACCTACCAGCCGGTACAAGGTAACCAGCTACAAATTTCGGAAGAACTCTTCCACCATACGAGATAACTCCCGTCTGGGGAATGGGTGGCCCATACAAAAAAGGTCCGCGCCCCCCACTGGGTGGGAGGCGCGGACCTGGTGCTTCATACGTCTATGACACCGACCCGCCATGCTCGCCTCGCGGCAAGTGGTCGCTCTAGGCGACTAAGGTTGGGCCCGGGGGCTTGGATCGAGTCGGTGCCGTAACCCAGGCTAACAAAGGTTCGCCGGAAGTGATCCCCCCACCGGCGACCGGTTGCGGGACCACGCCGTTGGCCGCCGACCAACCGGCCCTACGAGGGCCCGCGCGACCCCCCGGGAGTCCGCGCCGGGGCCGGGGCCGGCCCCGGCGGCCTACGGCCGGAGCAGCGCCGCGACCCCCTCGGCATCCGGCTCGTCCCGGTCGGTGGAGACCACCGTCAGCTGCTGGGTCGCGCGGGTCAGGGCCACGTAGAGCACCCGCAGGCCCGCCGGGGACTCGTCCGCGATCTCCGCCGGGGAGACGACCACCGTGGCGTCGTACTCCAGGCCCTTCGCCTCCAGGCTGCCCAGGGCCACCGCCCGCTCCCCCAGGTCCGCGAGCCAGCCCGCGGCCTCCGCGCGCCGGTCCATGGCCACGACCACGCCGACCGTGCCGTCCACCTGCTCCAGCAGCCGCCGGGTCTCCTCCACGACCGTGGAGCGCAGCTCCCCTCCCGCGGGGTCCACCGCCGTGAAGCGCGGCCGCAGGCCCGTGGAGCGCACGGCCGTCGGCGGCTCCGTGCCCGGCGCCGCCAGCTTCAGCACCCGCGAGGCGACCTCGGCGACCTCGGCCGGGTTGCGGTAGTTCACCGTCAGGGTGAACTTGCGCCGCGGCCGCGTGCCCAGCGCCTCGTCTCGCGCGGCGGCCGCCTCCTCGGGATCGGTCCACGAGGACTGCGCCGGGTCACCGACCACCGTCCACGTGCCGCCCCGGCCGCGCCGGCCCACCATCCGCCACTGCATCGGCGTCAGGTCCTGCGCCTCGTCGACGATGACGTGGGCGTACTCGGTGCGCTCCGCCGCGAGCCGCTCGGCCCGCTCCCACTGGGTCTCCTCTCGGGTCGGCATCAGCTCCTCCAGCCCGCTCAGCTGGTCCAGCGGGTTCAGCTCGCGCTTGCGCTTGGGCCGCGCGGGCGCGCCCAGCAGCTGCTGGAGCTCGTCCAGCAGCGCCACGTCGTGCACCGACAGGGCGCCCTTGCCGTCCGGGCCGACCCGGCGCAGGGAACGTGCCACCTGCCGGGTCTCGCGCGGGTTCAGGTCCCGGCGCGACCAGCGCGACAGGCGCCGCTCGTCCGCCATGGAGGCCAGCACCCCGCGCGGGGTCAGCTCCGGCCACCAGGCGTTCAGGAAGTCGATGAACGCGTCCTCCGTCGAGATGTCCTCGTCGAAGGCGGAGCGCAGCTCGGCGGCGAGCTCCGGGTCGCTGTGCCGGCCGGCCCCGCCGGACTTCGAGTACAGCGCGTCCAGCAGCAGCTTGCGGGCGCGCGGGCGCAGCAGGTTGACCGGGGCGGTGCCGGACAGGACGTTCTGCCGGATCCGGTCGAGGTCGGGGGCCTCCAGCTCCTGGCGGCGCCCGAAGGCCACCACGCGCAGCCGGTCCGGGGCGGGCGCCCCGCCGGGACCGCCGAACTCCAGAGCTCCCCGTACGGCCTTGCGCAGCACCTTCAGCATCCGGGACGAACCCTTGATGCGTGCGGTGGACGGATCGTCGTACGTGGTCGCCTCGGCCCCGTCGACGAGGGATCCGAGCGCCCGGATGGCGACCTGGCCCTCCTCGCCGAGCGAGGGCAGGACGCCCTCGGTGTAGGCGACCAGCAGCGGGGTCGGGGAGACGATCAGGATGCCGCCGGAGTAGCGCCGGCGGTCCTGGTAGAGCAGGTAGGCGGCGCGGTGCAGGGCCACGGCGGTCTTGCCGGTGCCGGGGCCGCCCGCGACCTCGGCGACCGAGGCGGCGGGCGCCCGGATGACGAGGTCCTGCTCGGCCTGGATGGAGGAGACGATGTCGCGCATCGAGTGGGTACGGGCCCGCCCGAGGGCGGCCATCAGGGCGCCGTCGCCGATGACGGGCAGCTCGCCCCCGTCGAGGAAGGCGGTCACCTCGGGGCGCATCAGGTCGTCCTCGACGCCGAGCACCTTGCGGCCCTTGGAGCGGATGACCCGGCGGCGCACGACGCGGCCGGGCTCCTTGGGGGTGGAGCGGTAGAACGGCGCGGCCGCGGGGGCCCGCCAGTCGATGACGAGCGGCGCGTAGTCGGAGTCGAGGACCCCGATGCGGCCGATGTGGAGCGTCTCGGCGATATCGGCCGTGAGGTCGGTGCGGATCGCGTCGTCGGCGGGTTCGACGGAGGTGAAGGCGCCGTCGGGGCCCCGTTCCCCGTCCTTGCCGAGGACCAGGTCGATGCGGCCGAACAGGAAGTCCTCGAACTCGTTGTTGAGACGGTTGAGGTGGATCCCGGCGCGGAACACCTGCGCGTCCCGCTCCGCGAGGGCGCCCGGCGTGCCGACCTGCCCGCGCTTGGCGGCGTCGTTCATCAGGAACTCCGCCTCGTGGATCTTCTCCTCAAGGCGTCGGTACACGTGATCGAGATGCGTCTGCTCGACCGCGATCTCCCGATCGCGGACGGAATCCGCCGTGCTGTCGACAGCGGCATTCTGCGCGGCCACCAAGGCCCCTTTCTGACGTGCATGGGCAGCCGTCAACCGTACGCCAAGGGGCCGTTCCGCGCACGCCCCTTCCGGGACGGCTCGCGGACCGGGACGAAGATCACGCCCGGCGGGCGGCGCGGGCCGGGTCAGCCGGGGCGGGATGCGAGGACGCGGCGCCGGTGGCGGGCCACCCGCTCGCGGTTCCCGCAGAGCTCGCTGGAGCACCAGCGGCGGCGGTGGCCGCGCGAGGTGTCGAGGTAGACGCGGCCGCAGCCCTCACCCTCGCAGGCCCGCAGCAGGTCCCGTTCGCCGGGGTCGGTGAGCAGTTCCACGGCGTCCCGGGCCACGGCGGCGAGCAGTCCGGCGCATTCGACGCCGCCGCACAACTCCCGTACCAGGTGACCTTCTTGATCCTGCACGGCACACAGTCCCGGGGGTGGGCCGGCGGCCGCCGCGTTGACCCGGGCCAGCGGGTCCCGCGGCGGCGCGGCTCCGGCCAGCTCGGCCCGTACGAGGCTCTCGACGTCGGCGCGCAGCACCCGGAAGGCGTGCACCCAGTCGTCGCCGACCCGGGTGAGCGGCGTCCGGTCGGGCACCAGCCCGGCTCCGGTGAGCCACAGGCGCAGCCCGTCGCCGTCCCGGATGCCCTCGGTCTTCGCGAGAGGCGCAAAAGCAGCCACCAGGTCCAGGCAGACCCGCCCGGAGTCGAACCACATGCCCGTCACCGCCTCCCTCTCGGGGCGTGCCCCCAGAGTGCCCGTCGCGGGGGCAGTCGGCTAGAGGGCGGGGGGCTCGTCGTTGAGGAGGAGCTGGAAGAGGCGGTGGTCGCGCCAGTCCCCGCCGACGTGCAGGTAGCGGGGCGCGAGCCCGTACTGCTCGAAGCCCGCCTTCGCCAGCACCCGCTGGGACGCCAGGTTCTCGACGCGGGTCCCCGCCTCGACCCGGTGCAGGCCCTCCTCGTCGCGGGCGATCCGGATGACCTCCTGCAGCGCGGCGGTGGCCAGCCCCTTGCCGGCCTCGGCCTCGTCGATCCAGTAGCCGATGGCGCCGCTGCACAGGGCCCCGCGCACGATGTTCTGGAGGTTGATCGTCCCGGCCACCCCGCCCGCGGCCACCAGCACGAACGGTCGGGCCCGCCCGCCCTCGCGCGCCTCGAGCAGCTCCTCGATCCGCGTCCGCTGCCCGGCCTCGGTGTAGAACTCCTCGGTCCGCCACGGCTCGTACGGGGCCATGTACGCCCGGTTGCGGTCCAGCGCCTCGGCGACCCCGGCGGCGTCCGCCGTCCGGATCTCCCTCATCTCCACACCGTCAACGATCATCCGAACACGTTAACGGAGGGCTCCCCGGTCAACGGAAGACCTCGGTCGCCCCGGTCCCCTCAGTCCCGTCCGTGCTGCTCAGTCCGCTCAGTCCGCGCAGGCGCCCGCGTCGAGGGACAGCCGGTAGCCGCGCTTGACGACGGTCTGGATGAGGTTGGGGGCGCCCAGGGCCACCCGCAGGCGGGCCATCGCCGTTTCCACCGCGTGCTCGTCGCGGCCCGCGCCCGGGAGGGCGCGCAGCAGTTCGGAGCGGGCCACGACCCAGCCCGGGCGCCGGGACAGCGCCCTGAGCAGGGCCATCCCGGCCGGCGGCACCGGGCGCAGCTCGCTGTCGACGAGGACCGCGTGCCCGCGCAGCTCCAGCCGGTGCCCGGCGACCGGGAGCACGCGGGCCCGGCCGGGGAGTTCCTGGCACAGGAGCTGCACGAGGGGTCCGAGCCGGAAGCGCTCGGGCTGCACCGTGGGCACGCCTTCCGCCTGCAGGGGCAGGGCCGTCACCGGTCCCACGCACGCCGACAGCACCGATCCGCGGGTCAGTGCGCCGAGCAGCTGGTCCCGTACGCCCCGCTCCGCGGCCCGGGACAGCAGCGAGGCGGCCGCGGGCGCGGAGGTGAAGCTGACCGCGTCCACCCCGCCGGCGACCACGGCGTCGAGCAGCCGGTCCAGCGGCCCGAGGTCCTCCGGCGCCATCCATCGGTAGACGGGTACGCCGACCACCTCAGCCCCACCCGCCCGCAGGGCCTCGATGAACCCGGGCAGCGGTTCCCCGTGCAGCTGGAGGGCGATGCGCCGGCCGGCCACCCCGGCCGTGAGCAGCCGGTCCAGCACCTCGGCGAGGGACTCCGAGCGCGGGGACCAGGTCTCCACGAGCCCGGCGGCCCTGATCGCGCCCTTCACCTTCGGTCCGCGCGCCAGCAGTTCGGTCTCCCGCAGCCGCCCGAGCAGTTCCTCGCCGAGCCCCCACCCGTCGGCCGCCTCGATCCAGCCGCGGAAGCCGATGGCGGTGGTCGCCAGCACCACGTCGGGGGCGCAGGCGATCAGCTCCTTGGTGGCGGACAGCAGTTCGGCGTCGTCGGCGAGCGGCACGATCCGCAGGGCGGGCGCGCGCAGCACGGTGGCCCCGCGGCGGCGCAGCAGGGCGATGAGCTCGTCGGCCCGCCGGGCGGCGGTGACCCCGACGGTGAATCCGGCGAGCGGGCCGGCGGGCTGACCGGTCCGGGTGTCCTGGTCGTGCATGGTGACCTGCCTAGCGCAGTGGTCGGGTCCGGTGTCGGTGCCGGTATCGGGGGCCGGTGTCGGCGTCCGGTGTCGCGGTCCGGTGTCGCGGTCACACGCACGCGTGACGCTCGCGCGAACCGAGCCTGCCCTGGTGGCGTATCAGGCTCGGTTCACGCGTATTTCGGTGCCGTTAACCGGCGTGTGCGGGCCGTTACACCGTGGTGAGCTGCGCCTTCGGCTCCGCTCCGGCCGTGGGGATCACCGCCCGGACGGGCCGGCGAAGGTATACCGCCCAGGTGACGGCGCAGCACACCGCGTAGAAGCCGAGGAAGGTCACGAAGGCCGCCGTGCCCGAGCCGGAGCTCAGGAACGCCTCGCGGAAGACCAGGTTGATGCCGAGGCCGCCGAGCGCGCCGACCGCGCCGATGAGTCCCATGGAGGCGCCGGACAGCCGCCGCCCGTACGCGGCCGCTTCCTCGCCGCTCATGCCGCGGGCCAGCGCCTTCGCCTGGAAGATGCCGGGGATCATCTTGTAGGTGGAGCCGTTGGCGAGGCCGCTGAGGACGAACAGCCCCACGAAGCCGACGAGGAACACCGGCAGGGATTCCCGTACGGAGGCCAGGACGACCACTCCGGTCGCCGCCGCCATCGACACGAAGGCGCCCAGGGTGATCCACGCGCCGCCGAAGCGGTCCGCGAGGGCCCCGCCGACCGGCCGGATCAGCGAGCCGAGCAGCGGTCCGACGAAGGTGAGCGAGGCCGCCTGGAGCGGGGTGCGGCCGAACTGCGTCTGCAGGACCAGGCCGAAGGCGAAGCTGTAGCCGATGAAGGAGCCGAAGGTGCCGATGTACAGGAACGCCATGATCCAGGTGTGCCCCTCGCGGACCGCCTCCCGTACCGCTCCGGTGTCGCCCCGCACGGGCGCCAGGTTGTCCATGCGCAGTGCGGCGAGCGCCGCCGCGAGCACGATGAGCGGGATGTAGGCGCCGAGCAGCAGCCGCGGGTGGCCGGCTCCGGCCGTACCGATGACCAGCAGGGCCACCAGCTGGACGACGGGGACGCCGATGTTGCCGCCGCCCGCGTTCAGGCCGAGCGCCCAGCCCTTCTTGCGCAGCGGGAAGAAGGCGTTGATGTTGGTCATCGACGAGGCGAAGTTGCCTCCGCCGACCCCGGTCAGCGCGGCGACCAGCAGGAAGGTGCCGTACGAGGTCCCGGGCTCCATCACCAGCCAGGCGGCGACCGTCGGGGCGAGCAGCAGCAGGGCGCTGACGACGGTCCAGTTGCGGCCGCCGAAGCGCGCCACGGCGAAGGTGTAGGGCACCCGGACCAGGGCGCCGACGCAGGTGGCGGTGGCGATGAGGAAGAACTTCCCGGCGGGGTCGATCCCGTACGCCGGGCCCATGAAGAGCACCATCACGGACCACAGCGACCAGATCGAGAACCCGATGTGCTCGGAGAGCACGGAGTAGAGCAGGTTGCGGCGGGCGGTCTTCTCCCCCGTCTCCCGCCAGAAGGTCTCGTCCTCGGGGTCCCACCGCTCGATCCAGCGGCCACCCTTGCGCGGTGCGGTCGTACTGGTCATCACACGCCTCCACAGCTGCTGCGATCACGTCGCGCTCGGCGCACACATCGGGCTCGTCGGGCTCGTCCGGGGCGTCGGGCTCATCTGCTCGGCGGCTCGGCGGGCTCGGCGGGCTCGGCGGCTCCTCGCGTCCCGTCCGTGGTGACGACCGTAGGAAGGGCTCGTTTCGGCCCCGGTCCCCGCCGGATGACCGGCGGGAAACCTTGCTCTCACCCGCCGTCCGGGGCCGGTGTGAGCGAGCCGGGCAGCCAGCTGTCCGGCGGCACGTCCAGCCAGCCGTGCCCCGCCCCGAGCTCGGCGGCGGCGCGGCGCAGCGCGTCCAGCCCGGGATGGCCCGCTCCCTTGCGCCACACCATGGAGAGCGGCGACAGTGGCACCGGGGCTGTCAGCGGCCGCTTGACGCAGCCGGGCAGGTCGACGAAGCCCACCGTGGCGAGGACCGGATGGCCCGTCTTGGCCATGACCCGGCGGAACTCGTCCTTGCCCACCGCCACCGGCGCGGGCGGCGCCGGCGCGATGCCCCGGCCGGCGAACAGCTCGCGCGCCAGCCCGGTCCACTCCCGGGTCCGCGGGTTCCCGGCCCCGGTGTACACCGTCTCGCCGCGCAGCGCGTCCAGCGGTACGGAGTCCAGCGCGGCCAGCGCGTGCCCCTCGGGCAGCAGCACGGCGAGCGGCTCGTACCGTACGGGCGCCGTGTCGAGGCGGGCCCGCAGGCCCGGGTCGAGGCCGTCGGCGTACCCGAAGGAGACGTCGAGGCGGCCCGCGGCGATCTCGGCGGCGGCGTGGGTGAGCCCGGACTCGAAGCGGGCCATCAGCTCGCAGTCGGGGGCCAGTTCGCGGGCCCGGTCCAGGATGCTGCGGGCGGTACCGGGCCCGTCGGTGTTGAGGTCGACGAGCAGCGGCCGGGGCCCCGCGAACGCCCCGGCCAGCTCCTCGTGGGCGCGCAGCACTCCCCGGGCCAGGGGCAGCAGCCGCTCCCCGTCCGGGGTCAGCTCCACGGCGCGGGTGGTCCGGACGAACAGGGGCGCGCCCAGGATCTGTTCGAGCCGGCGCACGTCCCGGCTGAGCGCCTGCTGGGCCAGGTAGAGCCGGGCGGCGGCGCGGGTGAAGTGCAGTTCCTCGGCCACGGCGAGGAAGGCGCGCAGCAGGCGGGGTTCCACGTCTCGGGGCGTCACCTGCGGAGACTAGACAACGGCGGGCGGACTGACAACGCAGAGCGGTGAATCGGCCCTGAACAGGTGTTGGACCGCTGACGGCCCCCGGCCCGAGCCTTGATCCATGCCCACCACCCCGCCGGTTGCCCCGCCGGTCACCCCGGCCTCGCGCGGCCCGCTCATGGCCGTCTCCGGCAGCACGCTGGTCCTCGCCGCCGCCCCGGCACGGCAGGAGCACCCGTACCGGGCTGCGCACCCGTACCGCGCGGCGCACCCGGCCCGCGCTGCGCAACGGACCCGCGCCGGACTGCCGGCCCGCGCCCCGGGCCCGTACCGGCGGCTCTTCGCGCTTCCCGGCACCCGCGGGTTCACCACCGGGAACCTCATCGCCCGGCTCCCCATGGGCATGTTCGGCATCAGCGCCGTCATGATGATCTCCGGGCAGCGCGGTTCGTACGCCCTCGCCGGGGCGGTCGTGGCCGCCGGTCTGGCCGCCACCGCCCTGGTGGCGCCCTGGACGGCCCGGCTGGTCGACCAGCACGGGCAGGCCAGGGTCGCCGTGCCCGCCACCCTGATCGCGGTCCTCGGCTCGCTCTCCCTCGTCGTGTGCGTCCGGACCGGCGCCCCCGCGTGGACCCTCTTCGCCTCCTACGCCGCCACCGCGACCACCCCCAACATCGGCGGCATGTCCCGCGCCCGCTGGACCCACCTGCTGCGGGACGACCCGGCCTCCCGGCACACCGCGATGTCCTTCGAACAGGCCGCGGACGAACTGGCCTACATGCTCGGGCCGGTGGCCGCCGCCTTCCTGTGCACCGCCGCCTTCCCGGAGGCGGGCGCCCTCGCCGGGGCCGCCCTGCTGCTCACCGGGATGCTGGTCTTCACGGCCCACCGCGCCACCGAACCCCCGCCGGCGCCCGCGGTCCGGGGGCCCTCCCCGCTCCGCGCCCTGGGCGGACTGCTGCCGCTCTTCCTCGCGCTCGGCGCGATGTTCGGCTCCATGGAGATCACCTCCATCGCCCACCTGGGCGCCCACGGCCTCGGCGGGCTCTCGGGCCCGGTCCTCGCCCTCCAGGCCGCCGGCTCCTGCGCCGCGGGCCTGCTCTACGGCACCCTGCGCCCGCGCACGCTCCCCGTCTGCCTCGGTGTCCTGGCCCTCGCCATGGCCCTGCCCTGGGCGGCGGCGGCCACCGGCTCCCTGCTCCCCCTGGCCCTGGCCCTGCTGCTGGCCGGCATGGCCACGGCCCCGGTCATGGTGACCGCGATGTCCCGGATCCACGCCGTCACCCCGCCGGGCCGCCTCAACGAGGGCATGACCCTCGCCTTCACCGCCCTCCTCGCAGGCATCGCCGCCGGCTCCGCGACGGCCGGCGCGGCGATCGACCACTGGGGCACCACGGCCCCGTACGCCCTGCCCGCGGGGGCGGCCCTGCTGGCACTCCTCCTGGGCGGAGTCGGACTCCTCCGGACCGTCACACATCGCTGACGGGCACGACAAAGGCCCCGCAGCCTGAGGGCCGCGGGGCCTTTACCCAACATGGGGGTTGTGGAGATGGCGGGAATCGAACCCGCGTCCAACGGTGCAGAAGTAGGGCTTCTCCGAGCGCATTCCGCTGCGCTTTTCTCGGCCCCGGAGATCACACGGACAAGTCTCCGACGGGCTCAGTCACTGTTTGATTTCCCTCTATCCCCCGTGACCGGAGTTAGAGGTTTAGATCCCTAATTGACGCCAGGATCCGGACCGGGACCACTTCCGGGCTGACGCTCCTCACAGAGGCTTCAGCTCACTGTTATTAGGCAGCGAGGGTGAAGCGGGAGTTATCGCTCTTGGAGTTGGCGATTATTGTTTGCGACATATGGTTAACGAGATCATTGCCGCTTCCTCGGCTCGCTTCCCCTACATCGACATCCGCTGTCGAAACCGATCATCCCCATGTTTCAAGCTGTTCAGTTATGAGATCCAGCAGGCGCTCTCCATGCGTCCCGCCCGACCGGCGCCACCCGCAAGCGCGTGGTGCTGACGCCATCGTACGCGAAGTGGACCACTGCATGCCAGAAGATTAAAGCTGGCCGCGCTCCTTGCGCTTCACGGCCGAGATCACCCGGTTCGTCTCGCGCGTGTCCTGCTTCTCGCGCAGCGCCTGCCGCTTGTCGTACTCCTTCTTGCCCTTCGCCAGCGCGATCTCGATCTTCGCCCGGCCGTCCTTGAAGTACAGGGCGAGCGGCACGATCGTGTTGCCCGTCTCCCCCGTCTTCGACTCCAGCTTGTCGATCTCCTCGCGGTGCAGGAGGAGCTTGCGCTTGCGGCGCGCGCTGTGGTTGGTCCAGGTGCCCTGGCTGTACTCCGGCACGTGCACGTTGTAGAGCCAGGCCTCGCCGCTCTCCACCGACACGAAGCCGTCCACCAGCGAGGCGCGTCCCTGGCGCAGGGACTTGACCTCGGTACCCGTGAGCACGAGGCCGCACTCGTAGGTGTCGATGATCGTGTAGTCGTGCCGCGCCTTCTTGTTCTGGGCGATCAGCTTGCGCCCTGTTTCCTTAGCCATAGTGCGGTCATTTTCGCACTACGGACCCACCCCGATGCCACTCAATACCGTGCGGGCCCGTTCCTCGACCCGGTCCGCCGCCGCCAGGTCGGGGGTGATGCCCGTGCCGTCCAGGCTGCGGCCCGCCGGAGTGCGGTACGTGCCCACCGTCAGCTCCGCCACCGATCCGTCGGGCAGCTCCGTCGGCATCTGCACCGCGCCCTTGCCGAAGCTGCGGGTGCCGACCGCCACCGCCCGGCCGCGGTCCTGGAGGGCTCCGGTGACCAGCTCGGCCGCGCTCATCGTGCCGCCGTCGATCAGCGCCACCAGCGGGCGGGCCGTGTCGCCGCCCGGGGCCGCGTAGAGGGCGCGCTGCGCCCCGCGCACGTCGTACGTCGCCACCAGCCCGCCGTCCAGGAAGGCGGAGGCGGCCGTCACGGCCTCGGTGACCAGGCCGCCGGTGTTGCCGCGCAGGTCGAGCATGACCCCGCCGCCGGCCGGGGCGGCGCGGACGGCGGAGCGGACCAGGTCGCCGGAACCCCGGGTGAAGGAGGCGACCTTGATGACCGTGATCCCGCCGGGCAGTTCCCGTACCGTCACGGGCTCGCTGCGCAGCTTCTCGCGCCGCACCGTCTCCGTCAGGTCGGCCCCGGCGCGGGTCAGCTTCAGCTGCACGGGGGTGCCGGCCTCACCGCGCAGCAGGGACACCACCTCGGCCACCCCGAGCCCGGTCACGCCCTGCCCGTCGATGCTGAGGAGGCGGTCCCCGGCGCGCATCCCGGCCCGCGCCGCGGGGCTGCCGGGCTGGACCCGGTCGACCTCGATGCGGCCGTCGCGCCGCCGCCCGGCCCACAGGCCGACGCCCGTCCACTGGCCGTCCAGGTCGTCGGCGAAGGCCTCGTACTCGCCCTGGTCGTACACCGCGGCCCAGCGGTCCCCGCTGCGGCTGACCACGTCCTGGGCCGCCGACTTGGCGGACTTGCCCTCGGCGACGGCTTCGGCCGCCGCGCGGGCCACCGCGTCCCGGTCGGCGGTGGCCGCCTCACGCGGCGCCCGAACCGGTGCACGCGGCCCTGGCTGTCCCGCGGCGGACTCCGTGGCCGCCACCAGGGCGGCGGGGGCGGCGGACGGCCCGGAGGCGGCGCGGTCCCAGCTCCCGGTACAGGCGCCGGCCCCCACGGCGGCGAGGAAGACCAACGTCAAAACGGCCCCGCGACGTACGTCACGGGGCCGGAGACAGAGGGCGGGCAGTCCCGGCATGGCGCCGAGTCTAGGACAAGGCCCGCGATGGTACGGGTGGTTGGCCGTACCGCTCGCGGGGCGCTCGTCACACCTTCAGGTACTTGCGCAACGCGATGAAGGCCGCCAGCGAGGGCATCAGTACGCCGATGACGAGGACGAGCGGCAGCTTGGTCAGCACCGAGTCCCAGCCGATGAAGTTGATGAGCTCCATCTTGTCGCGGAGCGCGGCACCGTGGTCGATCACGAAGTACTGGCCCGCCCCGAGCATCCCGCAGGCGAACAGCGCGCCGATCAGGCCGGCGAAGGCCGCCTCCATGATGAACGGCACCTGGATGTAGAAGCTGGAGGCTCCCACCAGCCGCATGATCCCGGTTTCGCGCCGACGGCTGAAGGCCGAGACGCGCACCGTGTTGACGATCAGCAGCAGGGCCACGATCAGCATGATCAGCATGATGCCGAGGGCGGCCCAGTTGAGGTAGCCGAGGAGTCTGAAGAGGTTGTCCAGCACGGTGCGCTGGTCCTCGACCGACTGGACGCCGTCACGTCCGGAGAAGGAGGTCGTGATGACCTTGTACTTCTCCGGCTGCTTGAGCTTCACCCGGAAGGACTCCGGCATCTGGTCCGGGGTGATGGACGCGGCCAGGGCGGTGTGCCCGAACTGCTCCTTGTAGTGCTTGAAGGCCTCGTCGGAGGACTCGTAGGTGACGGCCTCGACGAGGTCCATCCCCTTGAGTTCCTTCTCCAGGGCCTGCTTCTGCTCCGGGGTCACCGCACCCTTGGAGCAGGAGGCCCCGTTGGTCGCCTCGGCATCGCTCTTGTTGCAGAGGTAGATGGAGACGTTGACCTTGTCGTACCAGTACCCCTTCATCTTGCTCACCTGGTCGCGCATGAGCAGGGAACCGCCGAACAGGGCCAGCGACAGGGACACGGAGATGATGACCGCGAAGGTCATGGTCAGATTGCGGCGGAGACCGACCCCGATCTCCGACATGACGAACTGGGCGCGCATCGCGTCTCAGGAGCCTTTCAGTGCTGGTAGCCGTAGACGCCGCGCGACTGGTCGCGGACGAGACGGCCCTGCTCGAGTTCGATGACGCGCTTGCGCATCTGGTCGACGATCTGCTGGTCGTGGGTCGCCATGATCACGGTGGTGCCGGTCCGGTTGATCCGGTCCAGCAGCTTCATGATGCCGACGGAGGTCTGGGGGTCCAGGTTGCCGGTGGGCTCGTCCGCGATCAGCAGCGCCGGCCGGTTGACGAAGGCACGGGCGATGGCCACGCGCTGCTGCTCACCACCGGAGAGCTCGCCGGGCATCCGGTCCTCCTTGCCGCCGAGGCCGACGAGCTCCAGGACCTGGGGAACGGCCTTCTTGATCTCGCCGCGCGGTCTGCCGATGACCTCCTGGGCGAAGGCCACGTTGTCGGCCACCGACTTGTTGGGCAGCAGGCGGAAGTCCTGGAAGACGGTCCCCAGCTGGCGCCGCATCTGCGGAACCTTCCAGTTGGAGAGCTTGGCGAGGTCCTTGCCCAGGACGTGCACCTGGCCGTGGCTCGCCCGCTCCTCGCGCAGGATGAGCCGCATGAAGGTGGACTTGCCGGAGCCGGAGGAGCCGACCAGGAAGACGAACTCGCCCTTCGCGATGTCCAGGGAGACATCTCTGAGTGCGGGGCGGCTCTGCTTCGGGTAGGACTTGGAGACGTTGTCGAATCGGATCACGGGTGCACCACGGTCGCCGGGAGTAGGTGTCCGTGACCATACGCGAACAGGCGCGAGGTGTGGACCCGGCGTCCGGAGTTGCCCGATATATCCCCTGGTCCGAGAGGTGTACGACCGCGATTGCCCGGAGGGGCCGCGCCGAATGTCATCGAAGCTGGCACAGTGGGAGGGGGAACGGACCCGTTCCCGCGACCGTTGTAACCGAGGGGACGAGAGGAGGAGCGCATGACATATGACCGGCTCGTGTGCGCGAACTGCGCCGGACCCGTCAGCCAGGGCCGCTGCCGCGTGTGCCGGGCGAACCGGGAGCGCCTCCAGCAGGAGGGCCCCTTCTCCGGTGGACTGAACCCGGTGGCGCTCGTCGCGCTGCTGGTGATCCTGGTGGCCGCGCTGGCACTGGTGGCCCAGCAGACGGCGTAGTTCCTCAGCCGCCACGTCCCGATCAGACGCAGTAGACGCAGGAGACGCACGAACGGAAGGGCCCGGACACCTCGACGGCGTCCGGGCCCTTCCGGCTGTTCCACGGGAACCTGCGCGGCACCCGGGCGGAACCTACGCGGTCTGCTCCTGCTGCTTGCGCCAGCGGATCCCGGCCTCCAGGAAGCCGTCGATCTCGCCGTCGAGCACCGCCTGCGGGTTGCCGACCTCGAACTCCGTCCGGAGGTCCTTGACCATCTGGTACGGGTGCAGGACGTAGGACCGCATCTGGTTGCCCCAGGAGCTTCCGCCGTCCTTGAGGGCGTCCATCTTGTCCTTCTCCTCCTGGCGGCGCCGCTCGAGCAGCTTGGCCTGGAGAACGTTCATCGCGCTGGCCTTGTTCTGGATCTGCGAGCGCTCGTTCTGGCACGAGACCACGATGCCGGTCGGCAGGTGCGTGATGCGCACCGCGGAGTCGGTCGTGTTGACGCCCTGGCCGCCGGGGCCCGAGGCGCGGTACACGTCCACGCGCAGCTCGCCCTCGTCGATCTCGACGTGGTCGCTGGACTCGACGACCGGCAGCACCTCGACGCCCGCGAAGGAGGTCTGGCGGCGGCCCTGGTTGTCGAAGGGCGAGATCCGGACGAGGCGGTGGGTGCCCTGCTCGACGGAGAGGGTGCCGTAGGCGTACGGGGCCTTGACCACGAAGGTGGTCGACTTGATGCCGGCCTCTTCCGCGTACGAGGTCTCGTAGATCTCGGTCGGGTAGCCGTGCCGCTCGGCCCAGCGCAGGTACATGCGCTGGAGGCGCTCGGCGAAGTCGGAGGCGTCCACGCCGCCGGCCTCGGCCCGGATGTTGACCAGCGCCTCGCGCTCGGCGTACTCGCCGGAGAGCAGGGTGCGGACCTCCATCTCGTCCAGCGCCTTGCGCACGGAAACCAGCTCGGTCTCCGCCTCGGCGAGGGTGTCCGCGTCGTCCATCTCCTGGGCGAGGTCGAACAGCACCGCGAGGTCGTCGATGCGCCCGCGCAGGTTCTCGGTCTTGCGGACCTCCGCCTGGAGGTGCGAAAGCTTGCTCGTGATCTTCTGAGCGGCCTCCGGGTCGTCCCACAGGGACGGCGCGGCGGCCTGCTCCTCGAGCACGGCGATATCTGCCCTCAGCTTGTCGAGGTCCAGGACGGCCTCGATCGACCCCATGGTCGAGGAGAGGGACTTCAGCTCTTCGGAAACATCGACGACTGCCACGGGTCCAGCGTAGCCGGTCCCCGGGGGCGGCTCTCCGGCCAGGCCGAATCCCCCGTACTAATGACGGTTCGTACGGGCGTACGCTCACGATATGACCGTCTTCCTCGTCAAGCGCCGCCATGTGGACCACATGCGTGTCACGACGACGAGTTGTCTGCCGCCGGACCATCCCCAAGCCTGATCCACCCCGATCCGACTTGGTCCTGTACGCGGCCTCGCGGCCCCGGCGCCAACCCTGCCGGCGGCCCTCCCCAGCCGCGGCCCCCGCCACCCCTGGGGACAGGACCCCGTGACATCCGAAACGGAGCCGTCATGCCGTCCGCGCACCCTTCCGCTTCTTCTCCTTCTTCTTCTCCCTCTTCTCGCTCTTCTTCGGCCTCTGCCGCGTCCGAGGACCCCTTGCTCCCGGTACTGGACCTCTCCCAGGCCGATGATCCGGCGCTGCGCGACTCCTTCCGCAAGGAACTGCACGCGGCCGCCCGGGACAGCGGTTTCCTGCACCTCACAGGGCATGGGGTCACTGCCTCGGAAACCGCCCGCATCCTCGAGCTGACCAGGGCGTTCTTCGCCCTCCCGGAGGCCGACCGGCTGGCCGTGAGCAATCTGAACTCCCCGCACTTCCGGGGGTACACCCGCATCGGGCACGAGCTGACCGGCGGGGCATCCGACTGGCGCGACCAGCTCGACGTGGGCGCGGAGCGGGCCGCCCGGGAAGTGGGGCCGGACGACCCGGCGTACCAGTGGCTGGAGGGCCCGAACCAGTGGCCCGCGGCGCTTCCGGAACTGCGGGACGTGGTGCTGGAGTGGCAGTCCCGGCTGGCGGCGGTGGCCCACCGGCTGCTCCGGGAGCTGCTCGCCTCGATCGGCGCACCGGCGGACTTTTTCGACGCCGCCTTCGCCGACCGGCCCCACCTGCACACGAAGCTGATCCGCTACCCGGGAGCCGCCCCGACGGGCACCGACCAGGGGGTCGGGGCCCACAAGGACTACGGCTTCCTCACCCTGCTCCTCCAGGACTCGGTGGGCGGGCTCCAGGTGGTCCGGGACGGGGCCTTCCTGGACGTGCCGCCGCTGCCGGGGGCCTTCGTGGTCAACCTGGGCGAGCTGCTGGAGATCGCGACGGAGGGGTACCTGACGGCGACGGACCACCGCGTGGTGAGTCCGGCGGGGGGCGTGGAGCGGTTCTCGGTGCCGTTCTTCTACAACCCGCGCCTGGACGCGGTCATCGAGACGGTCCCGGGCGACTACCTCGGCGGGGCGCCGGGGATAGCGCACGACGCGGCGAACCCGCTCCACGCGGAGTACGGGCGCAACGAGCTGAAGGGCTGGGTCCGGGCGCACCCGGCGGTGGCACGGCGCTGGCACCCGGAACTGGTCTCCGGCGCGTAGCCCGCCCCGGGAGCCCTGCGGGGCTGTCCCCTACCCGCCCTTCCACCGTTCCCCGGGCTCCGCCCGGACCCGTTCCCGGGGGCCAGCCCCCGGACCCCCGCTCCTCAAACGCCGGAGGGGCTGAGTTTGGCCGGCGTCCGGCTGGTTTGCCGCGCAGCGGCACAATCCAGCCCCGCGGGCGTTTGAGGCGCGGGGTCTGGGGCGGAGCCCCAGGGGGTCCGGGGCGCAGCCCCGGGGAACGGGCGAAGGGCGGGTAGGGGACTTCGCCCCGCAGGGCTGCACACCCGCATGCGGCGCTACGGGGCCGTCGAGCCCGACTGCTTGTCGTCCTGGGGCGGCGCCGAGTCGGAGGAGACGGCCAGCCAGCTGCCGACGCCGACCGCCGCGGCCAGGGCTACGGCCGCAGCCGACAGCGCGAGCCTCCGCTTGCGGACGGCCTCCGCCCGGTGCCGCGCGGACCCGGGCCGGTGCCCCCCGGCGGGCCGCGGCACCCGCGCCGTGCCCAGGGCCCCGCCCGCCAGCTCGTCCGGCCCCGGCACCCGCATCGAGGTGTGGGTGTCCCGGTTGGAGTCCGTGGCGGAGCCGGGCACCAGCGGCACCACACCCCGGCGCCGAGCCGGATCGGCGACGGCCTCCGGTTCCGCGAACTCCGGCTGCTCGGGCTCGTCCGGCTCGTCCACGTCCAGCGGCGGCATCCCCGCCAGCAGCGGCAGCAGGTCCCGCAGCCGCAGGGAGAGTTCCGAGGCCCGCAGCCGCGAGGCGGGGGCCTTCGCCAGGCACTGGACCATCAGCTGCCACAGCTCGTCGGGGATGCCGGGCAGCGGGACGACGGTCTCCGTCACGTGGCGCCGCAGCACCGCCCCGGGATGCCCGCCGCCGAACGGCGTGAAACCGGCGAGCAGTTCGTACAGCACGGTGGCCAGGGCGTAGATGTCCACCGCGGCGCGCGGCGGCAGTCCCTCCACGATCTCCGGCGCGAGGTAGTCGGGCGTGCCGATGATCCGGGTGGTGGGGGCCGAGGCCCGGCCGCCGGTGGACCGCCGCGGTGAGTCGATGAGCTTGGCCACGCCGAAGTCGGTGAGCAGCGCCGGATGCGCGCCGCCCGGGCCGAGCGGGCCCTGCATGTCGAGCAGGACGTTCTCCGGCTTCACGTCCCGGTGCACGACCCCGGCCGCGTGCGCCGCGGCCAGCGCGTCGGCGACGTCCGCGACGATGGCGACGGCCGCCTCGGGGGCGAGCCGCCGCTCGCGGTCGAGGCGCGTGCGCAGGTCCGTACCGCGGACGAGGTCCATGACGAGGGCGAGGTCGTTGCCGTCCACGACGAGGTCGCGGACGCAGACGACGTGCGGGTGCTCCAGGCCCAGGAGCGCGCTGCGCTCCTGGACGAACCGTCCGACGAGTTCCTGGTCGGACGCGAGGTCCTCGCGCAGCAGTTTGACGGCGACGGGGCCGTCAGGCCCCTCGCCCAGCCACACCGTGCCCGCGCTGCCGCGTCCCAGGATCTGGTGCGCGGTGTACCGGCTGCCGATCTTCCGTGCCACAACTGCTCCCTCAGCGGCTGGCGTACGCACCAAAGCTACGCGGCCGGGTGGGTGTTGGAGTCCACGGATCGCGGCGACCTTCACTTCTGCGGGCGAAATCACGTCCCGGAAGTCGACAAATCCACGAAGTCACCGGCACAAGGCCCGGTTCGGGTGGATTGTGCCGGTGCGCGGCACGCTCAGGGGCGCGGTGGGATCAGCCGGTCGAACCTCCGCCCGCGGAGTCACCGATCGCGGTGACCCAGTCCACGGCGTCCGAACCCCAGGTCCACACCTGGTCCCACCAGCCGCGGCCGGTGCCGACCCACTCCTGGAGCGGGGTCAGCTCCCAGACCAGCCAGCCCGCGACGAAGAACACCAGGATCATCACCAGGCAGCCCTTGAGGCAGCCCAGCCCCGGGATCTTCACCGGGTTCGCGCTGCGGCGCGGCTCGCGGGGCTCCCGCCGCTCCGGCCGGCGGCCCGGCGGCGGACCCTGCGGGGGCTGCTGCTGGGGCTGCTGGGGCTGGCGGTACTGGGGCTGCTGCTGAGGCTGCTGGTACTGCTGGGGGTGCTGCTGTTGCTGCGGCTGATAGTGCTGCGGCGGGGGCGGCGGCGAGTACTGCTGCTGCTGGTACTGCTGAGGCTGCTGGTACTGCTGCGGCGGCGGCGCCTGCCGGTACGGCTGCTGCTGCGGGCGCTGCGGCTGCGGAGGCTGCTGGGGTCGCTGCGGCTGCTGGTACTGCTGCTGCGGCGGCGGGCCCTGGCGCTGCGGCCGGCGGCGCAGGGGGTCCTCGCTCGGGTCCAGGTACTGCATCTGCGTCTGCTCGTTGCGGTCGCGGGCCGCCTGCATCTGCGACTGCCACGGATGCGGCTGGTCCGGCCGCTGCACGGGCGGCATCACGGAGGTCGGGTCGGCGCCGGGCGCACCGGTGCTCGGGAGCACGGACGTGGCGTCGGCCGCGCCGACCGGCGGCATCACGCTGGTCATGGCGTTGGGGTCGTAGGCCCCCATCGGCGAGGCGGCCATCGGGGAGGCCCCGGCCCGGCCGGGCAGCATCTGCGTCGGGTCCGCGGCGCCCGGGGTCTCGGGGACCGGCGCGGGCGAGGGGTCGGGGGCGAGGAGCGCGCCGACGCCGAGGGCGGCCTCGACCTCGGCGGCCGTGGAGTGCACGCCGATGCCGGAGGCGACCACGCGCAGGCCGCGCGCCAGGCTCTGCGCGCTCGGGCGCTCGTAGGGCTCCTTGCGCATGCAGCGCTCGATGACCGTCCACAGCGGCTCGGGCACGTTCGGCGGGCGCTGCGGCTCCTCGCTGAGGTGGCGGTGCAGGACCTCCAGCGCGGTGCCGCCCGCGAAGGGCGGCCGGCCGGTGAGCAGCTCGTAGAGCAGGATGCCGGCGCCGTAGATGTCGACGGCGGAGGTCTGGGGGCGGCCCTCGGCGGATTCGGGGGCGACGTAGGCCGGGGTGCCGACGAACTCGTGGGTGCGCGTCAGACCCGGGGAGTCCGCCAGGCGTGCGATGCCGAAGTCGGTGAGCATCGGCTTCATCTGGCCGTCGCGCTCGTCGACCAGGACGTTGGCGGGCTTCAGGTCGCGGTGGACCACGCCGTCGGCGTGGCTGGCGGCGAGCGCGTCCGCGATCTGGGCGGTGAGCAGGCTCGCGGCGACCGGGGTGAAGGGGCCGTTCTCGCGGAGGTACTTGTGCAGGTCCGGGCCGTCGATCAGGTCCATGACGAGGGCGAGGAGATCGCCCTCGACGACGAGGTCGCGGGTGCGGACAATGTTGGGGTGGGTCAGACGCAGCAGGACCGAGCGCTCGCGCAGGAAGCGCATGACGATGTCCGGGTCCTGGGCCAGCTCCTCCTTGAGGACCTTGATGGCCACGGTCTCGCCGGGGTGACCGGCCACCGCCGCCTCCGCACCGGCCGCCTCACGCTGGCGGGCGCGCCAGACGGTGCCCGTGGCGCCGCGCCCGAGCGGCTCCTCGAGCAGGTACTTGCTGCCGACTGGCCGCACGTCACGCGCTCCCTGCTGTCGTCGATTCCGGCGAGCGATCCGCGCATGATCCACGCGTGATCCAGGCCTGATCTGCGAAATGGTTTTCCGGCCCACTCTAAAGGTTGTTGCAGAACATCTGGGATGGGGCATTCCTCTTGTATGGGTGGGGTGTTGCGGGCTGAGGTGTTGTGGGTGGAGACGTTCACCG
>NZ_JBITDL010000038.1:0-73230 GCF_044454225.1 Streptomyces sp. NPDC051563
ACCGGGCGGCCATTCCTTCGAAGTCATCAACGACAGACCCCCATCAGCCACACCCGGTCCTCCCGGACCGCCTCACATTCTTAGGGACCCCCATGACCAGCCCCTCCGTCACCACGCCGAAGCCGCGGAACGGCGCATCGGCCGCGCCGCTCGCCCGAACCTCCCTCCCGGCGCCGTCCACCCCCGCCCACGACGCCGGCCTGCTGCTCCTGCGCGTGGTCCTCGGCCTGACCATGGCCGGCCACGGCGCCCAGAAGCTCTTCGGCTGGTTCGGCGGCGGAGGCGTCAGCGGCACCGGGCAGTTCTTCACCGCCAGCGGATACCCGGCGGGCGACGTCATGGCCGTCCTCGCAGGCCTGACCGAGACCCTCGGCGGACTCGGCCTCGTCCTCGGGCTGCTCACACCGCTGGCGGGCGCCGCCCTGGTCGGCACCATGATCAACGCGATCGCCGTGAAGGGCACCGGCTCCTTCTTCGCCCCGCAGGGCATCGAGTACGAGCTCCTGCTCACCGCCGGCGCCGCCGCCCTCGCGCTCACCGGCCCCGGCCGGTACGCCCTAGACCGCTTCCTGCCCGTCCTGCGCGGCCACCGCCTCGCCCACGGCGCCCTCGCGGTCGGCCTCGGCGTCGTGACCGCGGGCGCGCTGCTCCTCGTACGGAACTGAGCCGTCCCGGGGGCGGCGGCGCGCGGGGACCCGTACGGGCTGATTGAGTGCGGGCATCCGCGGGAAAGTGCCCTAAATGACACAACCCATCGAAGACTACGCACTCATCGGCGACCTGATGACCAGTGGGCTGGTCGGCCGCGACGGGTCCATCGACTGGCTGTGCCTGCCGCGCTTCGACTCGGCCGCCTGCTTCGCCGCCCTCCTCGGCGACGAGGAGAACGGCCACTGGCGCATCGCCCCGGCCGCCGCCCCCGATGCCGCCCGCTGCACCCGCCGCGCCTACATCGACGGCACGCTCGTCCTGGAATCCTTCTGGGAGACCGAGGACGGCGCCTCGTTCAAGGTCGTCGACTTCATGCCGCAGCGCGACAACGCGCCCGACGTCATGCGGATCGTCGAAGGCCTCACCGGCGAATCGACCGTGAGCAGCACCGTGCGCCTGCGCTTCGACTACGGGCACGTCGTGCCCTGGGTCCGGCGCGGCGGCAACCGCGAGGGCGACCGGGTCGCCGTCGCCGGGCCCGACGCCGTGTGGCTGCGCAGCGAACCCTCCGTGCGCACGTGGGGCGAGGGCATGAGCACCCGCTCCGAGTTCACCGTCGCCGCGGGCGAGCGCGTCGCCTTCGTGCTCACCTGGCACCCCTCGCACGAATCGCGCCCCGAGCCCCTGGACCCGTACGCCGCCCTGGAACAGAGCCTCGCCGACTGGCGGGAATGGACCGCCCAGTGCACGTACGAGGGCCCCCACCGGGAAGCCGTCGTCCGCTCCCTGATCACCCTCAAGGCCCTCACCTACGCCCCGACCGGCGGGATCGCCGCCGCCGCCACGACCTCCCTGCCGGAGGAGCTCGGCGGCGTCCGCAACTGGGACTACCGCTACTGCTGGCTCCGCGACTCCACCCTCACCCTCGGTTCGCTGCTGGCCACCGGCTACCTGGAGGAGGCCCGCGCCTGGCGGGAGTGGCTGCTGCGGGCCGTCGCCGGCGACCCGGCCGACCTGCAGATCATGTACGGGATCGGCGGCGAGCGGCGCATCCCCGAGAGCGAACTGCCCTGGCTCAAGGGGTACGCGTCCTCCGCGCCCGTCCGGGTCGGCAACGCGGCCGTCGACCAGCTCCAGCTCGACGTCTACGGAGAGGTCCTCGACTCCCTGTACGTGGCCCGCTCCGCCGGACTGCCCGCCGAATGGCACTCCTGGAAGATCCAGCTCGCGCTCCTGGACTTCCTGGAGCAGAACTGGCACCGCCCCGACGAGGGCCTGTGGGAAGTGCGCGGCCCGCGCCGCCACTTCACCCACTCCAAGGTGATGGCCTGGGTGGCCGCCGACCGGGCCGTGCGCACCCTGGAACTCAACCCCAAGCTGCACGGCGACGTGGACCGCTGGCGCGCCATGCGGGACGCGGTGCACCGCGACGTGTGCGAGAACGCCTACGACCCCGAGCGGAGCACCTTCACCCAGTACTACGGCTCGCGCGAGCTGGACGCGGCCACCCTCCTCATCCCCCGCGTCGGATTCCTGCCGCCCGACGACCCCCGCGTCATCGGCACGGTCGACGCGGTGCGCGAGGAGCTGGGTCGCAGCGGCCTGGTCCGCCGCTACAGCACCGAGGGGCTCTCGGTGGACGGCCTGCCCGGAGACGAAGGCGCCTTCCTCGCCTGCTCGTTCTGGCTGACCGACGCCCTGTACCTGACCGGCCGGGAGAAGGAGGCCCGCGAGCTCTTCGAGCGGCTGCTGGCCGTACGCAACGACGTGGGGCTGCTCGCCGAGGAGTACGACCCCGTCTCCGGACGCCAACTCGGCAACTTCCCCCAGGCGTTCAGCCATGTCGGCCTGGTGAACAGCGCGCTCACCCTGGCCGGAGCCGGCCCGGCGGTGGTGCCGGGCCGCTGAACGGCGCCCGGGCGAGGAGCGCCCCTCAGGCCGGGAGCAGCGCCCCGGCCAGCAGGCCGCGCAACCGCGCGAACTCGGCGGATGACCGCAACCCCGCGACGTCCGTGTCCGGGTCCCGGGGGAGCGGCACCGCGAGGTCCGTCACCACCCGGCCCGGCCCGGCCGCCATCACCAGGACCCGGGATCCCAGCAGCACCGCCTCCTCCACCGAATGCGTCACGAACAGCACCGTCGTGCCGAGCCGCCCGGCCAGGGAGCGGACCTCCTCCTGGAGCCGCTCCCGGGTCAGTGCGTCCAGGGCCGCGAACGGCTCGTCCATCAACAGCAGTTCGGGCTCCGCCGCCAGGGCGCGGGCCAGCGCCACCCGCTGCTGCTGGCCACCGGACAGCTCCCAGGTGCGGCGGCCGCCCATGCCGGGCAGCCCCACGCGCTCCAGCAACTCGGCGATCCGGCCCGGCCGCTGCGCCCGCGGCACCCCGTGGCGGGCCAGCGCGAAGCCGAGGTTCCCGCCCACCGTGCGCCACGGGAACAGCCGCGGCTGCTGGAACACCACCCCCGCGCCCCGCCCGGGACGCGGGGCGCCGCCCCGGACCAGGGCGGTGCCCGACGCCGGACGGACGAAGCCGGCGATCACCCGCAGCAGGGTGGTCTTGCCGCAGCCCGAGGGGCCGACCAGGACGACGAACTCGCCTGCGCGAACCCGTAGGTCCACCGCGTCGAGCACGGTCACGGGCTGCTTCGCCGGTCCGTAGCGGACCGACACCCCCGCGAGGTCCACGGCGAGCTGCTCCTCGGCGGCGGTCCCCGCGGCGGTGCCGCCGGAGGCGGGGTCAGTGCGCGGCACGGCCGAGCTCCTCCACCGCGAGGGCCCGGCCGAAGGCGGCCTCGTCCGGAACGGCGTCCACCTTCTTCTGCTCCTTCAGGAACACGGCCGCGTCGTGCAGGGTCGCCGCCAGCTTCCCGGGGGCGCCGGGCGTACCGAGGTACTCGGGGCCGGTCTGCTCCTTCGCGCTCAGCAGCACCAGCTCCGAGAGCTGGCGCTTCGCCTCGTCCGGCTGCAGCCCGAGCTCCGCCCCGATGGACTTCGCGGCCTGGTCGGGGGCGGTACGGGCCTGCCCGACGGCCTGGTCCTGCGCCTTGATCCAGGCCGTGACGACCTCGGGGTGCTTGGCCGCGAACGCGTTCGTCACCACGCCCAGGTCGGCGGTGGGCTTGCCCTGCTCGGCGAGCTGCCGGCTCGTGACGAGCACCTTCCCGTCCTTGGTCAGCTCGCTCAGCGTCGGCGTCCACACGTACGCCGCGTCGATGTCCCCGCGCTTCCAGGCCGCGAGGGCGTCCTGCGGCTGGAGGTCGATGGTCTGCACGGAGGCCGCGTCCACTCCGGCGGCCTTCAGCGCGGCGAGCAGCGAGTAGTGGGAGGTGGAGCCGAAGGGCGTGGCCACCTTCTTCCCGGCGAGGTCCTTGACCGACCCGATCCCCGGCTTGGCGACCAGCGCCTCGTTGTCGCCGATCAGGTCGTGGATCCACACCACCTTGTACGGGATGTTCAGCGGGGCCGACAGGCCCTTGGTGACGGGGCTCGACCCGGCCAGGCCCAGGTCCACCGAACCGGCGATCACGGCCGTGTTGACGTCACCGCCGGACTCGAACTTCACCCACTTCACCTCGGCCTCGGGCAGGGCCTGCTCCAGCAGCCGCTGGTTCTTCACGATCAGGTCGGCATTGGGTATCGCCTGATAGGCGATCCGCACGGTGGTCCGCCCCGGCTTGTCGGCCGAGTCGCCCCCGTCCGCCCCGCACGCGACGGTGGTGGAAGCGGTCAGGGCGACGGCGGCGGCCAGCAGCAGGGCGCGGCGGGAGACGTTTCTGGGCATGGTGGAACTCCAGTGTTCAAAAAGGGTGTTGGTGAGGGAGAGAGGGGGCGGGGCGGGCGTCAGCCGCGGCCGCGCCAGGGGACGGCGAACCGCTCGATTGCGCGGAGCAGGGCGTCGAGCACGATCCCGGACAGCCCGATGGCGAGGATGCCGGCGATCACCAGGGCCGTCTGGTTGTAGCGCTGGGCGTCGCGGATCATGCCGCCGATGCCGGGCACGCCGTTGATGGTCTCCGCGGCCACGACCGAGGTGTACGCGACCCCGACGGCGATGCGGATGCCGGTGAGGATCTCGGGCAGCGCCGCGGGCAGCCGCACCGACAGCAGCAGCGAGGCCGGACCGGAGCCCAACGCCCGCGCCGCTTCCACGAGATCGTCCGGAACCGTTCGTACCGCCGCCGCGGTCGCCGCGGCGATCGGGGGCAGGGCGGCGATCACCAGCAGCCAGATCTTGGGGGCCTCGTCGATGCCGAACCAGATGACGAGCAGCGAGAGGTAAGCGAGCGGCGGCAGGGTGCGCAGGAAGGTCACGGCCGGCTCCAGCACCACCGCGATCGGCCGGACGGTACCGATCAGCAGTCCCAGCGGCACCCCGGCGAGCACGGCGTACGCGGAGCCGGTGCCGATGCGGCCCAGGCTCACCCCGAGGTGCTCCACCAGCAGGTGGCCGCCGTAGCCGCGGACCCCGTCGTGCGTGGTGGACGCCAGCAGGAACTGCCGCCACACCTCACCGGGCGAGGGGACCAGCACCCTCGGCCACAGCTCGGCCGCCACCGCCGTCTGCCAGGCGGCGAGCAGCACGGCCAGGGCGAGGAGGCGCAGTGCCGACCAGCGCACCGCCTCCCGGATCCGGGCGCGGGACCGCGGCGCGGCATCGTCCGGCGAGGTGTCGGCTGGGGCGGGCCGGTGCGGAGCCTCCGTGGTGAGCGCGGTCACGCGGCCGCCTCCCCGGTCAGGGCGCGCAGGCGCGGGGCGACCTCTTCGCCCACCCGGTAGGCCTCTTCGAGATGCGGATAGCCCGACAGGATGAACTCGTCGATGCCCAGGGCCCGGTACTCCGCCAGCCGCGTCGCGACCTCGTCGTGCGAGCCGACCAGGGCCGTCCCCGCTCCCTCGCGGACCAGCCCGATGCCTGCCCACAGGTTCGGCGCCACCGTCAGCCGTTCGGCGTCCGCGACCCCGCCGTGCAGGGCCGCCATCCGGGCCTGCCCGGTGGAGTCCATCGCGGCGAACCGCTCCTGGGTCGCCCGGACCGCCGCCGGATCCAGCCCGGCGAGGATCCGGTCCGCCTCGGCCCAGGCCTCGGCCGCGGAGTCCCGGCTGATGACGTGCAGCCGCAGCCCGAAGCGGACCGTGCGGCCCGCCGCCCGGGCCCGCTCGCGCAGCCGCCCGATGCGGGCGGCAATGGCCGACGGCGGCTCGCCCCACAGCAGTTGTACGTCGGCCCGCCGTGCGGCGACCTCCTCGGCGGCGGGCGAGGCTCCGCCGAAGTAGAGCGGCACCGGGTGGCGCAGCTGCGGATCGGTGAGGCGGGCGCCCGCGATGTGCAGGTGGGTGCCCTCGTGGTCCACGGACTTCCCGTCCAGCAGGTCCCGCAGCACGGCCATCACCTCGTCGGTGCGGGCGTAGCGCTCGTCGTGCGCCAGCCCGTCCCCGTAGGCGCGCTGCTCGGCGGGATCGCCGCCGGTCACCACGTTGAGCCCGAGCCGTCCCCCGGCGAACCGGCGGAAGGCGTCGGCCTGTTGGGCGATCAGCGTCGGGCTCGCGAACCCCGCGCGGAACGCCACGAGGAAACCGATCCGCGTGGTGTGCTGTGCGAGCGCGGCCGTCAGGATCCACGGATCGACGCAGCCGAGCCCCACCGGGGTCAACAGCGAATGGAATCCGGCCTGTTCGGCGGCGCGGGCGACCTGCGCGAGGTACGGCACGTCCGCGGGCCGGCGGGTGGCCGTGCGGCTGCGGCCCTGGACGGCGGTGACCCCGCCGGGGTCGCGGCCGTCCCCGCCGGTGGGCAGGAACCAGTGCAGCAGGAGCGGATTCTCGGGCATGGGGAAACCTCGTCGGAGCAGCGTGACGTGCACCGCCGCGCGAGGAGCGGGCCGCGGACGGCGGTGGCACGTGTACGGGGAAGTGCGGGCAGGAATGCGGGAGTCCGCGCGACCGGGGTGCGGCCGGTGCGCGGCCGGGATCAGCCCAGGGGTCGGGGCCGCGGCAGCGGGAGACGGCGCGTCGCAGGAGGTGCGGGAGGAAGCGGTGAAGGGTGCGCCGAGCGGCGCGGACTCATCCGTACGGAGTCAGATACGGCGGATCGGTGAGATCAACAGCCGTGCGTACGGGAGACGGCAGCCCGACAGAGCATGGTCGACACGCGCAGCAGATCTACGTGACGACGCGATACGAGTACGGGGGCCATGGGGTGCATCCTGTCGGTGTCCGGGCGGTATCGACAAGCCGAGTCCGGATGATGGACGAAATCGTCCCAGATGCCGGGCAGCGGAGGGATCGGGGTGGCTACCGGCGGCGGTTGAAGGGCAGCCGGCCGAGGACCACGGCCATACCGCACGTGTCCGTGAGGGCGGAGAAGACGAGCCCGCCGGCGATCCCGGCGCTGAGCAGCTGGAACGCCGGGTGCACCAGCAGGCCGAGGGCCAGGCCGAGGAGGACGAGCCCGCCCGCGGCCAGCCGGACCTGCCGCTCCATGGCCCAGACCCGGCCCCGCCCCCCGGCGGGGTAGTCGAGCGGGTGCCCGTGGGCCGACCAGGAGGTGGTGCCGCCGGTGAGGCTGGTGGCGGCGATGCCGTGCTTGGCCAGCGTCCGGACCGCGTTCTGCGAGCGGGTCCCCGAGGCGCACACCAGCAGCAGCTCCTGCTGCTCCGCGGCCTCGCGCAGCTCGGCCAGGGAGCGGCCGATCCGGTCGAGGGGGATGTTCAGCGCGCCGGGCAGATGGCCGGAGGCGAACTCGCCGGCGGTGCGGACATCGACGATCCGGAACTCGGAGTGGCGGGCGTGGGCCTGGCTGACGTCGAGGAGGGCGGGGCTGCTGCTCATGGCGAACGGGCTCCTTCGGGAGGCGGGAACCGCCGGGACTGAAGCGGAAGCGGAAGGGGATGCGCGAGGGTGCGGGGGGTCGGGGGTGTCCGAGGGTACGGGGGTACGGGGCTGCGTGACGGTAGGGCCGATGCGGCGGGAGCGCGGGGCCCCGGGCGGGCGCCGGGGCTGGGCCGGGGCGGCGGCGCATCGGCCGCGGGGCCGGCTGTTCCGGGCAGGGGAACGTCAGCGGGGACAACAGGAGCGCGACAGGAGGCGCTGGGTGACGGCCATGGCGCGGAGCATAGACCAAGGCGGCGGCGCGGGCGAGACACCTGTACCACCATGCGGGACGCCACTGCGGCGGTACGCCGCTCAGCGCCGGGGTCCGGACCCGGCCCGGGCCGTACGTACGGAAAAGAGGTGCGGGGCCACGGGATACGACCCCGTGGCCCCGCACCTCACCGCTGCCGGGCGACCGCTACGCAGAGGCGGGCTGAGCCGCGGCCGGAGCCGCCTCGTCCTCGTCGTCCACCGGGATGGTGACCAGCCAGCGGGTGTCCTTGTGCGGGCGGAGGTAGAGCGCCCAGTACACGGTGGCGACGGCGGTGATCCCGCCGGTCCACAGCAGGTACTGGGTCTCCTGCTGGGTGAGGATGTACGCGAACACCAGAATCAGCACGACCGGGACGGCGGGCCACAGCGGCATCCGCCAGGCGGAGGCCTCGCGGTGCGCACCGCGCCGGCTGGCCAGCGAGGCCACGGCGACCAGCAGGTACATGCCGGTCACGGAGACGCCGGTGACCCCGTAGAGGGTGTCCAGGTTGACGAAGCACATCGCCGCGCCGGGGAGGCCGACGAGCAGGGTGGCCACCCACGGGGAGCCGAACCGGCCGAGCCGCGAGAGCGCGGAGTTGACCGGTGCGGGCCACGCCTTGTCGCGGGCGGAGGCGAACAGCACCCGGGAGTTCTGGATGACCATGACGATGCCCGCGTTGACGATGGCGAGGGCCACGCAGAGGCTGACGAAGGTGCCGACGGCCGAGTTGGACCAGGCGGTCACCATGGCGCCGAGGTCGCCGGAGGTGAGGGCCTCCAGGTCGGGGGCGCCCAGGGTGATGGCGATGACCGGGACCAGGATGACGGCGGCGGAGATGGCGAGGGTGGCCAGCACGGTCCGCGGGACGTTGCGGCGCGGGTTCTCCAGCTCCTCCGAGAGGTAGACGGCCGTCGAGAAGCCCTGGGTGACGAAGAGGGCGATGGCGAGCCCGGAGACGACCATCATCGCGGTGACGGTGGACGTGCCGCCGCCCTCCGCCGCCACGGTGCCGTGCACGAGGGCGCCGGCGCCGCGCTCGCTGTGGGCGAAGCCGAGGACGGCGACGAGCCCGGCGGCCACGACCTCCAGGACGAGGAAGATGCCGGTGATCCAGGCGTTGGCCCGCAGGTCGAGGAGACCGGCGAGGGTGGCGAGCAGCATCACGCCGGCGCCGGCGGCCGGGGCCGGTATGTCGACGACGGGGGCGAGGTAGTCGGCGGTGCCCATGGCGATCACGGGCGGCACGATCATCACGACCAGCAGGGACAGGACGAAGACCAGCCAGCCGGCGAGCCGGCCGGAGAGGGTGGACACCATCGCGTACTCGCCGCCGGCGCTGGGGATCAGGGTGCCCAGCTCCGAGTAGCAGAACGCGACCCCGATGCAGAGCAGGGAGCCGATCGCGATGGTGAGCGCGGTCCAGGTGCCGAGGCTGGAGAAAAGGTCCGGGACGACGACGAAGAGCGTCGAGGCGGGCGTCACGCACGAGAGGGTGAGCAGGGTTCCGCCGACGACGCCGATGGAACGCTTGAGCTTCTGGGGCACGGGACCCGTGGCGGGGGAGAGGGCCTGAGGGGCGCTGATCGTGTCAGACATCGGTGCGGTGTTCCGATCGGCAGATGCGGTGTGTGAGCGCGGGAGCGGTATCGCCTCCGGGGCGGTGGTGGGCACGTGTGGTTCGGTGGCTCCCGGGCCGAATGCAATCTCCGCGAGATCCGCAGGTCAAGAGCTGTTCACCTGCGGATTTCGTCGTCCGGCGGCGGGCCGGGCTCCCCGCGCGTCATGAACGCCGTGTAAACGCTGCGCGATCACGGTGTGCGATAACCGCAGGTGACCGTGGGTAAATTTCCCTCCGCTTTGCCCACCTGCCGTCCTTCCGTGTCACGGGGCGGCGGGGAAGGCGGGGACGGCGGGGACGGCGGGGAGGATGGGGAAGGCGGGAAGGGCGGAGAAGGCAGGTAGGGCGGGGAAGCCGGGGACGGCCGCCGCCGGGATCCGTTCCAGCACGCCGCCCGCGAAGACGTCGTAGAGCGGGAGCGTCTCCAGGTGGACGTAGCCGATGTGGCAGTCGCAGACCGCCAGGGGGCAGGCGCGCGGGCGCAGGGCGGCCCGGTACGAGCCGTCGTAGAGGTTGCCCAGCTCCGCCTTGACGAAGTGGCAGCGCCGGACCGTGCCGGAGCCGTCCACCGAGATCACCGAGGCGCCCGTGCGGCACGGCAGGCCCGCCGAGCGGTGCGGGTTGCGGCTGAACGGGAAGAGCGGGTCCAGGGCGGTCCAGTCGGCCGCCTCCGGATCGGTGTACGCGTGCCCCTCGGCCGCGTTGACCCACAGGTACACCTCGGGCGGCAGCGCGGCGCGCAGCCGGCGGGCCTCCGCGAGGTGCTCGGGCAGGCCGACCACACCCACGCTGAACCGCACCCCGGCGGCGAACAGTTCCCGGCACTTGCCCAGGAAGCGGTCGTACGGGGTCTGCCCCGGGTGGTACGTGCACCACAGCGCGAGCGTGTCCCGGTCGGCGGCGGCGGTCCAGCCGGTGCGGCCGCTCAGGTTGGTCTGGATCGCGACCCGGCGCACCTGCGGCAGGTGCGACAGCTCCACCAGGGCGCGCCGGTACCAGGAACGGACCAGGCCCTCGCCCCACGGGGTGAACAGGACGGACAGCCGGTCCGCGGTGTTGCCGGCCGCCCAGCCGGTGAACCGTTCCAGCGCGGCCCGGTCGGCCGCCAGCAGCTCCCGGCTGTCGCGCCGTTTGGCGAACGGGCAGTAGGGACAGTCGTAGTCGCAGGAGGACAGCGGCCCCCGGTAGAGGACCGTCAGGTCCATCGGGGCATCGCTCCGTGCCCCGGCCCCCGTCACTTGCGCTCGTACGCGGCCATCGCGGCCCGTACGTCCGCCGAGAACAGCGCCGGGCCCGCCGCGTCCGAGTGCGCCAGCCCCTCCGGGGACAGCCGCAGCAGCTCCGCGTCGTCCACGAGCCAGCCGCGTTCCGCGAAGGCCGCCAGCTCCGCCGGGAAGTCCTCCCACGGACCGGTCCCGAACCGCTCCCGGTACGCGCCGACCGGCATGCCGCGGGCCTGGAGCAGGGACTGCAGCAGGTGGCGGCGCCTGGCCTCCTCCGCGTCGATCCGGCGGCCGTGCTCGGCCCGCGCGAAGTCCTCCTCCGGGCGCGACACGTAGTCGTCGATGATGCCGCGGATCTCGCTCGTGCCGACCGCGTAGTCGAAGGAGTAGTGCAGCCCCGCCGTGTACGAGCGGGCGCCGCAGCCGAGGCCGATCATGCCGTCGGTCTGGCAGGCGACGGGATCGAGGTCCTGCCCGGCGCCCTGTCCGGCGCCCGGCCCGGTGTCCTCCCCGGCCCCGGCCGCGCGGCGGAACATCCGCATGGAGACCTGCTCGTACCCGGCGGCCAGCAGGTGGTCCCGCCCGGCCCGGTACAGCCGCAGCCGCTGCTCGTCCCAGCCGGCGGCCGTCGTATCGCCCGGCCTGCGCCCCAGGCCCGTCAGCGGGCGCACGTACAGCGGGTAGAGGTAGAGCTCCTCCGGGCGCCACGCGAGGGCCGCGTCGAGCGAGTACCGCCAGCTCTCCTCGGTCTGCCCGTCGATGCCGTAGATCAGGTCGATGTTCAGGACCGGTATCGCCGTGTCCCGGACCCGGGCCAGCGCCGACTCCACGTCCGCCCGCTTCTGCGGACGCACGGCCGAACGCGCCTCCTCGGGCACGAAACTCTGCACGCCCAGGCTGAGCCGGGTCGTCCCCCGGTCGGCGAGGACGGCGAGCCGGTCCTCCGTGGCCGTCGCCGGCGAGGCCTCCACGGACAGCGGCACCGCCCGCAGATCGGCGCCCGCGCTCTTCTCCGCGATGTCGCAGAGCCGTTCCAGCTCGGAGGCCGTCAGGAAGGTCGGGGTCCCGCCGCCGAAGGCGGCCGCCGTGAACCGTACGGGCTCCTTGTCGCCCAGCGCGCTCCGGACGGCCCTCGCCTGGCGCTCCAGCGCGTCGAGATAGGCCGTGGTCAGGTCCTCGGGCGCGCCGATGCGGGTGAAGAGGTTGCAGAATCCGCAGCGCACCTCGCAGAACGGGACGTGGAGGTAGAGGGAGAGCGCGTCCTTGGGCTGCTCCGCCCACAGCCCGTGCAGGGGCGGCCGCTCGGGCAGCGGCCGGTACGCCGTCTTGTGCGGGTAGGCGTACACGTAACTCTCGTACGGCGTCGTGAAGTTCATCGGGGGCCGGGCTCCTCGTGGTTCAGGTGGAACTGTGCGTACGGGACCGTCCAGACCGCCTCGTGGGCGAGCCGGTGTCCCGTGTACCCGTCGTCCCCGTACGTGGTCCCGTGGTCGGAACAGACGATGGCGAAGCAGCGGCGGCGCGAGCGCATCGCGTCGAAGAGCCGCCCGATGTGCCGGTCGACGTACTCCAGCGCGGCGGCGTGCGTCTCCCAGGAGTCCCCGTCCGCCGCGGTCGCCCCGGGGGAGTGGAACCAGTTGGGCTGGTGCAGGGCCGACACGTTCAGGAAGAGGAACAGCCGCCGGTCGTACGGCAGTCCGGCCACGACCTGCTCGGCGCGGGCCACCTGGGCCTCGAAGGAGGTCGCCGACGCCACCCCGAACTCCGGTTCCCAGTGCGACTCCTGGAACATCCCCGGCAGTACGGACCCCAGCGCCGCCGCCTTGTTGAAGAAGCCGACGCCCCCCACGCACACGGTCCGGTAGCCCGCCCCGGCCAGCCCCGACACCAGGTCCGGAGTGTCGAACACCCAGGTCCGCCCGGCGGTGGTCGCACTGCCCGGGAACTGCGCGGCGAACAGCCGCGGATGCGGGCCCGGCCCGTCGGGGGTGGGCAGGAAGCCGGCGAACATCGCCTGGTGGGAGGCGTAGGTGAAGCTCCCCGGCGCGTGCCGCCGCTCCCACGCCCCACCGGGCAGGTGCGCCGCCAGGTTCGGGATCCGCCCCTCGGCGGCCAGCCGCGCGGCCACGTCGTAGCGCAGCGTGTCGAGGGTGACGAGCAGCAGGTCGTCGCGGCCGACGACCTCGTTCATGTCCGGCCCGGGACCGGGGTCAGGGCTGGGTGGGGACGGTGGCGCGACCATGCTGTTCCTGTCGTACGGCGGCCACTTGGGCCGCATAGGTGTCTATGCCCTCGGCGGGCGATCCGGGCAGTCCCGTCAGCCGGGGGAGCAGGTCCCCGAAGGCGTTGACCTCGCCCACGGCGAAGCTCCGCCAGCCGAGGGCGGGCAGCAGGTCGACCCCGACGCAGAGCGTGCGCGGAAAGGCGGCCGCCGCCCGTTCGCAGACGGCGAGCGCGTCCGTCTCCCAGCAGCCGCCGGCCGCCGCCACGGCGGCCACGGCCCCGTCGAGGTCGCCGCGGGCCCCGCCCAGGTGCAGGTTCGTGAGCGGACCGGCCGCGGTGCGGACCACGGCGTGCGTGGCCCGGCCCCCGATGACGACCACCCGCAGATCGGCGGACCGCCCCTGCTGGGAGGCCTTCGGCAGCCACCGCTCGATGTGCAGGCCGTCGGGGGCCAGGGCGTCGACGATGGCGCCGATCACCCTCTCGTCCTCGTACCGGCGCAGCCGCAGCGAGTTGTGCAGTGCCCCCGAAGGGGCCCGCTCCACCGAGGTGGTGGCGCGGATCCTGCCCGCCGGGCCCGTCTCCACCGCGAGCACCCCGGAGGCCGAGGACCCGTGCGCGAGCTTCACGAACGCCCGGCGGTAGCCGGGGAGGGCCAGGACCGCCCGGACCTCCTCCCAACCGCGCACCGGAGTGCGGACGGCGTCCGGTCCCGAGGTCGGGGAGGGCGGGACGGGGGTCCCGGCGGCAGCCAGCACCCCGTGGCAGAGCCGCTTGTCGAACAGCACCCCGAGCTCGTCCGGGTCGGCCGTCAGCGTGCCGCCAGCCGCCCGCACCCCCTCCGCGACTGCCCGCACCGCTTCGCTGAACCGGCGGTACCAGCGTCCGGTGCCCTCGACCCGGGTGGCGTCGGCGGCCCCGCGCAGCAGCAGCTCCACCTCGGGGTCCTCGCCGGGGGAGTCGATCCGTACGCACTCGCCCGCCCGGAAGACGGCCCGCCCGGCGAGCACATCCCGCCACGGGATCACCCGCGCCGCGGGCAGCCCGGCGGCGCGCACGGCGTCCTGGAAGAGGGCGACCCGGCGGTTGCCCGGATTGCCGACGACGGCGAAGGCCGCGGGAGCGGTACGCGTCACTCCGCGACCGCGACGTAGCGGTACTCGGTGCGGCCATCGGCGTCCGCGGTCTGGGGGTCGCCCAGATCCACTTCCACGCCGTGGGGGACGAGCGCCGCGCTCAGCCGCTCCCGGAGCGGTTCGGCGACGTAGTGGTGGTGCAGGTCGAGCTTGTCGAGATGGGTGAGGGGGCGCCCTGCCAGCAGGGCCTCGACGCCCTCGTCGGTCAGGACGCCCATGGAGAGGTCGAGCACCTCCAGCCGTTCCACGACCGGAGCAGTGGCGAGCGCCGCCGCGACGGCGTCCTGGATCTCGCTGTTGCGCAGGGCCAGCCGGCGCAGGGCGGGCAGCCGCTCGCCGCTCAAGAACGGCTCCAGGTCGCCGACTTCGGCATCCCCCCCGTAGTCCGAGGTGCCCAGCCACAGGTCGAGCTCGGTGAGGGCGGGGAAACCGCTCCGCGCGACCCCGGCCACCACCGCCTTCGGGAGACCGCCGGCCTCCAGGCGCAGCACGCGCAGCGCCGCGTGCTCCACGGGCGGGAAGGCCAGGCCCTCGCCACCGCGCACTCCGAACTCCTCCAGCGCGGGATAGGCCGGCAACAGCGGGCCCACGTTCGACTGCTGGATCCAGGAGATCTCGCACTCCTCGAACGTGATGTCGCCGACGAACAGCGCCCGCAGCGCGGGGAACTTCGGAGCGGCTTCGACCAGCGCCTCGACGATCCCGGCGCTGGAGGCCTCGTAGGCATCGGACCAGCCGCCCACGATCAGTGCGCGCACCTGCCGGGTGTCCACGGCCTCTGCGAACCGGGCGAAGGCCTGCGGCCACTCCTCATCGGCGTCGTAGGTGTCCACCGAGATCCGCCAGGCCACGGCGCCGGGTTCGGGCAGCGCACGGGTGTCCTCGGGTCCCGGGAAGTCGAAGGCGGGCAGGCCGCCGAGATCGCTCAGGTGGGTCCCGATGGTCATGTGCCCAGCTCCTGACGGTATGGCGGGTGGGGGTGCCCGGCCGTGCGGTGTCGTGCGACAACAGTTCTACCAAGCCCCACCGACAGGCCCGCACGGCCGCCCGCCGGCCCGTCCGTTCGGAGGGGCCGGCGGGCGGTCCGCGGTGTCCCGATCAGCGCTTGCGGTAGCCGCGGGCGTCCTCGGCGGCGGCCAGGACGGCGTCGAGGTCGCCGCCGATCGCCGAGGTCAGGGCGATGGCCACGGCGCCCTCCAGGAACGGCGCGTCCACGATCCGGGCGCCTTCGGGCAGCTGCGAAGGCTCTTCGCCGAGCAGGGCGTTCACGGTCAGCACCGCGCTGCCCATGTCGCACAGCACCGCCACGCCCCGGCCCTCGTCCACCGACCGGGCGGCGGCCGTGATCAGCTCCGCGCTGGTGCCGATCCCGCCGTCGGGGGTGCCGCCCGCCACCGCCAGCGGGGGCGGCTCCACGGATCCGAGGAGCGCGCCGGCCAGTTCGGCGACGGACTCCGCGACCGCCTTGCTGTGCGACACGAGCACCACGCCGACGCGGCCGGTACGGGTCTTCGGCGCCTGCTGCTCCACCGACTCCGGCTGCTCCACGGGCGCCTGCTGCTCCACCGGCTCCGGGGCGGCGAACTCCGCCTCGGGCGCGTCCACCGCGGTGCGCAGCGCCTCCATGATCAGGGCCACGGAGTTGGCCCCGGCGTCCTGGTGGCCGATGCTGCGCTCGCCGAGGTAACTGGCCCGGCCCTTGCGGGCTTCGAGCGCTTCGGTGGCGTCGGCGCCGGCCCGGGCCGCCCGTACGGCTTCGTCCAGGGCCTCGCGCAGCGGCCGGTCCGCCCCGGCGGCTTCGGCCAGCGCCGTCACCGCGGGCGCCAGGGCGTCCAGCAGGGTGGCGTCGCCGGGTTCGGCGCCGCCCAGCTTCTGCACCGACTTCAGCCCGGCGCCGAGCGCGGCCCCCAGCTCCGCCGCGGTCGGCGCCTCGGTGTCGCCGAGCACCTTGCCCGTGCGGCGCAGCGCGGTGCCGAACAGCGGCCCCGAGGCGCCGCCCACGGTGTTCGTCAGGGTGCTGCCGGCCAGCGTCAGCAGGGCCCCGGGAGTGGCCGGCTGCTGCTCGGCCACGGCGGCCCGGACGGCGCCGAAGCCCCGTACGAGGTTGGCCCCGTGGTCCCCGTCGCCGATGACCGCGTCCAGCTCGGTCAGGCGCGCGCTGTCGCGCCGTACGAGCCGGTCGGTCTCGGCGATCCAGCGGCGGAAGTAGGCGGTGTCCAGCACGGCGTCCGGGGCGGTGTCCGGCGCGGGGGTCCCGACGGGCGGTGCCGTGGAGACCGTCGTCGGGGTGGCGGGCGTGGCGGTCATGGGGAAGTGCTCCTGAAGGGGGCTGAAGAGGGCTGGCGGGTCGGGCGGCGAGGGGCGAGGGGCGAAGGCGGGGTCAGCAGCCCCAGCGCAGGGACGGGGTGTTCACCGGCGCGTCCCACAGGCGCAGCAGCTCCTCGTCGGCGCGGCACAGGGTCAGGGTGCAGCCGGCCATGTCCAGGCTGGTGACGTAGTTGCCGACCAGGGACCGGGCCACGGTGATCCCGCGGTCGCCGAGCACCCGCTCGACCTCCGCGCGCATGATGTACAGCTCCACGGGCGGGGTTGCGCCCAGGCCGTTGACGAGGAGGATGACGGGTGCGCCGGCCGCCTCCGGGAGGTCGGCGAGAATGGCGTCGAGCATCGCCTCGGCGGTCTCGGCGGCCGTCATGACGGTGCGGCGTTCGCGGCCGGGCTCGCCGTGGATGCCGATGCCCAGCTCGATCTCGTCCTCGCCGAGGGTGAAGTTGGGGCTGCCCTTGGCGGGGGTGGTGCAGGAGCTCAGGGCGACGCCGTAACTGCGCGCGTTCGCATTGACCTTGCGGGCGACCGCGGCCACCTCGTCGAGCGGGGCGCCTTCTTCGGCGCGTGCGCCCGCGATCTTCTCCACGAACAGGGTGGCGCCGGTGCCGCGCCGGCCGGGCCCGTGCTCGGTCCGGGCGACGGCCACGTCGTCGTCCACGACGACCTGCTCGACCTTGACGCCCTCGTCCTCGCAGTCCTCCGCCGCCATCGTGAAGTTGAGGATGTCGCCCGTGTAGTTCTTCACGATGTGCAGGACGCCCGCGCCCGCGTCGACCGCGCAGGTGGCGGCCGCGATGTTGTCCGGCACCGGGGAGGTGAACACCGGTCCGGCCACGGCCGCCGCCAGCATGCCGCGTCCGACGAACCCGGCGTGCAGCGGTTCGTGCCCGCTGCCGCCGCCCGACAGCAGCGCGACCTTCCCGGCCGGCTCCCCGGCCGCACCGGCGGCCCGCGTGACGATGCCCTTCTCCGCCTCGACGCGGAGCCCCGGGTGAGCGGCGGCCATTCCGCGCAGTGCGTCGGAGACGACACTTTCGGGGGAATTGATGAGCTTCTTCACGGGGGCCTCTTTCCTGGAAAGGGGAACGCGGAACGCTGAACGCGGCACACCGGTCCGGAGCGGAAAGGGGAAATGCGGGACGGTATTCACTCGGCACCGTCGCCTATCCGCCACCGCTCCCGGGGCACTTGGCTGGAACTTTACCCCGGCAAACCCGCGGGACAGCGCGGGCCTTTGGTCCCGGATCCATGCGCGGAAAGGCCCGTCGACGAGAAGGTCGTGCATATTTCGGGGTGTCGTCGAAATCCGTGATAGGGATGAATAGGCAAGCGCAATTGAATTCGCAATGAGGAGGATTCACGTGAAGACCGTCGGTACGCGCATGATGATCAGCCCGCCGAAGTACGTGCAGGGCGCCGGGGCGATGAACGACCTGGGCGAGCACACGGCCCGCCTCGGCACGAACGCCGTGGTCCTCGCGGACAAGGGCGTCTGGGGCTTCGTGGACGCGGCCGTCACGGATTCCCTCTCCGCGGCCGGGGTCGAGCTGACCAAGGAGGTCTTCGGCGGGCTCTGCACCCAGAAGGAGATCGACCGGGTCGCCGCGGCCGCCCGGGCCGCCGGTGCGGACGTCGTCATCGGCATCGGCGGCGGCACCGCCATCGACACGGCCAAGGCCGTGGGCCACGCGCTCGGCGACATCGCCGTCGTCTCGGCGCCCACGGTGGCCTCCACCGACGCGCCGACCAGCGCGCTCGCCGTGATCTACACGGAGGCGGGCGCCTTCGAGCGCTACTCCTTCTTCCAGCGCAACCCCAACCTGGTGCTCGTCGACACCGCGCTCGTCGCGGGTGCGCCGAGCCGCTTCATCGTCTCCGGCATGGGCGACGCGCTCGCCACCTGGTACGAGGCCCGGGTCTGCGTGGCCGCCCACCGGGTCGCCATGGCCGGCGGTCTCGCCACCGAGGCCTCGCTCGCGCTGGCCCGGCTGTGCTGGGAGACCCTGATGGAGTACGGCCCCCAGGCCCGGCTGGCCGCCGAGGCGCACGTGGTCACCCCGGCCCTGGAGAAGGTCACCGAGGCCAACACCCTTCTCTCCGGCCTCGGTTTCGAGTCCTGCGGGCTCGCCGCCGCGCACGGCATCCACAACGGGCTGACCGTCTCGCACAAGGTGCACGGCATGATGCACGGCGAGAAGGTCAACATCGGCACCCTCGCCCAGCTGGTCCTGGAAGGCGCCCCGACCGACGAGCTGGACACCTACCTGCGCTTCAGCCGCGCCGTCGGCCTGCCCACCACCCTCGCCGAGATCGGCCTCGGCGACCCGGACCGCGAGGAGCTCCTCGCCATCGGGCGCGCGGCCACCGCGGAGGGCGAGACCACGCACAACATGCCGTTCCCGGTGACCCCGGAGATGGTCGCCGACGCCCTGATCGCGGGCGACTCCTACGCCCGCGCGTACGCCAAGAGGTAGCGGAGGCGGGGGCGCGGGCGGCGCACGGTCCGCCCGCGCCCTACGCGGTTTCCGGAGGGGCCGCCCTACGGGCTTTCCGGAGGGGCCGTCCCACGGGGCTCCGCGCGCGGGCCGTCCCCCGCGCCGCGGGCCCCGTGCGGGGCGGCCCGGTCCGGTGCGGCCACCTCGGGGGCGGAGGTGCGGGAGGCCAGGAGCAGGGCGATGTCGTCCGGCCGGTCCGTGGAATGGCCCGCCTCGGCGACCAGTCGGTCCGCCGTCTCGGTCAGCGGGGCCGGGCCTGCGTCGGCCAGTGCGGCGCGCAGCCGCTCCACGCCCACGTCGATGTCCGTACCGGGGCTCTCCACCAGCCCGTCGGTGTACAGGGCGAGCACCGCCCCCGGCTCGATCCGCAGCCGGGTCACCGGGTACTCGGCCCCGGCGTCCACACCGAGCACCATCCCGCCCGCCAGGTCCAGCACCTCCGTCCGGCCGCCCGGATGCCGCAGCAGCGGCTGGGGGTGCCCGGCCCGGACGGCGAGGGCGAGGCCGGACGCCGGGTCGAGCAGGACGTAGCAACAGCTCGCGAACTGGCCCGGATCGAGGTCGATGAGCAGCTCGTTCGTGCCGCGCATCACCTGATCCGGTTCATTGCCGCTGAGCGCGAAGGCCCGTACGGCGCTGCGCAGTTGGCCCATCGTGGCGGCGGCCGCCACTCCGTGCCCCTGGACGTCGCCGATGATCAGCGCGAGCCGTCCGCCGCCCGCCTCGATGACGTCGTACCAGTCGCCGCCGACGTCCATCCCGGCCGTGCCGGGCAGGTAGCGCCCCACCGTGACCACGTTCTCGCGGACCGGCAGCCGGTGCGGGAGCAGCCCCGCCTGGAGCCCGCGGGCCAGCGCCGCCTCGCTGTCGTAGCGCCGGGCCCGCTCCAGCGCCTGGGCGATCAGCCCGGCCAGCGCCGTGAGCACCGTACGCTCCTCCGGGCTGAACCCGCGCGGGGCGTCGAAGCCGAGGATGCACGAGCCGACCGGCCGGCCCGAGGCGATCAGGGGGAGGAAGGCGCGGGCCCCGACATCGGCGTCCAGCGCGATCCCCGGGTAGGCGGCGGCCAGGTGCTGCATCGACTCGAAGAACAGCGGACGGCCCGAGGTGAGGGTCTCCACCCCGGGCAGCCGGACGTCCAGCGCCACCCCGTCGAACCGGTCGAGGAACCCCTGGGGGAAACCGGTCTCCCACGCCAGGTGCAGGTGCCCCTCGCCGAGCAGGTAGATCGCCAACTGCCGCCCGCCGAAAGCCGGGAGCAGCTCGTCGGTGACCACCATCGACACCTGGCGGGCCGTCACCGCCTCGGTCAGGGCGATGGCCAGCGCCACCGGCCGGTACAGGGCCGAAGCCCGGTCGGCGGGCGAGCCGAGGCCCGGGGAGCCGAGCCCCGTGCCGGGGCGCATCAGCGACTCGGGCGCGTACGTGGGTGCTGCGTCCTCGGCGATGGTGACGGTGACCCCGTCGATTCCGGGATGCAGCCCCACCGACAGCCAGTGCGGAGAGGGTTCGGGCCCACGCCGGGCGGCCTGGAAGTGCACCGGGGCGGGGGCGAGGAACACGGCCCGGAAGTGGTCCTCGTAGGCGGGGTGTCCGAGCCAGGGCAGCGCCTCCCAGAGCAACCGCCCGGAGAGTTCCGCCCCGTCGGAGCCGAGCAGGGTGGTGGCGGCGGACAGGGCGCGGGAGTTGGCGAAGCCGATGACACCCTGCCGGTCCACGGCCAGCACCGCCAGGTCCAGCCGGTCCACGGCGGCCCGGGCTCCGGCGGCCCGGGCGGTGGCGGTGGAGCCGTCCGCGGGAAGGCGGGGGCGGCCGCCCCGGGGGCCGGCTGCGGGGGTGCCCGCCGGGCCGGCTGCGAGGCTGTCGGCCGGGCAGCCGTCCGCGCTCCCCGCCGTGCTGCCCGCCGTGCCGACTGCGAGGATGCTCGCCGGGCCGCCGTCTGCGCTGCCGGCTGTGTCGCCAGCCGGGCCCGGGCCCGGGCCCGATCCCGGGCCGGGGAAGCACACCGGGTCGCCCTCCCAGCTCACCGGGGACCCGCCCGCGGTGAGTGCGGCCAGTTCCCCGGCCAGCCGGGTGGCCACCGCGCGCAGCCGCTTGCGGTCGCCGGGTCCGACCGGAACCCCGGGGGTCGCGGGGCGCAGCACCACGAGGACGCCGTAGCGTTCGCGGCCGCGGGTCACGGGTTCGTAGAGCGAGCCGAACGGGAAGGGCAGCCCGGCCATCAGCTGGGGGAAGCGCCGCATCGCCGATTCCGCGTCGGGCAGGTGGACGGACTGGCCGGACCGGTAGGCCTCGGCGACGGGGTACGGGCGGTTCACGTGCATCCGCCACCAGGGCCGGAACAACGGGCCCGGGATCCCGGTCACGGCCGCCATGAGCAGCAGCCCCTCCGTGCCGGAGCGCAGGTAGACGCAGCCCGCGTACCCGCCGGCGGCCCCCGCGGCATCGAGAGCGGCCCGCGCGAGCGCCTGGGCCGTGGCGTCCTTGACGGGGCCGCTCGTCTCCGGTCTCGCCGTCACCCCTCCAGAATGCGCCAGGGCCGGTGCTTTCGCACACCCCCCGGACCCTGCCTTCGGACACCCCGTCCGCACGGCTCCGGCTGGGGCTCGCGGCGGCCGCCCGCGTCCGGCCGGTGCGCCCGCACCCGCCGCCACACCCCCCCCGGCTCGGCCGATCGGCCGAGGGGCGGGCGGGACCGGTGGGCTGAAAGTCCCTCCCGATCAGGGACTTCGCCCGGCCGCCGGGGCTCCCCGGGCTGCTTAGGTTTGCCTAAGTGGATTCGAACAAGGAGGTCCGGTGCCGTCGCTCAACGACAGCCGTCCAGGGACGACCGTACGCATCACGGGGATCGATCCCGGTCAGGCGGGCGGGAGCCGGCGCCGGCTCCTGGAGTTCGGCTTCGTGCCGGGCGCGGACGTCACCGTGATCGCCCGGGGTGCGACCGGAGGCCTGCTCGTCGGCCTCGGGGAGACCAGGGTCGCCCTGGACACCCGTACGGCCGGCCGGCTGAGGTGCGCCGGATGAGCTGTCACGCCCCCGGAGCCGGGTCCGGTGCGACCGCCACGGCGCAGCGGCCGGCCGGCACGCCGTTCGTCGCCCTCGTCGGCAACCCGAACGTCGGCAAATCGACCCTCTTCAACGCCCTCACCGGCGCCCATCAGCGCGTCGGCAACTGGCCGGGCAAGACCGTCTCCGTAGCCCAGGGCGACTGGCGCACCTCTCGCGGCTCCCGCCCGCTGCGCATGGCCGACCTGCCCGGCTCGTACAGCCTGCTGCCCGACTCCCCGGACGAGGCGCTGGTGCGCGACGTGCTGACCGCGCCGGCGGGGGAGCGGCCCGACGCCGTGGTCTTCGCCCTCGACGCGGCCAACCCGGCCCGCAACCTGTACCTGCTCTCGCAGATCCTCGACACCGACATCCCCGTCGTGGTGGCGCTCACCATGACCGACGTAGCCGCCCGGCGCGGCGCGCCCCCCGGCCCGGACGCGCTGGCCCGCGAGCTCGCACTGCCCGTCGTACGGGTGGAAGGACGCACCGGGGCCGGGCTGGACCTGCTCGCCGACGCGGTGTGGAACGCCCTCGACGCCGGACCCCGGAGCCCCGGGCGGACCTCCGCCTGGGCGGCCGGCTCGCCCGTGGCGGCCGAGCTGACCGAGCTGGCCGCGGCCGCCTCCGGGCAGACCCCGCACCCGGCCCGGTGGCTGGCCGTGAGCCTGCTCTGCGGGGAGGAACCGCCCGCGGTCCCGGCCGCGCTCGCCCACCGCGCCGGGGCGGCGGCGGACCGCCTCACGGCGGCGGCCCGGGCGGCGGGCAAGGGCACGGGGGAGGGCGGCACCGACACCGGCTTCGACCTCGACACCGACGCCGAACTCCTCGTCGCCGAGGCCCGCTACGCCTGGGCGCACGCCGTCATGGAACGCGCGGCCCCCCGTCCCGCCGGGGCCCGGCCCACCCTCACCGACCGGGTGGACCGGCTGCTGCTGTCCCGCGGCTTCGGCATCCCGTTCTTCCTCGCCGTCATGTGGGGGGTCTTCCAGGCCACCACCGTCCTGGCCAAACCCCTCCAGGACGGCCTCGGCGACTTCGTCACCGGACCCGTCAGCAGCGGCGCCGACCGGCTCCTGGACGCCGTGCACGCACCCGGCTGGCTGACCGGACTGCTGGTCGACGGCCTGATCAGCGGAGTGGGCCAACTGCTCACCTTCGTGCCGCTGATGATCATCATGTTCCTGCTGCTGGCCCTGCTGGAGGACTCCGGCTACTTCGCCCGCGCCGCGTTCGTCGCCGACCGCCTGATGCGCACGCTGCGGCTGCCCGGCCGTGCCTTCCTGCCGCTCGTCGTCGGCTTCGGCTGCAACGTCCCCGCCCTCGCCGGCACCCGGATCCTCAACCGCCGTTCGCACCGGCTGCTCGTCGGCCTGCTCATCCCGTACATGAGCTGCACCGCCCGCCTCGCGGTCTACGTGATGATCGCGGGCGTTTTCTTCGGCTCGAACTCCGGCACCGTCGTCTTCTTCCTCTACGTCGCCTCCGTGCTGCTGGTCGTCGGCATGGGGCTGATCCTGCGGCCGCTGCTGTTCAGGGACATGAAGGAGGAACCGCTCGTCCTGGAGCTGCCCCCGTACCGGCTGCCCACCCTGCGGGTCACCGGCGCGCAGGTCTGGCAGAAGCTCTCCGCCTTCCTACGCACTGCAGGCGGCATCATCGTGGCGACCGCGGCCGCCGTCTGGCTCCTCATGGCCGTCCCGGCCGCCGCCGGCCACGGAGGCTTCGGAAAGGTCGACGTCGAGCAGAGCGTGTTCGGTACGGTCACCCGCGCCACGGCGCCCCTCGTGGCCCCGGCCGGCTTCGGCGACTGGCACGCCACGGCGGCGCTCGGCACCGGCCTGATCGCCAAGGAGGGCGTGATCTCCACCCTGGCCCAGACCTACTCGGCCGAGGAGGACGGCGATCCCAAGCTCACCGCGAGCCTGCACGCCACCTTCGAGGAATCCTCCGGCGGGCACCAGCGGGCGGCCGCCCTCGCCTTCCTGGTCTTCATCCTGGCCTACACCCCCTGCTTCGCCACCCTGGCCGCACAGCGGGCCGAGATCGGCACCCGGCTGACGGTCATCGGCTTCGGCATCCAACTGGCGGCGGCCTGGCTCCTGTCCGTGGGCGTCTTCCAGATCGCGAGGCTGGTGTGGTGAGCGGGCCGGACCGCGGAACCGGACCCGGACCCGGACCCGGACCGAGCATGCTGCGCCGCCTGCTGCGCGCCTTCGAGGAGGCGGCCCCCGGCGAGGGGCTCGCGCAGATCGCCGACCGGCTGGGCTTCGACCGGGCCGAGGCCGCCGACCTCGCCGCGTACTGGGTCCGCAAGGGCCGGCTGCGCCGCGAGGAGATCGGCACCGTGGACTGCTCGGGCTGCTTCTTCGCCTCCCGGGGCTGCACGACCTGCCCCGACGACTCCGCCGCCCCGCGACCTGCCCTGGTCGCCCTGACCCCCGTCCGCCGACCCGGTCCCGGGACCCCCGCCCCCTGAGGCGCCCGGCGACATCCGCCCGCGCCGGCCGGCGGGCGGGGCCCGGCGCCCCCGAGGGTGCGAGGGGGAGCCGGCGTCGCGATCATGACACCGCTGACCGGCAACACCACCGACCAGGCGCCCGCCGACCCGGCCGCCACCAACGACGTGCCGGCCACCCAGCCCATCGGCTACTGGAGCGGCCTCGCCCACGAGGCCGTCACCCGGCACCTGCGTGATGCCATGGCCCGGACCGACGTCACGCAGCCGCAGTACTGGGTGCTCAACAGGGTGAACGGCGGGCCCGCGGCGCCGAGCCGCGAGGAGGTGCTCGTCCAGCCGACGCCCCTCGCCGACGGCCCGCACGAGATCACCCGGGTCGTCGACCAGCTGGTCCACCGCGGCCGGCTCCGGATCGACGGCGGGCAGCGCCTGCGGCTGACGGAGGCCGGGGAGGCTGCCAGGGTGCGGCTGCGCGAGCTGGTGACCGAGCTGCGCGCCTCGGTCCACGAGGGCATCAGCGACGAGGAGTACGTGGCCGCGCTCAAGGTGCTGCGCAGGATGATCGCCAACACCGGGGACGGTGCCCCTAGTACGGGGATCCCGGAGCCCCGTACGTCGTACGGACTGATCCGAACGCCTCCCCCGTCCGGGGGAGGCCCGGGGTGGGGGCCGCCGGGACGGGTCACGGGCGGGCAGGCTTGCGGGCATGCGACAGCAGTACGACACGTCAACGCCCCCGCCGGCCTTCTCGGTCGCCGATGCCTTCACCCTGAGCACGGCCCTGGACGCCCTCGGCGGCGTCCGCGGCCTCGACACCCTCGACATGGCCTGCGGACACGGCGGCACCACCCGGCTGCTGGCCGGGGGCGGGGCCCGCCGGACCGTGGGCGTCGACAGCTGCCCCGAGCGCATCCGCCGGGCCCGGGAGACCGGCGCCGGCCTCGCGCCCGCCGTCGAGTACGTCGTCGCGGACGCGGCGGCCGGCCTGCCCGCGCTGGGGCCCTTCGACCTGGCCACCGCCGTGTACCTGTTCAACCAGGCCCACGACCGCACGGCCCTGCACACCATGTTCCGCGCCGTGCGGGCCAACCTGCGCCCCGGCGGACGGCTCCTCGCCATCGTGCCGAACCCGGGGGCCTTCCCCTACGCGGACTGGGAGCCGTACGGGATCAGCGTGGTCGAGCGCTCGCCCGGCGGGGACGCGCCCCTGCTGCGGGCCCGGCTGGAGACCGACCCGCCGGTGGCGTTCGAATGCCGGGAGTGGGCCCACGCCGACTTCGCGGAGGCCGCCGCCGACGCCGGCTTCGCCACCGTCAGCTGGCAGCCGTCCCGGACTCCGCCCGCGTGCGCGACCCGGGACGAGACCTACTGGGCCCGCTACCGCACGGCCCCCGTCGGCTCCCTCATGAACTGCGTGGCCTGAGCGTCATGAACCGCGTGGCCTGAGAGGCAGACGTGGCAGATGCGAGGCCTGCACCGCCTGCGCGGCCGCGACCGGCCCGCGGCTGCGGCGGCTCAGGACTCCGCCGCCGCCGCGCGGACCAGCTCCACGATCCGGTCGCGGGCCGCCCTGCCCTCCGGAAGCGGCAGCAGCGGGTAGACGTGCGGCAGCCCCGGCTCCTCGATGAACTCCACCTCGGCGCCGGCCGCCCGCGCCCGGTTCAGCAGTTCGCGGCTGTCGGTCGACAGGACGTCCCGGGTGCCCGTGAACACCGTCAGCGGGGCCAGTCCCGCGAACGACCCGTGCAGCGGGCTCACCCGGGGATCGTCCGCCGCCAGATTGCCCGCGTACAGCCGCCCGGCCTCGCGCAGGCCGGGACGGGCCAGCATCGGGTCGCCCGCCTCGATGGCCGCCTGGCCGGGATGGCTCATGGACACGTCCAGCCAGGGCGAGATCAGCACGATCCGGGACGGCTGCGCCCCGCTGCGGTCGCGCAGCCGCTGGGCCGCGGCCAGCGCCAGCCCGGCGCCGGCCGAATCCCCGACGAGCACGGTGCCGCCCGCGCCCCCGCTCGCGATCAGGCCGCTGAGCAGATCGGCGGCGACCGGGACGGTCCGGTCGGCGGTTCCGCGCGGGGCCAGGATGTACGCCGGTACGACCACCCGGGCCTGCGCCTGCGTCACCAGGGTCCGGATCAGCGACCAGTGCGCCCGGACCAGTTCGTTGATGTACCCGCCGCCGTGCACGTACAGCACGCGGGCGGCCGGTTCCACGCCGAGCGGCGAGACCTCGTACACCGGCCAGGCCCCGACGAAGGTCCGCGAGACCTCCGCTACCCGCCCGAGCGAACGCGGCGGAAGGTGCGACGCCGGGCGCCGCATCGATTCCGCCACCCGGGTACGGACCGCCTCGGCGCTCCCGAACCGTCTTCGCCGACCCGCCGCGATCAGCGCGACCGAAAGCGCCCTGCTGCGCAGACTCGGCACGCCCCTCACCTCCCCAAACCCGGCCCGGACCACTCCCCGGCCCCTGCCCGTCACCTGAGGAGCATAGGCGTGAAGCTGGGCTGTGGACCCGCTTAAGAAATCCTCGATGGACTGATCACCCGCAGGTCGGCAGATTGGTGCCGTCCGAACGCTGCCCGGCCCGCACGCCCCGTGGCGCTTCCTTCCGCATGCCTGGAGCCACCCCATGAAGGCACTCGTCAAGCACAAGGCCGAGCCCGGGCTGTGGCTGATGGACGTTCCCGAGCCCGAGTACGGGCCCGGCGACGTGCTGATCAAGGTGCTGCGGACCGGCATCTGCGGGACCGACCTGCACATCCGCTCCTGGGACGGCTGGGCGCAGGGCGCGGTCAAGACCCCCCTCGTGCTCGGCCACGAGTTCGTCGGCGAGGTGGCCGCGCTCGGTGCGGACGTGACCTCCGACATCGAGGTCGGTGCGCTGGTCAGCGGCGAGGGCCACCTGGTGTGCGGGAAGTGCCGCAACTGCCTGGCCGGGCGCCGCCACCTGTGCCGCAGCACGGTCGGGCTCGGTGTGGGACGCGACGGCGCCTTCGCCGAGTACGTGGTGCTGCCCGCGCAGAACGTGTGGGTGCACCGGACCAAGGTGGACCTCGACGTCGCGGCGATCTTCGACCCGTTCGGCAACGCCGTGCACACCGCGCTCTCCTTCCCGCTGGTCGGCGAGGACGTGCTGATCACCGGCGCGGGCCCGATCGGGATCATGGCGGCGGCCGTGGCCAAGCACGCGGGAGCGCGCAACGTGGTCATCACCGACGTCAGCCCCGAGCGCCTGGAGATCGCCCGCAAGGCCGGCGCCACGCTCGCGCTCGACGTCTCCAAGGCGACGATCGCGGACGCGCAGGCCCGGCTCGGCCTGCGCGAGGGCTTCGACATCGGCCTGGAGATGTCCGGCCGCGGCGAGGCCATGCGCGACATGATCGACAACATGACGCACGGCGGCCGGATCGCCATGCTGGGCCTGCCGGCGCAGGAGTTCGCCGTCGACTGGGCCAAGGTCGTCACCTCGATGATCACGATCAAGGGCATCTACGGCCGCGAGATGTTCGAGACCTGGTACGCGATGACCGTGCTGCTGGAGGGCGGGCTCGACCTCAGCCCCGTCATCACCGGCCGGTACGCCTACGGGGACTTCGAGGCCGCGTTCGACGAGGCCGCGACCGCCCGCAGCGGCAAGATCATCCTGGACTGGACCCAGGCGTAGCGGCCCGGGCGCAGCCGCCCGGGCAGGCTTCCCCGGCGCTGTCGCCCGCCGCGTCCAGCCCCACAGACCATTTCCCTCCGGCCGGGCCCCGCACCACCCTCCCCCCCTCCGCGGGGCCCGGCCCCCCTCCCTCCGCCGCACCAGGAGAAAGAGAGCACCGCCCATGTTCGACACCGTCCGCGCGGACCTCCGTACGACCCTCGACGAGATCCGCGCCGCGGGTCTGCACAAGCCCGAGCGCGTCATCGGCACCCCGCAGAACGCCGCCGTCGCCGTGACCTCGGGCGGCGCCGCGGGTGAGGTCCTCAACTTCTGCGCCAACAACTACCTCGGTCTCGCCGACCACCCCGAGGTGGTCACCGCGGCGAAGGAAGCCCTGGACCGCTGGGGCTACGGAATGGCCTCCGTGCGCTTCATCTGCGGTACGCAGGAGGTGCACAAGGAGCTGGAGGCACGGCTCTCCGCCTTCCTCGGCCAGGAGGACACGATCCTCTACTCCTCCTGCTTCGACGCCAACGGCGGAGTCTTCGAAACCATCCTCGGCCCCGAGGACGCGGTGATCTCCGACGCCCTCAACCACGCCTCGATCATCGACGGCATCCGCCTCTCCAAGGCCCGCCGCTTCCGCTACGCCAACCGCGACATGGCGGAGCTGGAGACCCGGCTCAAGGAGGCCGCCGAGGGCGGCGCCCGCCGCAAGCTGATCGTCACCGACGGCGTGTTCTCGATGGACGGCTACGTCGCCCCGCTCGCCGAGATCTGCGACCTCGCGGAGCGCTACGACGCCATGGTCATGGTCGACGACTCGCACGCCGTCGGCTTCGTCGGCCCCGGCGGCCGCGGCACCCCGGAACTGCACGGGGTCATGGACCGCGTGGACATCATCACCGGCACCCTCGGCAAGGCGCTGGGCGGAGCCTCCGGCGGCTACGTCGCGGCCCGCGCCGAGATCGTCGAGCTGCTGCGCCAGCGCTCGCGCCCGTACCTCTTCTCCAACTCCCTCGCCCCGGTCATCGCGGCGGCCTCCCTCAAGGTCCTCGACCTGCTGGAGTCGGCCGACGACCTGCGCGAGCGGCTCGCCGCCAACACCGCGCTCTTCCGCACGAAGATGACCGAGGCCGGCTTCGAGATCCTGCCCGGCGACCACGCGATCGCCCCGGTGATGATCGGCGACGCGGCGGAGGCGGCCAGGATGGCGGAACTCCTGCTGGAGCGCGGGGTCTACGTGATCGGCTTCTCCTACCCGGTCGTCCCGATGGGCGCGGCCCGCATCCGCGTCCAGCTCTCGGCCGCCCACTCGACGGCGGACGTGGAACGCGCGATCGCGGCCTTCACCGACGCGCGGGCGGCCCTGGCGGACGCCGGGAACTGAGCCCTGGCCGCCCCTGTGCGCAGGGTGCGGCGCCGTCGCCGGGGGCCGGCCCCGGACCCCCGCTCCTCAAACGCCGGAGGGGCTGAGTTTGGCCGGCGTCGGGCTGGATGTGCGCGGGGCGGGCTGGTGTGCCGCGCAGCGGCACAATCCAGCCCCTCCGGCGTTTGAGGAGCGGGGTCTGGAGTGGAACCAACACCCTGGGTTCTACTCGGTAGCGGGCCGTTTCCGCAGGTCACAAAGGCTTTCTCATGTCTACGAGCACTCTTGAGCGCCCTGTAAGGAACGTGTCCGGCCCTAACAAGGGTATGAACCAGACTACTGACGGGCTGTGCCCGTGCCACGGACGACCGTACGTTGACCTGTTGCTCCGTAAGTCGAAGATCGTTCGCGAGGGCGAGCGTGCACTGTCCATCCGGGCACAGGAAGAACGGGGCCGGGCATGGGCGGACGAGCATGGGTATTGCGTGCGGAAGGTGTGGCGAGAGAACCTGTCCGCGTGGTCGGACGTGCAGCGCCCGAAGTATGACGCCGCAATGGTCGCTGTCCTCGCCGGCGAAGTACCCGCGCTCTGGTGCTACGCGCTCGACCGTTTCAGCCGCAAGGGCGCCGAAGCGGTAGTACCGATCCTCGGTAAGGCTCGCGTGATCTTCGACTACGAGCGTCTCGATTCGCTGGACGAGCGGGACCGCCGTTGGATCATCGACCGTGCCGAGAACGCACGCGAGTACTCGCAGCGGCTGAGCTACAACGTGCGGGGCACGAAGTCTCGGCAGCGCACCGAGGGCAAGTGGCTGTCCAAAGCCCCCTTCGGGCTGGTTGCGGTCCCCGGTACGCGGAAGCTGATCCCGGATCTCACCCCGTACATGTGCACCGTTGCCGACAAGCGGGAAGTCACCCCGTGGGAGATCGTCCAGCGGGTGTTCAAGGCCATCGGCGAGGGCATGTCCTCCCGCGCGCTGACACGGAAGCTGAACAGCGAGGGACTGCGGACCGGTACCGGGGTCCCGTGGCGAGCCGACGCGGTGCGAGCGATCATCATTCACCCCGTCTACGAGGGATGGCTTACGCACTGCCCCGGCGGTAAGGCTCACCGAGACCGTGTGCCCTTCCTGAACAGCGAGGGCGAGCGGATTCGTGTGGTCACGGCCGAGACGCTTCCGAACATGATCCCGTCCGAGCTCGCCGAGCGTGCCCGCCGTGTGCTGTCCGGGAACCAGACCATCAGCAAGATTACGCCCACTCCGGGCCGCGCTGTCCGGGCCCTGACGAGCCGCATGCGGTGCGCATCCTGCGGCAGCGCCATGACGCTAGAGGGAAGCTCTTACGCGTGCACCCGCTACGGCGACGGTGACCAGGCATGCGCCGAACCCGCATTCGTCACCCGCGCTGCCATCGAAAAGTACGTCGTACAGACATGGTCCGAGCGGCTCGCAGTGACCGACGATGACGACCCGCTGTTGGTCGCCGTGGCCGAACGCTGGCAGGCCATTACCCGGCCCGAGGAGACGCAGGTCATCAGGGACGCACGCGCCGAACTGAAAGCCGCACAGGCCAAGCTCGACCGATTCCACGCGGACGATGCTGCGGACTTCTACACGGGCCGCTCCGCCCGGTACCGCATCCCGCACAAGAACGCTGCCGAAGCGAGGATCAGTAAGGCTGAAACAGCCCTCGCCGAGCTGGTCGGCAACAGCGGTCCCGTGTCCCTCTCGTTCCTGCTGAGTGGCAGGGGTGAGGCGTACTGGAACACTGCCGACGCACGCATGCAGCGTGACCTACTCGGGCTCGCCATCGACACCGTGACCGTGACGAAGTCTCCGGGGCGCGGACACCGCTTCGACGGAATGAAGCGGGTCACCATCGCAGGGGCCACCCCGGAGGGTGCCGCAGACGACTACATGGAAGCCGCGTAACGGCCCTGTAAGGCTCGAACAGCCCCGGACGGTCCCTGTGATCATCCGGGGCTTTCTGCGTGCCCCTCGCGGCCCGGTAAGCTCTTTGCACCCCTCGTCGACATGGGTGCGCGGGTTAGGGCTGGTGCCTCACAGGTTCGTCCTGGAAGCAGTACGACCGGCCCGCCTCGCCCCGGTAGTCCCATCGGACCGCCGGGGCATTCCTATGCCCGCAGACGGGCGCACAGCGGCCCTACAGCGCGTACAAGGCCCGAGCGGCCCCGAGCTGGCGAGACACAGCGGGCGGTGCGCGTGACGATGTGACGTACAAGGGCCCTGTCCTATGTTCTGTCTATTTTTATAAGCGATATCTAGGAACACCCTCTGTACGTCACATCGTCACACCCTCGGTCCGGCGGGAATCTCTCCGTCCCTACTACTCCCGAGAGAGGGAAGGAACGAGCCACGAACGGAACGCTTCACCAGCGGGACCGATCGCGGGAATTCGTCCGTCCCTACTACTCCCAGAGAGAGCGGGACTACCGCGCACCCCACTACAGAGTGGACGGCGGACCGAGTGCCCACTCTCTCTACAGCGTTGCCCATGCACCACGCACCCTCTCGTTACGGGGGTGGCCGCAGGAGTCGTGAGGCAGTGCGTGCGGGGACCACACCGCCCATAAGTAACCCGCTCTCCGGAGCGTGCCGAAAGGGGTTGTAAGCGCGTGTGGTCCCCATCCTGTCCAGACCGGTTCGCCGGCGAGGGCAACCCGTTCCCGCAGTTCATTGGCGCGAACGGCCGTCCTACAACAATCCGGCGGTCGATGCTGGTTCGAATCCAGTCGGGAACACACGGTGAGGCACGGTCCGACCAGGGCTTACGCCGAACGACAACGAGCACCAGGAGCAAGACCAGCACCAGGCCGTGTCAACCAGAACTGACGCTACCTGGTAGCGCACTTACGGCCCGCTGACCCAACGGTGAGAGGTGCGCGGTACCGGACCCGACTCGGGGATATCGGCCGCAGAGTTCCGGGGTTCGAGTCCGGGGGCGGGCACGCAACAACAGAACGTCCGAGGGCTACCCCTTGGAGCGCAGTACCTCCCGCACACGGTCCAGACCTACTCGGCGGATCAGTGGTGCAACGGGGACGCTGAACTTGACTCCGGGCTCGTCCCCAACGTCGATGACGCGCTCGGGGAACAGTCCTTCGCGGGCTTGAACCAACGCGTCCGCTCCGTCCATGTCGAGGATCTCGGCAGCCGTTGCGAGCGGAACCGAGGGCGGTAGTTCGTAGTCGGGGGCGCTGCCGTTGCCGTCGCCTCGCACGGTCAACACGATGTCGCCTAGCGGGTCCATGCCCGCCTGTACGTCGGGCTGTTCGTCATTGGTCATGTGCCAACGCTACGGACCCCGCAGGCAGCCTGTACCGCTCTCGCTGACCCTCGCGGGGAAGTGACCAGAACTCATCCCGAGGGGCCGCATGCGCTGTATCGACTGCACCGAGCCTGCGACCCATCGGGGCCGCTGTGAGCCCCACTACCAGGCTTACGAGGATCGTCCTGCGGTGAGGGCTCGGCGCAAGCGTCGGGAGATTCTCGCGCGGGGCAACAGCGCTGCTGCTCGGCTCCGCCGGATCATCCGGAAGTCGGGCTACTGGGCGTGCGTGCGCTGTGGTCGTCATGTCCTCGCGTCGAACATTGACGTGGACCACATACAGCCGCTCGCGTTGGGTGGGACAGACACGGACGGGAACGTTCAGCCGCTCTGCCGTCCGTGTCACAAGCTCAAGACGCGCGAGGACTTCGGGGCCGTTGGTCCGCCGTTCTGACCTCGGACGCAGTACCGCCCCGGCACAGTGTTGGCGCGCTGTACCGGGGCGGGCGAGGCGGGTTCAGCGCGTGCCAAGGTCCAAGGAAACGATATTGATGTCCCGGTCGCTCTTTGCGGCGCGGGTTTCAGGCGTGGTGGTGGACGATTCCTCGGTGCCGTCGCCCTCCTGCGGGAAGTCGATGAACGGGCCCTTGTTGTCGTTCTCAGTGTCCGGCATGTCGCCCCTTTCGGTCGGCTCCCTGCCGACTTGGGGTGAGCATTCCATAACCCCACGTATGTACACCACACCCCTTGACAGGAGGTGCCCCCATGCCCCGTAAGCCTCGCCCCCCGTGCTCGGTACCCGGCTGCCCCGAACTGATTACGGGGGTTGCTGATTGCGTCCGTGTTGGGCATTTCAGGTTCTGTGCCACGGGTGCCACCAGCTCGCGACTGCGAAGACGTTCGGCGCGTATCAGCGGCTAGCTCGGTCGATCGCTGGAGCGCGCAAACAGTAGATACTTCAAGGCTGATTGAGTGCGATTCTCCGCCGGAAGCTTCTTGTAGATGGCGGTGAAAGCGTTCTTGACTTGCCGCTCCGGCACTGACAGCTTCGCCGCGATCCAGAGGTTATCGAACTGTTGCGCAGCATAGTGAAGCGCCGTTAGTTCAAACTGGGTGAGGTTCGCGAGTGGGTTAGGGCTTTCATAAGCCTCAATCTCACCAGACGTCTCTCCCGCTGGAACTTCGGTGACCTGTTCACCATCTACCCTGTCGCGATTCTCTGAGACATCATTATCGGCCATTGCGATTCTCCAAAAGTCCTTACACCAGGCGCTGTTGTAGCACTCAGTACCACGCACCCTACCCACCAGCGGGCCGGCCAAGCCCTGAGAACGCTTTGCCTGTACCTCGCTCGCTGCCGTGTCCGCCAGGTAGCTCCGATGCTGCCCGTTGCGGTGACGAGGGAGACGGGGCACAGGGCCACGCGCTGAACAGCTCAAGTGGAGACTTCCGCACTGCTGGGTGACAACGCCACAGACCGACCCGGACTTCAGTCTCAGCCCTATCCCGTGAAGGAGGTGCCCCCATGCCCCGTAAGCCCCGCCCCCCGTGCTCGGTACCCGGCTGTCCTGAGCTCACCCGAGCCGGCGGACGCTGCGCCGAGCATGAGCGCGAGGCGAACGCGGACCGTGCTTCACGTGGTGCTGTCTATGACACACGGTGGCAGCGCGTACGGCGTGCCTACCTGTACCGGCATCCCTGGTGCGTGCTGTGTGGGCGCCTCGCCAACGTGGCGGACCATTTCCCTTTGTCCCGACACGAGTTGATCGCACGGGGCGACGCGAACCCTGATGCGTCACGTCATCTGCGTCCGCTGTGCGTCGCGTGCCACAACCGAGAGACAGCACGTCATCAACCCGGCGGATTTGCCGCTGAAGCACGTTCACGGCGCGAATCGCGCGAGGCTCCGCCGTTCTGACCAGGGGGAGGGGGTCAACCCCTCTCCTTCCCGAGCGGCAGGGAGGCAAAAAACGCCCATGGCTAATTAGACCGCTTTCGCGGGGCGAAATCGAACTCCCATTTCGCCGCCAATTTCAACGCAATCAATTTTGGAGAAATTCATGAGTCTCACCCTTGCTGAATCCGCCAAGCTCTCGCAGGATCAGTTGCAGCGCGGCGTTATTGAGACGTTCGTCCAGGAGTCTCCCCTTCTGGACCGGCTCCCACTGATGCAGATTGCCGGAAACGCATACCGCTACAACGAGGAGTCCACCCTCCCTGGCGTCTCGTTCCGCGCAGTCAATGAGGCGTACCCGGAGAGCACTGGAACGCTTAATCAGAAGATCGAGACACTCGCCATCCTGGGTGGTGACGCCGATGTGGACAAGTTCATAGCGCAGACCCGAGGAAACCTGAAAGACCAGCGAGCCATTCAGGTCATGATGAAGGTCAAGGCTGCTTCCATTCACTTCTCGGATCAGTTTTTCAACGGTGACGTGATGGTGGACCCGAAGGGGTTCGACGGTCTGCGCAAGCGGCTGTTCGGCACTCAGGTTGTCGACGCCAAGGGTCTCGGTCCGGTGGCCAACGGCTACGAGTTCTTTGATGCGCTGGACACTCTGACCGCGCGGGTCCGTGGCATCAACGGTTCCAACGGGGCGCTCTACATGAACGCCGACGTCCGGGCCAAGATCGCGTCAGGGTTCCGCCGGCTCGGCGGTTCCGAGCTGCTGACATCCGAGATAGCCGGTAAGCGGGCGGTGATGTGGAACGGGATTCCGATGCTCGACGCGGGTCAGAAGCTGGACGGTACCGATGTATTGCCCCTGAACACCGGTACGGGCGGCAAGCAGACCGGCGATATCTACGCCGTCCGCTTCGGCTCCACTGAGGCCGACGCGGGGGTAACCGGGCTGACGCATGGCGGGGTGCAGGCCACCGACCTCGGCGAGTCCCACGACAAGCCCGTCTACCGGACCCGCATCGACTTCTACTGTGGTATTGCCCTGTTCGGCGGGAAGGCCGCAGCCCGACTGACCAACGTGCTGAACGGCTGATCAAGTACCTGAGCCCCCGTGCTCGTCTCCCTTTGCCGGGTGACGGGTGCGGGGGCTTTTGTCGTGCGTGCCGTCAGGACTCTTCGATTTCCGACATCAGAAGTCTGAGCGTCAGGGAGTGCTTCTCCGGCGGCAGCGCGTCCAACGCTCCCCGTGCGTAGGTCACTCCGCCGGACACATCGCCGGAGCGTGCGAGCATCAGACCTCTATGCATTTCAAGGTGGGTAGCGAATCGGGGAAGCTCTGCCGGGAGTTCGCGGCGCGCAGCTTCCTGTGCCTGAACGGCTCCCTGCTCGTCGCCCAAGCGGGCTAGGAGGAGCGACAGGAAGACGTTCATACGCCACCAGGGCACGGCATAGTCGCTGGTCTGTTCGTAGGAACCCGACTTGTCGAAGATGCGCCGGCCATCGTCGGCGAGCTTGAGTGCTGAGGCGCGGTCACCTCGAAGTGCTGCGGCGTGTGCCTTGCCCATTACGGCGTTCAGGAGACCTAGGGAAGGTCGATCCGATATGGCCAAGGCTTGGTCCGCCAGTACGTCAGCGATGCCCAGCGATGCCCCTTCGTACCCCAGGGCGATGGCTGCACGTCCACGTACCCAAACGCGCGCTTCGTCGTCTCCGGACTCGTCAGCAGCCTTAGCTGCCATGCGGTACCAGTGAACGGCCTTCGATCCGTCCGACCCCGGAAACGTCTTGGCGTACAGGGTCATCAGTCGGGAGGCCACTGACCAAAGTCGGGGGTCTTCCAGTTGTTGCTGCACGGTGACGAGTTCGCCGGACACCCGACGCTGGATGTCCGCAGCGCCCATCGACATGTACTCAGTGCCGTACGTGGTCAGCTTGGCTTCCCACTCATCCGATGACGGCCCGCCCCGTAGTCGGGCGGCGAATCCTGCGCTGATCAGATCAGAGGCAACCACTGGAGCTATGGCAGCCCCGGCGATGTCGGTAAGGAACTCGCGTCGGTCCACTTCACCTTCAAGGACAGCTAGGGGAACGTCGAGAACGGCAGAAAGCGCGGCAAGGTAGAACGGGCCTGGCCTGACCTTGGAACACTCCCAGTTGCTGACGTACTCCCGCGTCAGCGTTGTGCCGTGCGCGCTGTTGATCTCAGAAGCTAACCGCCCTTGGCTCCAGCCGCGAGCCTTGCGGAGATCCCGGATCAGTTCCCCGATGTCCATGCGCCCATCTTGCTACTAGGGATGCCACTAGACCGAGAGATTCTTCGCCTTCCGAGCTGGTTGCCACTACGGATCACACTAGGCCCCGCTTCCTCGGAGGCGAGACGATCCCGAGCACCGAACGCGACGCAAGGGGTGCGCATGGTGACGGCAGCACGGCAACAAACGGCTCGGCCAGACCCGCTCGAACCGGTCCCCGTACCCGGATGCGGGGTGTGCCTCGCACTGGCCACAGCCCGTGAGATCTCGCGGGAAGCCGACGACCCGTGCTCCGTAGCGGTGCAGAACGAGGAGCTCCGCAATCACCCGCACGGCCGGGACGCGGCATGAGCGTGATCTCGGTGATGCGCTACATCACCTACAGCATGCGGCGGCATCCCTCCGCCGAGACGACCGCGACCGCGCGGTGTCTGAGCTTCGAGTGCGACTGGACAGCGGAACCGACCCCGAACGCCGACGTGTGCAGCGACATGTGCATTAAGCACACAGGGCGGACAGGCCACATGACGTTCGTCCGGGAGTTCTCGGAAGTCGCAGTAGTGGAGCGCGTCCAGTGACCGGCGACAACGAGGACCAGGCGCACGCGCAGTCCAGCCGGCGAAGCGCCTTAGCCGTGACCCTGGGGGCCGTCGTGTGGGTCGGGGTCGTCGTCTGCATCGTGGCCAAGGGCTGGGGCGCGTGATCGTGTCCAGCGTCCGGGACCTGGTCATGCACCGGTCGGCCGCTGGCATCGCCCGGTTTCGGTCTCCCCAGAACTCCCACCTCTCTGAGGGTCGGGCAGCGAAACAACTCCCATTAGAAACGGAGCCCGTATGTCACAGCTTGCTGTACGTGAGGCCGCGTTACCGCTCTCCGTCCGCCTCCCGTCCACAGGGTTCGCCACCGCCGTGCGCACCGTCGAACGGGCGAACCCTCACCTTCCGGAGGGCATGGCCGAGCGGATCGTTCGTGAGGCGGTGAAGTTCGTTACTGCGGCAGCGCGTAACCGGACCCAGGGTCTCGCCCTGCGCCCGTCCAGGCTCGTGGACGAGGGGTGGCACGCGCTCCTCACGGACACGAGGACGTACGACAACCTGTGCCGGCTGCTCGGCCGGTTCGTACACCACGTCCCTGAGGTGCCTGCGGCGAAGAAGCACGACACGGCAACCGTCGCCCGCACGCTCAAGGCCATCCGCGAAGCGGGAGACGAACCCGACGAGTACCTATGGACCGTGGAGGCACAGTCTGCCGTTCTGGTCTCTGCCGACTGCATGCACAGCGAATGCACAGAAGGCGGGTCAGCCTGTACTGCTCCGCCAAGCTAGGAGGCAGACGGAACGCCCACGACGACAGCCCACACCCACTACCGTTGGTGACTTACTGCTGTCAGGAGGATGCGGTGAGCGAAGAGCGTAGGGCTGATTGGATCGACCCTCGGTATCGCGAGGCGGTCGGGCTACTGACTGCTTGCCGAACCGCGAGAAGCCCTAGTCGTCGCTGGCGGCGGGTCTGCCCGCACGGCGAGGGTGTGACCGTGATCGTTGACCCGGCTACCGGGCAGGCTCGCAACGTGGCATGTGCGGCTTGCTGCCCGTGCGAGAGCTGAGCCCCTGGGCCCGCTGGCCGCTATCCCTGCGGTTAAGCGGGCTCAGTCGTTCGTACTCGCGGTTTGATCCGCAACGAAGGAACCCATGCCGGGCGTGGTGACGATGAGACCTTCCTCCCGCAGCGCGGCAGTCACCTTGCGAATGGTGACGCGGGTGACCGCAAACTCCTCTGCCAACTGAACTTCTGAGATCAGATGGTGCTGCGGATACTCGCCCGACGCTATGCGCGCCCGGACGACTTCCGCGATCTGTACCCACTTCGGGCGGGTCGGGTCGTACTCCACAGGTCGGACGCTACACAAGACCAGCCATGCACTCATAGATACGCCTGTCCATATTCAGCTATAGACAGGTACCTACAGGCTGACTACCTTCGGGAAACGAAAACGCCCCGGAGGACCGCTGTAACGGTCCGCCGGGGCTCCGCCGAACAGCTAGAAGAGAGCTGAACGACATGCGCGAGCTTATCGGTTTCATCATCATCGGACTGTCGTCCGTCCTCGCCGTTTACTGCGCGCTCCGGTGGGAGCCGAACCGGCGAACGCCCGGGAAGCACTCCAGCGGCTACCGTCCTGAGCCTGCCCCCATGCCCTACTCGGCACGTCCGTGGATCGGCCCGAGTAGCGCACAGGCCCGTGCGATCTTCCGGCCCGAAACCACGGCGGAAACCACCCTCGTACTCTCCCCGGTCCAGCGGGAACGGCGGTACGCGGCAGAGTTCGCAGCCATCGGCGTGGACTACCCGTACACGTTCAAGGGGGCACCCTTCCCGCGCAGTGCGTTCGCTGTGGCGGTGTCGGCATGACGGGCCCCGAACTGTTCCCGCTGTTGCTCCCCGCGAACGTGGCGGTGTGCATCGTCTGTCACGTAAAGACGGAAGCGCCCGTAGCGGTGCGCGAGATCCACAGCACCAGCGGCCCCGGAACGACGCTGTGGGCATGCCCCGAGCACGCTGTAGAGCTCGGAGCGGGACCGACGTCGGAAGACGTGCACCGTGCCCGGTAGGGCCTGACAAGACAGCACAGAGCCCCGTCCGACCATGCGTCGGGCGGGGCTTTTCCATGTCTGCTGACCTGCTGTTTTTCTAGGTCCCGGGGTGTATGGTCCACCGGGGCGGAGCCCCAGAAGGGGTCCGGGCGCAGCCTGGGGAACGGGCGAAGGGCGGGTAGGGGACAGCCCCCGCAGGGCCGGACCACGCAGCCCGCCGCAGGGCGTGCCCCCCGGCTCGGGGCACGCCGTCACCCGGCGCCGGGTGACGGGCCGACCCCGCCCGATCGGTCGGCCCGGCCGACCCCCGCGGGCTGCGAGAATGGCACCGTGATCGACCCCCGGAGGCTGCGCATTCTGCGGGCCGTCGCGGACCACCGCACGGTGACCGCCGCGGCCGCAGCGTTGTACCTCACCCCCTCCGCCGTGTCCCAGCAGCTCGCGGCGCTGGAGCAGGAGACCGGGCACGCCCTGCTGACCCGCAGCGGCCGGGGCGTGCGCCTCACCGCGGCCGGCGAGATCCTGCTCGGGCACGCCCACGAGGTCCTGGCGCAGCTGGAGCGGGCCGAGGCCGAACTCGCCGCCTACGCGGGCGGCTCGGCGGGCGCCGTCACCGTGGCGGCCTTCGCCACCGGCATCGCCGAGGTGCTGGCCCCGGCGATCGCCCGGCTGGCCGTCGACCACCCCGGAATCCGGCTGCGGGTACGCGACGCGGAGGGCGATCAGAGCCTGCCGCTGCTGCTCGACGGCGAGGCGGACGTGGCCCTGGCCGTCGAGTACCGGGGCGCACCCGGCGCCGGCGACGGGCGGCTGTCCGTGCTCCCGCTGTACGCGGAACCCTTCGACGCGGTCCTGCCCGCGGGCCACCCCCTCGGTGATCTGCCCGAGGTGCCGCTGGACGGTCTCTCGGACGCCGACTGGGTGGGCCAGTACCCCGGAAACCCCTGCCATGACGTCATGCAGCTCGCCTGCGAACTCGCCGGTTTCCAGCCCCGGCTGGTGCACTCCTCCGACGACTTCCGGGCCGTGGTCGCGCTGGTCGGGGCGGGCGCCGGGGTCGCTCTGGTGCCCCGTTCGGCGCTGCGCGGCATGGAGCTCAAGGAGGTCCAGGTCCGCCCGGTGACCGGCCCGGCGGCGACCCGGCGGGTCTTCGCGGCCACCCGGCGCGGTGCCGAGACGCATCCCCTGATCGCCCCGGTCCTGGCGGCCCTGGCCCGCGAGGCGGGCCGGCTCCCGGCCCACTGACCCCCTACCCGGCGAGGAACACGTCGCCCGGCGCGGCGTACGAGACCGGTCCGGGGTAGCGGGCGGCGGCGCGGGCCACGGCCTCGGCCGGTTGCATGGCGCGGCCGACGTGCGTGAGGACCAGTCGCCGGGCGCGGGCCGCGCGGGCGGTGTCGCCGGCCTCCTCGGGGGTGTGGTGCACGGGTTCGGTGCCGGGCGGGTGCGCGGAACTGTCGGCCTCGCAGACCAGGAGCGTGCAGTTCGCGGCGAGCCGGGTCAGGGCCGGACAGGGCGCCGTGTCCCCGGAGTACACGAGAGAGCGGTCGCCCGATGCGGCGCGCAGCGCGTAGGCGGGCATGCCGTGGGACACCGCGCGGCTGGTGAGGCCGAGCCCGCCGATCCGCACGTGGTGGCCGTCGTACAGCTCGTGGACCTCGAAGGCGGCCTCCACCGGGCTGCGGTCCGGGCCGTTGGTGAGGAATCCCGCCAGCCGGTCGGCGAGGCCGGGCGGCCCGTAGAGGGGGAGCGGCGCGGGCCTTCGTACGTCGGCGTACAGCAGCCCGTAGTACGCGGTCAGCAGGTCGGCGGTGTGGTCGGCGTGCAGGTGCGAAACCCATATCGCGTCCAACTCGTCCAGACCGACGTGCCGTTGGAGCGGCCCGAGGGTTCCGCTGCCCGCGTCGACCCAGACCCGGGCGCCGCCGCCTTCGAGCAGGTGGCCGGAGCAGGGGTTGCCGGCGCTCGGATAGGGCGTCGCACTGCCCAGGACGGTGAGCCGGAGAAGATCGTCTGCCATCCGGGGAGTCTAGAGGCGGCCCCCGGCCGGGCCGGCCGGGCCCGCCGTGTGCTCAGGCGCGGATGACCTCCACGCCCGCCGCCTCGAAGGCCTCGGCCACCGACGGGGACAGTCCGGTGTCCGTGACCAGGACGTCCACGGCGTCGGTGGCGACGATGCGGGCGAAGGCGCGCACGCCCAGCTTGCTGGAGTCGGCGGCGATCACCACGCGGCGGGCGCGCTCGCAGAGCAGCCGGTTCATGGCCGCCTCGTCCTCGTGGCGGGTGGCGGCCCCGTCGGCCGGGTCGAAGGCGTCCACGCCGACGACGGCGGTGTCCACGGAGAGCTGCCCGAGCACCTCCATGGCGAGGGGGCCGGTGAGCTCGTAGGACTGGGGCCGGGCCACGCCGCCGGTGAGCACGATCTTGAACTGCGGTCTGATGACCAGCTCTCCCGCGATGTTCAGTGCGTTGGTGACCACCGTGAGGGCGGGGGAGCCGGTGGCGAGGTCGGGGCGGGCGGCCAGCGCGCGCGCTACTTCCGTGGTCGTGGTGCCGCCGGTCAGGCCGATCACCTCGCCCGGGACGATCAGCGCCGCGACGGTCTCGCTGATGCGGCTCTTCTCGGCGGCCCGGCGCGAGGTGCGGTAACGCAGCGGGAGTTCGTACGAGACCCCGTGCAGGACCGCTCCGCCGCGCGTGCGGACCAGCAGCTGCTGGTCGGCGAGCTGGTCGAGATCGCGCCGGATGGTGGCGGCGGACACGCCGAGGGCCTCGGCGGCGGGTTCCACTTCCAGCTCGCCCCGCTCCACCAGCAGGTCCAGCAGTGTCTGCCAGCGTTCCTTGCGGGTCATCGGCCGCCCTCCGGTCGTGTCTTCGGTGTTCGCGCGGCCGTTCGGTTCGGTGCTCCCTGTCGGCCTACGCCTTGAGATTAACGCAGGGGATCATCCCGGAGATGCTTGAAGTTGCGTGAAAGTCACCAGTATCTTGCAGGAACACGCATTCAGTGAGCACGCACCGCGCTAGGGAGCCGCCATGAGCCATGTCGCGTACGAGTTGGGCACGCAGCCCGCATGCTGGGAGCGGGCCGCCGAACTGGCCCCGGAACACCGGGCGGTACTGCCGCGGCCGGGGGAGCGTACCGCGATCGTCGGCTGCGGGACCTCGTACTACATGGCCCAGGCCGCCGCCGTGTTGCGCGAGGAAGCGGGGCAGGGCGAGACCGACGCCTTCCCCGCCTCGGAGTTCCCCCGCCACCGCCGCTACGACCGGGTCGTCGCGCTGACCCGGTCCGGGACCACCACCGAGGTCCTCGACCTGCTGGCCGGCCTGCGGGACGCGAGCGTGCCCACCACCGCCGTCATCGGGGACCCCGACACCCCCGTCATCACCCTCGCCGACGCGCTCGTCGTCCTCGACTTCGCCGACGAGCAGTCCGTCGTGCAGACCCGCTTCGCCACCACCGCCCTCACCCTGCTGCGCGCCCACGTCGGCCTGCACAGCCCGTCCGTCGTGGCCGACGGGCGCGCCGCACTCGCCGACCCGCTTCCCGCGGAGCTGGAGACCCGGGGACAGTTCACCTTCCTCGGGCGTGGCTGGAGCGTGGGACTGGCCAACGAGGCCGCCCTGAAGATGCGCGAGGCCGCCCTGGCCTGGGCCGAGTCCTACCCGGCCATGGAGTACCGGCACGGCCCCATCAGCGTCTCCGCGCCCGGCACCGCCACCTGGTCGCTCGGCGACGCCCCCGAAGGGCTCGCCGAACAGGTCCGGGGGACCGGCGCCCAGTGGGTGGCCGGGCACCTGGACCCGCTCGCCGAGCTGGTCCGCGTCCACCGCCTGGCCATCGCCGTCGCCGCCCACCAGGGGCTGGACCCGGACGCGCCGCGCAACCTGACCCGGTCCGTCATCCTCACCACGGGCGAAGAGGCGGTCCGATGAGCCTCGTCCCCGCCGGCCGGCTCGTCCTGGAAGCCGCCGTCCAGGGCCGCGCCGTCGCCGCCTTCAACATCATCACGCTGGAGCACGCCGAAGCGGTCGTCGCGGGCGCCGAGGCGGCCGGACTCCCCGTGGTGCTCCAGCTCAGCGAGAACGCCGTCAAGTTCCGCGGCGGGGCGCTGCTGCCGATCAGCCGCGCGGCCGTGGCCGTCGCCGAAGCGGCCGGGGTCCCGGTCGGGCTGCACCTGGACCACGTCAAGAGCTCCGAACTGCTGCGGCAGGCCGTGGACGCCGGATTCAGCTCGGTCATGTACGACGCCGCGCACCTCTCCTACGCCGAGAACCTCGAGGCCACCCGCTCCGCCGCCGACTGGGCACACGTCAACGGCCTCTGGATCGAAGCCGAACTGGGCGAGGTCGGCGGGAAGAACGGGGCCGCGCCGCTGGACCCGCACGCACCCGGCGCCCGTACCGATCCCGACGAGGCACGGCGGTTCGTCGCCGACTCCGGAGTGGACGCGCTGGCCGTCGCCATCGGCAGCAGCCACGCCATGACCAGCCGGACCGCAGCCCTGGACCACGTGCTGCTCGGCCGCCTCGCCAAGACGGTCGACGTGCCGCTGGTGCTCCACGGATCCTCCGGTCTGCCGGACGCGGAACTGGCCGCGGCCGTCGCCGGCGGCATCCGCAAGGTCAACATCGGAACCGCACTGAACGTGGCGATGACCGAGGCCATCCGCACCCATCTGACCACCGCCGATCCGCGCCCGTATTTGACCGCTGCAAGGGAGGCGATGACGGCGACGGCCGCCGCTATGATCAGCGCCCTGAACTGACCGGAACGGGTATCGGGGGGACTGAGTGGACGCACGGCGGGGCCTCAGCAGCAGACGGCGGCTTCTTCTGGGACTGGGGGCCCCGCTGCTGCTCGGCGCAGCGGGGCTCGGCTATGCGGTGTGGCCCGAGGCGGAGAGCGGAGAGAAGGTCCGCACCGACCTCGGTCCGCTGAACCGGCGGTTCTGGACGGCGCTGGGCGACGTGTCCGGCGCGCACTGGCTCGGCTATTCCAACGGCGCGCCGCTGTCCGAGACCGCCGACGACCGGTCGGTCCCGAGCCCGGATTCCCGGATGCGCCTCGTCGGCGTCGCCCACCTCCAGCAGGGCACGGCGAACCGCATCATGCGCGATCCCGCCCACCACTTCGAGGTCAGCTCCCTGGCCGGGCTGCCCGTCCCGCTGAAACCGTACGTTCCCTCCAGCGCGGCCTGGAAGCAGAGCGAGACGTACGACAAGGTCGCCCTGGAGGAAGGCCTGTCCGTGATCCCGTCGGGCACCTTCCGCTTCGACGGCATCCGCGACCTCGTGTACTTCGACTACGTCTTCCTCTACACCTGAGCGGCTCGGCCCGAGCGGCTCGACCCGGGCGGCTCAGGCCTGAGCCGCCGGGGCCTGAGCGGCAGGGGCCCGCGGGAATCCTCCCGCTCAGTGGGAGGACGGCCGCGGCGGCATTGAAGCCGCGGCCCGGGCGGTGTTTCGTCGGTTGCCGAGCAGAGCAGGCGCCGCCGAGGAAAGGCCACCGCACATGCCGCAGTCGTATCTCCCGAACCGCTTCGGGGTGTTCCTCGCCCCCTATCACCGGCCCGACGGCGATCCCGCCCTCCAGCTGCGCCGGGACCTCGACCTCGCCGCCGACCTGGACCGGCTCGGCTACGAGGAGCTGTGGGCCGGCGAACACCATTCCGCGGGCTACGAGATCATCGCCTCGCCCGAGGTGTTCCTCGCCGCGGCCGCCGAACGCACCGGCCGGATCATGCTGGGAACCGGGGTCAACTCCCTTCCCTACCACCAGCCCCTGATCCTCGCCGACCGGATCTGCCAGCTCGACCAGCAGTCCCGGGGGCGCGCCATGCTCGGGGTCGGACCGGGGCAACTGCCCTCGGACGCCTTCATGACGGGCGTCGATCCGCTCCGCTCCCGCGCCATGACGGCCGATTCGCTCAACGCGATCGTGCGGCTGCTGCGCGGGGAGACGGTCACGGCCGCCACCGACTGGTTCGCCCTGGAGGAGGCCCGGCTCCAGCTCGGGCCCTACCGGGGCCGGGAACTGGAGGTCGCCGTCGCCTCCGCCGTATCGCCGACCGGGGCGGTGCTCGCGGGGCGCCACGGAGTCGGGATGCTCTCGCTCGCCGCGGCCGACCCCGCAGGCTACGCGGCGCTCGACGCCAACTGGGCCGCCCACGAGCGGGCCTGCGGCGAAGCCGGCCGCACCGCCGACCGCTCGACCTGGCGGCTGGTCACCCCGGTGCACCTGGCCGAGACCCGCGAACAGGCCCTGCGCGAAGCCGAGTACGGCACCCCGGACCTCGTGCACTACATCGAGAAGCTGAGCGGCAGCCGGCTGGACGGCTGCGCCACCGCGGCCGGCGCCGTCGAGCGCTGGACCACCGAAGGGCTGCCCACCTTCGGCCGGGCCGTCATCGGGACCCCCGAGGACGCCGTGCAGCGGATCAGCCGACTCGCGGACAGGACGGGCGGGTTCGGGACCTTCCTCATCCTCCGGCTGGACCTCGCCGAGCCCGCGGCCGCCCTGCGCAGCCTGGAGCTCTTCGCCGAGCGGGTCGTCCCCCGGCTCACCGGCCACACCGAGGCGCGCCGCGCCAGCCTGGAGTGGGCCGGGCGCAACAGCGAACGGTTCATCGGGGCCATGCGCCGGTCCACGGCGGAGGCCATCGCCCGCAAGGGGGAGGTCCGTTGAGGGCCGCCGTGCTCGAAGACGGGCGCTTCCGGGTACGGGAGCACCCGGATCCGGTGCCCGGCCCCGGGCAGGCGCTCGTGGAAACCGCCGCCTGCGGGATCTGCGGCTCCGACCTGAGCGCGGTCGCGCACACCGAGGAGTTCCTCCGGGCCTCCCGGGACAGCGGCACCACGAGCTTCCTCTTCGACCCGGACCGGCCGCTGGTGATGGGCCACGAGTTCTCCGGCCGGGTCCTCTCCTACGGGCCCGGCGCGACCGGTCCCGAACCGGGCACCGGGGTCGTCGGCCTGCCCTGGGCGGTCGACCCGGGCGGGATCGTGCGCACCGTGGGCTACAGCAATGCCTTCCCCGGCGGATTCGGCGAACGGATCGTCGTACAGGCGCAGGCGCTGCTGCCCGTCCCGCCGTCCCTGGACCTCGCTCTCGCCGCCCTCACCGAGCCGCTGGCCGTGGGTTTCGGCAACATCGCCCGGAGCGCGGCCGGGAAGGACACCCCGGCCGTGGTCGTCGGCTGCGGCCCCGTCGGGCTCGGGGCCGTCGCCGCGCTGACCGAGCGCGGCGCCGGACCGGTGGTGGCCTGCGACCCCTCACCGCTGCGGCGGGCTGCCGCCGCCCGGCTCGGCGCGCACGCGGTGGTGGACCCGGCCGCGCAGGACCCCGTACGCCTGTGCGCGGAACTGGCGGGGGCCCGCCCGCGCCCCACCGTGGTCGTCAACTGCGTGGGCGTGCCCGGCATGCTGAACCGGCTCCTGCACACCGTCCCGCGCGGCACCGAGATCCTGCAGATCGGCGCGGTGATGACCGAGGACGTGATCCGGCCGGTGGTCGGCATCTACAAGGACGTCACGGTCCGCATGTGCCTGGCCTACCCGCCCGAGGAGTTCGGGGCCACCCTCGCCCGCCTCGCCGACGGCCGCATCGATCCCGCGTCCCTGGTCACGGGAGAAGCGGGCTTCGGCGGGCTGGACGAGGCCTTCGCGGCCCTGCGGCGTCCCGAGGAACACATCAAGGTCCTGATCCGGCCCGGCCGGGACGGAATCGGGGTGATCGCCCGCTGACCCTTCCGGATTGCTGGAACAGGTTCTAGTCTGCCCCCGCAGCGGCGGCGGCCGACGGCCGCGCGACCTGAGCCACGAGAGACCCGGAGGGGCCGTGCACCTCGAATACACGCCTGAGCAGCAGCGGTTGCGCACCGAGCTGCGCGCCTACTTCGCCGAGCTGGTCCCCGCGGACGTCTACGCCCGGTACGAGGACCCGGCCGAGCAGAAGCGCTTCTACCGGGAGACCATCCGACGGCTCGGGGCCGACGGCTGGCTCGGCGTCGGCTGGCCCGAGGAGTACGGCGGGCGCGGGATGTCGCCCATGGACCAGTTCATCTTCTTCGACGAGGCCGCGCAGGCCGTCGTGCCGCTGCCGCTGATGGCCCTCAACACCGTCGGCCCGACGATCATGCAGTTCGGCACCGACGAGCAGAAGGCGTACTTCCTGCCGAAGATCCTCGCAGGGGAGATCGACTTCGCCATCGGCTACAGCGAGCCCGACGCCGGCACCGACCTCGCCGCCCTCAAGTGCAAGGCGGTCCGCGAGGGCGACGAGGAGACCGGCACCTACGTGGTCGACGGGCAGAAGATCTGGACCACCAACGGCGACACCGCCGACTGGGTCTGGCTCGCCGTCCGCACCGACCCGGACGCCCCCGCGCACAAGGGCATCACCATGCTCCTCGTGCCGACCTCCGACCCCGGCTACTCCTGCACCCTCATCAACACCCTGGCCTCGCACGACACCACCGCCAGCTACTACGAGAACATCCGCGTGCCGGCGAACCGCCGCGTGGGGCAGGAGAACAAGGGCTGGCGGCTGATCACCAACCAGCTCAACCACGAGCGCGTCACCCTCGCCGCCCACGGCACCATGGCCATCCGCGCCCTGCACGACGTCCAGCGCTGGGCCGCCGAGACCAAGCTCGCCGACGGCCGCCGGGTCATCGACCTCTCCTGGGTCCGCGGCCGCCTCGCGCGCACCCACGCCCGCCTCGACGCGATGAAGCTGCTGAACTGGCAGATGGTCAACGCCGTCCAGGACGGCAACCTCACCCCGCAGGACGCCTCCGCCGTCAAGGTCTACGGCTCCGAGGCGCGCAGGGACGCGTACGCCTGGCTGATGGAGGTGGTCGGCGCGGCCGGCTCCCTCAAGGACGGCTCCGCGGGCGCGGTCCTGCACGGCGAACTGGAACGCGGCTACCGCAGTGCGGTCATCTTCACCTTCGGCGGCGGCAACAACGAGATCCAGCGCGAGATCATCTCGTGGATCGGCCTGGGCATGCCGAGGGTCCGGCGCTGAGAAGGGCCGAGAAGGGCCGAGAAGGGCTGAGAAGGGCTGCGGCGAGAGGGCGCCGCAGCCGGGGCGAGGGTAGGGCGCCGCTCAGTCGCGGTACGCGGTGGCGGCGGTCCGGGCGAACGAGCGGATCAGGGGGTTCGCGTCGCCCTCCCTCCATGCCACCACGACCCGGCTCGGCGGCATGTCGCTCAGCGGCACCACGGTGAGGCCCTCTCCGGGCCGGTGGGCCAGGATCGTCACGCCGACCGTGCCGTTCCAGAGAACCGCCTGCCGGCATTCCTGGACGGCGCGCACCACCGGCCCCTCGCGGGGCTCGCCGCCGTTCCAGTACCTCTGCCAGAGCGGATCGGTCCCCTCCGGGAACCGGAACCAGCGGCGGTCGGCCAGGTCCGCCCGGGTCAGGCTGGCGCGCCCGGCCAGCGGGTCATCGGTGCGCAGCAGCGCCCCCACCGGGTCGGCGCGCACCACGTGCACGGACAGGCCGGTCTCGTCGAACGGCGCGCGGGTCAGGGCCACGTCCACCCGCCCGGCGTGCAGCCCGCAGGTGGGATCGGTCAGGCCGGTCTCGCGGACGCGCACCTCGACGCGCGGGTGCAGCCGCCGGTAGTCGACGGCCAGCCGCGCCGCGGCCGGGTCCGTGCCGTCGCCCAGTACGCCGACGGTCAGCACCGCGGCGCCGGCCGCCGCGGCCACGCGCTCGCGCACCCGGTCGGCCCGGCCGAGCAGGGCGCGGGCCTCGTCGAGCAGCACCGCCCCCGCGGGGGTCAGTGCGACCCCGGCGGAGGACCGGTCGAACAGCACGGCCCCGAAATCGGTCTCCAGGTGCTTGATCGCCCGGCTCAGCGGCGGCTGGCTCATGTGCAGCCGGGCGGCGGCCCGGCCGAAGTGGAGCTCCTCGGCGACCGCCACGAAATAGCGCAGCGTGCGTAGGTCCATGGCCTCACGATACCCGTGGGGTATCGAGCGCACGGAACGGGTCTTGGACGGCGGGGGGTCCCCGGCTGTGGACTCGACGCATGACCAACGCGTACTGGATCCTCGCCGGCCTGCTCTCCCTCTTCTACCTCTACGGGGGCGGGGTCAAGGTCGTCCGCAGCCGTGAGCAGCTCCTGCCGATGATGGCCTGGGTGGACAGCACGCCGATGGCGGCCGTCCGGGCCATCGGGGCGGTCGAAGTGCTCGGGGCGGTCGGGCTCGTCCTGCCGCCGCTGACAGGCATCGCGCCCTGGCTCGCCCTGGCCGCGGCGATCGGGTTCGCCGTCCTGCAGATCGGCGCGACCGTGGTCCACCTGCGCCGCGGGGACCGGCAGATCGCCCTCAACGCCGGGCTCTTCCTCGCGGCGGTCGTGACCGCCTGGTCGGCCACGGCCGTGCTGTGACCGGCGCCGGTCCCGGCCGCGGGCATCAGTCCCGGCCGTCGGCGAGGTAGGCGGAGAGCGGGGGGAGGGCGGCCCAGAGCTGGTCGAAGTAGGCCGAGAAGTAGTTCATGAAGACGGGATCCTCCACCCGGAAGCCGTTCAGGCGCTGGCGCGGGCCGCCGGAGAAGGCCAGGAAGACGACGTTGTCGTCGATGAGCGCCATGTTCAGGCCGTCGGCGGCGGCCGGCCAGCGCAGCACGTTCGCCTCGTAGTTGAGGATGTGCCGGCTGTCCTCGTGGTGCCCGCGGGCCCAGGCCAGCATGTCCGGGTCAGGGATCCCCTCGTGCTCCGGCATGCCGATGATCCGCCGTACGCTCCGCTCGTCCTCGCTGCTGGCCTCCGCCCAGTCGAGGACGGCCCGGAAGTACGCCGCCGAGGCCGGGGTCGTGTACTGGCTGGGCGGATAGCGGCGCGTGTACGTCACCCGGATCTCGGAGCGGGCCTTGAGCACGCAGGCGCGCGCCGCCTCGTAGAACTCCCGGTTGTCCCGGTACCAGTGCGCGGCCAGCAGGGCGCCTCCGACCGCGTCCGGGGCCAGGGGCGAGACCTCCGGGTCCCGGTCCGGCTCCGCGACCGGGTCCTTCTTGCGCTCCTCGATCGCGCGCGAGGCCCGCAGCCAGCGCTCGTGCCAGCCGTCCGGGTCGCCGCCGCACGCCCTGACCAGCCCCGAGGCGTGCTCCCACGACGGGAAGCGGTGGCCGTTGAGGAAGGCCGACACCGTGCTCCGGGCGCACCCCACCGCGCGGGCCAGCGCCTCCTCCGTGGGCTTCCTCGGAGCGGAGCGGCGCAGCTCGCGCAGTTCGGCGGCGAAGGCGAGCTGTTCCGGGTGTTTCGGCCGGCCGGTCATGTGTCAACTCCCGAGGGTGACGCGAAACGTTGCTGAGGGACCGTCATTGTCCGTCGCTGTCGCGGAAGTTCACCAGTCGGCTGGTGGCATTGGCGCGGTTTGTCGGTGAAAGCCCGCGGCCATTGCCGGTGGTCCGGAGCCGCTCGCACACTCGCAACAGGCCGTGGAGTCGGCAGACGCGGAGCAGAGGAGACGGACGTGCTGATGGAACTGAAGATCGATCTGAGGCGCCTGAGCGTGGCCTTCCTGGCCGTTCTGGTACTGGGTGTCGTCCTGGTGACCTCGCCGGTCGCGCAGGAGCAGCTGTGGCTGGTGCTGCCGGCCCTGGCGGGGCTCGCGGGTCTGGGCGCCGGTACGGGTGCGGGCGCGGGCGGGAGGCGGTGAGCCGGGAGGCCGCGGTGAGCCGGGCGGACCGGTCCGCACCCGTGTGCCCCGAATGCGGGGCGCGGGGCCCGTGGATCAGTGACCGTGTGCGCGCGGACGACTGTTCCACCGGCACGGTGGACGTGGTGACCGAGGAGTGTCGCGGCTGCCGCGCCCGCTTCGTGCGCCGCTTCGAGCGACCGGGCGGGTGAACGTGAGCCGGGGCGGCCGAGTCCGCCCCGGCTCACGGCACTTCGAGGCCTGGCGGCGGTGGGCGGTCTGCGGTTTCCTGGAGGCGTACGCACAGAGCGTCGGCGTACGCACAGAGCGTTGTGGCAGCACGACCGGTTCCCCGCACCGACGGGGGCCGTGGCACCTCAGGACGGCCGCCAGGCCGAGTCGATGGGGGAACACCATGACCGCCGCGCACGAGATCCCGGACATCCTCTCGCAGGAGTTCGCCGAGAATCCCTATCCGGTCTACCGGGCCCTGCGGGAGGAGGCGCCGCTCTTCTGGCACGAGGGGACGCAGAGTTGGCTCCTCTCGCGGTACGAGGACGTCTCGCGGGCCTTCAAGGACAAGGAGGGGCTCTTCACCACGGACAACTACGCGTGGCAGACCGAGCCCGTGCACGGCAGGACCCTGATCCAGATGAGCGGCCGCGAACACGCGGCGCGCCGTGCCCTGGTCGCCCCGGCCTTCCGCGGCAACGCGCTCCGGGACCAGGTCGTTCCGGTCATCGAACGCAACGCCCGCGAACTGATCTCATCTTTCGGCGACTTGGGGTCCGTCGACCTGGTGAGCGGATTCGCCTCCCTGTTCCCCATCTCGGTGATCGCCGACATGTTCGGACTGGACCGGTCCGGTCAGCAGGCCCTCGGCGGCTGGTACCGGGCCTTCGTGGCGTTCACCGGCAATCTGTCCGGGGACCCGGAACGGGCGGCCGAAGGAGCGCGCGCCCAGGCCGAGTTCGCCGCCTACATGCTGCCGGTCATCCGGAACCGGCGGGAGAACCTCGGGGACGACCTGCTGTCGGCGCTCTGCACCGCCGAGGTCGACGGGGTCAGCATGAGCGACGAGGACATCAAGGCGTTCTGCAGCCTCCTCCTCACGGCCGGCGCCGAGACCACGGACAAGGCCGTCGCGGGCCTCTTCGCGAACCTGCTGGCCAACCCCGAGCAGCTCGCCGCCGTACGGCGCGACCGCGGACTCGTCGACCGCGCCTTCGCGGAGACCCTGCGGTACACCCCACCGGTCCAGATGATCATGCGGCAGGCCGCCGTCGACGTGACCACGAGCGGCGGCACCATCCCGGCCGGATCCACCGTGACCTGCCTGATCGGCGCGGCCAACCGCGACCCCGGCCGCTACGCGGACCCGGACGCCTTCGACCTCTTCCGCGACGACCTCACGGCCACCAACGCGTTCTCCGCGGCCGCGGACCACCTGGCGTTCGCGCTCGGACGGCACTTCTGCGTCGGTGCGCTGCTGGCCAAGGCCGAGGTCGAGATCGCCGTCGACCAGCTCCTCGACGCGATGCCGGGCCTGCGGCCGGCCCCGGGATACGACCCGGCCGCCGAGGGCGTCTTCACCCGCGGGCCGAGGTCCCTGCTCGTGGAATTCACCCCGGCAGCGGCAGCGGCAGCGGCAGCGGCAGCGGCAGCGAACCCGGCCCCGGCACCGACCCCGGCACCGGCTGCCGACTGAACTCCGCCGGGGCTCCGCTCAGACCTGGCCCGCCCCGCCGTCCACGAAGAGTTCGATCCCGGTGATGAAGCTGCTCTCCCGCGAGGCGAGGAACAGGGCCGCCGAGGCGACCTCCTCGGGGCGTCCGGCCCGGCCGAGCGGGACCCCGGCGGTCGCCCGTTCCCGTACGTGGGTGGGGGCGCCGGCCAGGGCCGGGGTGTCGATGGGGCCCGGGCTGAGGGTGTTGACCCGGATCCCGCGCCCCGCGAGCTCCAGGGCCAGGCTGCGCGCGAGGGACCGTACGGCCGCCTTCGTGGCGGCGTACACCCCGTACCGCGTGGACGCAGAGGAGCCGGCGGCCGAGCCCAGCAGGATGACCGAGGCGCCGTCGCGCAGCAGGGGCAGGGCCCGTTGGACGGTGAAGAAGGCGCCCCGGAAATTGAGGTCCGAGGTGGCGTCGAACTGCTCCTCGGTGAACTCGGCGAGGACGCCGGGCGGGCCGCCGCCCGCGTTCACCACCAGCACGTCGATCGCCTCGCAGCCCGCGGCGGCGACGGCCGCGTAGAGCCGCTCCAGATCCGCCACGTCGGAGGCGTCCCCGCGGACGGCCACGGCCCCCGGGCCGAGCGAGCGGACCGCCGCGGCCAGTTCCGCCGGCCGTCTGCCGGTGACGAAGACCCGGGCGCCTTCCGCCACGAAGCGCCGGGCCGTCGCCAGGCCGATGCCGGACGAACCGCCCGTGACGACGGCGACCTGCCCTTCGAGCCGTCCCGCGCTTCCCGCGGCTCCCGTGCTTTCCGTGGCTCCCGTGCTTCCCTTACGCATGACCGTGCCTCCGCATCCCGAGGGGAGGCGGGTGCGGTCCGCCGACCGGAAAGCCTAGTGGCGCGCACATGCGTGCGGGCGTGCGTTCGGTGGAATGCTGGAAGGGCCCACAAGTGGACCGGGCCGGGCCACGGGGGAGGAGCCGGACATGGAAGACAGCGCACGCCCCGACCCGGGGCTCTACGGCCCCGGCTCCGTGACCTGGCAGTGCCACGGCGATCCGGTCATGTGGATCGCCGGGGTCCGCGCGCTCTACCTCCAGGCCCTGCACCCGCGCGCGGTCCGCGGCGTCATGGAGAACAGCTCCGCCTTCAGCGGGGAGAACGGCGGGGGCGACGCCTGGGGACGCCTCCTGCGCACCGCCGACTTCGTCGGCACCGTCACCTACGGCACCACGGAGGCCGCCGAGCGGGCCGGTGCCCGCGTCCGCAAGATCCACACCATGCTGTCGGCGACCGATCCGGCCACCGGCAGCCGGTTCCGCGTGGACGAACCCGAGCTGCTGCTCTGGATCCACTGCGCCCAGATCGACAGCTTCCTGCACGTCCTGCGCCGCTCCGGGGTCCCGCTCACCCCCGCACAGGCGGACCGCTACGTGGCCGAGAACCGGGTCAACGCCCGGCTCGTCGGACTCGACCCGTCCGGGGTACCGGGGGATACCGCATCCCTCGCCGCCTACTTCGAGCGGATCCGGCCCGAACTCGCCGCCGGCCCCGACGCCCGCGCCGTCGACGCCTTCCTCTGCGCCCCGCCCATCCACCCCCTCCTCGTCCCTGGCCGAAACCTGGTGTGGCGCCCGCTCGCGGACCTCGCCTACGGATCGCTCCCCGGCTGGGCGCACCAGCTGTACGGCCGCCCCGCACCGGCCCCGCGCAGCGTTACCCGCCGCCTGCGTCTCACCGGTACCCTGCTGCGCAGCATTCCCGCAGGTCTGCGCTGGCAGCTGCCTCCAGGTCACATCTTGAAAGCGATGCGCCGCATGGGCCCCGGGAGCCGCCCCGCGCCGTACACACTGCGTACATCAGCGGCCATACTGGACCGGCCGGGGAGGGCGTAGCACGACACACGGGGGCGACTTCAAGACATGGCGGAGTCCAGACTGATCCACGGCCGCTACCGGTCGCTCGATCTCATCGGCCGCGGCGGCATGGGCGAGGTGTGGCGGGCCCGCGACGAGTCGCTGGGCCGGCAGGTCGCCGTCAAATGCCTCAAGCCCCTCGGGCCCGAGCAGGACACCCACTTCACCCAGGTGCTGCGCGAGCGGTTCCGCCGTGAGGCGCGCGTCGCCGCCTCCCTCCAGCACCGCGGCGTCACCGTCGTGCACGACTTCGGCGACGACAGCGCGGCCGGCGGTCCCCTCTACCTCGTCATGGAGCTCCTCGAAGGCCGCAATCTCAGCCAGCTCCTGGAGGACAACGACGCGCGCCCGCTCCCCGTGGACGTGGTCGTCGACATCGCCGAGCAGATGGCGGCCGCCCTCGGCTACACCCACGACCAGGGCGTGGTCCACCGCGACCTGAAGCCCGCCAACATCATGCGGCTCACCGACGGCACGGTGAAGATCTGCGACTTCGGCATCGCCCGGCTGGCCGCCGACATCGGTTTCACCGCCAAGCTCACCGGCGGCGGCATGGCCATGGGCACCCCGCACTACATGTCGCCCGAGCAGATCGCGGGCGGCGAAGTGGACCACCGCAGCGACCTCTACTCCCTCGGCTGCGTCCTGTACGAGATCGCCACCGGAGCCCCGCCCTTCGACCTCGGCGACTCCTGGTCCGTGCTGGTCGGCCACCGCGACACCGCGCCCGTGCCGCTGCGCGAGCACCGCCCCGAACTGCCCGTTTCCTTCGAGCGGCTCGTGCTCGACCTGCTCGCCAAGTGCCCGGAGGACCGGCCGGGCGACGCCCGCCACCTGCACCGGCAGCTCGTCGAGGCCCGGCTCGGCCCCGGGGCGGCGACCGGGGCGCACCCGCCGCTGCCCGCGTGGGCCGACGGGATGACCGCGGGACGCCGGGCGGGCATCGAGGCGCGCCCCGCGAGCGGGGAGTGGGCCGTGCTCACCGGCTCCTGGACCGCCGCCCGCGCGAGCGGGGAGCACCGGACGGCCGCGGGGGCCGCCTCCGGCACCGGCACCGTGCCCCCGGCCGCGAAGGCCTCCGCCGCCGCGCCCGCGCCGGCCGTCGTGCGCCCCCGTCCCGCCGAGGACCCCCGGCTCACCGCCGCCTACGGGCTCCCGCAGGGCCCGCGCCCCGCAGAGGATGCCCGAGGGGGCGCGGCCGCGCTCGACGCCGGCCACACCCGGGCCTTCGCCCTCAGCCGGGCCGGCCGCACCGAGGAGGCCCTCGCCGGATACGCGGCCGTCGCCGACGGGCGCGCCCGGGTGCTCGGAGCCGACCATCCGGACACCCTGGCCGCGCGCCAGGAGGCGGCGTACGAGACGGGCCTGCTCGGTCGCCACCAGGAGGCGTACGAGGGCTACCGCGCGGTGCTCGCCGCCCGGGAGCGGACGGTGGGACGGATCCACCCCGACACCCTGCGCTGCCGGCACAACCTGGCCTGTGCGCTGGGTGCGCTGGGCCGTTTCGACGAGGCCCACGCCGCCGCCGCCGAGGTGGCCGCCGACCGGGCGGCCGTCCTGGGGGCGGAGCACGCGGACACGCTGCTGACCCGGTACGAGGTCGCGTACGCGCTGGGCCGCCTGGACCGCTGGGAGGAGGCCCTGGAGGCCTTCCGGCACATCGCCGCCGTACGGGAGCGGGTGCTCGGCCGCGACCACCCCGACACCCTGGCCGCGCGCTACGAGGCCGGGATCGCGCTGGGCCGGACCGGGCGCTCGGCCCAGGCCCTGGACCTGTTCCGGGACCTGGTCCGCGACCGCACCCGCGCCTACGGGGCCGCGGACCCGGAGACCCTGCGGGCCCGGCACGTCCTCGGGGTGAACCTCGGGCGCCTGGAGCGCTGGGAGGAAGCCGTGGCCGAGGCCCGGGAGGTGGGCGGGGCGCGGGCCCGCACGCTCGGCGCCGAACACCCCGACACCCTGGTCAGCCGCCGCGAGCTCGCCGTCGGGCTCGGCCGGCTGGGCCGCTGGGACCAGGCGCTGCCCATCTACCGGGACCTCTCCGGCATCCGCGAACGGTCGCTGGGCGACGGCCATCCGGACACGGTCGCCGCCCACGCCGACGAGGCGCACTGTCTGGAGCGGCTGGGCCAGGTGTGTTACCAAGAGCCATGACGACCTCGCGGGGCTTCGGGCACGACGTGTACGACACGGTGATCGTGGGCGGGGGCCACAACGGCCTCGTCGCCGCCGCCTACCTGGCCCGGGCCGGCCGTTCGGTCCTGGTCCTGGAGCGGCTCGGCCGCACCGGCGGGGCCGCCGTGTCCACCCGGCCGTTCCCGGGCGTCGACGCCCGCCTCTCCCGCTACTCCTACCTCGTCTCGCTGCTCCCGGCGAAGATCGTGCGCGAGCTGGGGCTGGACTTCGCGGTGCGCAGGCGCACGGTGTCCTCGTACACCCCCGTCGAGCGCGCCGGACGCCCCGGCGGCCTGCTCGTCGGCGGCGGCGAGGCGCGCACCCGGGAGTCCTTCGCACGGCTGACCGGCTCGGAGCGGGAGTACGAGAGCTGGCGCGCCTTCTACGCGACCACCGGGCGGGCGGCCGAACGGATCTTCCCGACGCTGACCGAACCCCTGCCCACGCGCGCGGAGCTGCGGGCACGGCTCGACGACGAGGCGGCCTGGCGGATGCTGTTCGAGGAGCCGATCGGCCGGGCCGTCGAGCGGGAGTTCGCCGACGATTTGGTGCGCGGGGTGGTCCTCACCGATGCCCTGATCGGCACCTTCGCCGACGCCCACGACCCGGGCCTGGCCCAGAACCGCTGCTTCCTCTACCACGTCATCGGCGGCGGCACCGGCGACTGGGACGTCCCCGTCGGCGGCATGGGCGCGCTCACCGACGCCCTCGCCGCGGCCGCGCTGGCGGCCGGGGCGGAGATCGCCACCGGGCACGAGGTGCTGCGCATCGACACGGACGGCACGACCGCCCCGGCCGAGGTGACCTTCCGTACGGCGACCGGCGAGGGCCGGGTCGCCGGCCGGGTGGTGCTCGTCAACGCCTCGCCGCGGGAGCTGGCCGAACTCCTGGGGGAGGAACCGGCGCAGCCGGCCCCCGAGGGGGCCCAGCTCAAGGTCAACATGCTGCTGAGCCGGCTGCCCCGGCTCCGGGACACCTCCGTGGACCCGCGCGAGGCCTTCGGCGGCACCTTCCACATCGCGGAGGGGTACGAGCAGCTCGCCCGGGCCCACGCGGAGGCGGCCGCCGGCGAACTGCCCTCCGTACCGCCCTCGGAGATCTACTGCCACTCGCTGATGGACCCGACGATCCTGGGGCCCGAGCTGGCGGAGCAGGGCTACCAGACCCTGACCCTCTTCGGACTGCACACCCCGGCGCGGCTGTTCGGACACGACAACCAGGGGGCGCGCGAGGTGCTCCTCACGGCCACCCTCGCCCAGCTCGACGCCCACCTGGCCGAACCGCTCACCGACTGTCTGGCCTTCGACGCCGACGGCCGGCCGTGCATCGAGGCCAAGACCCCGCTGGACCTGGAGCGCGAACTGCGCCTGCCCGGCGGCCACATCTTCCACCGGGACCTGTCCTGGCCCTACTCCGACTCCGGTGCGGGCGGCGGCCGGTGGGGCGTGGAGACCGCCCACCGCAACGTACTGCTGTGCGGCGCGGGGGCGGTCCGCGGCGGCGGCGTCAGCGGGGTCCCCGGCCACAACGCGGCGATGGCGGTGCTGGGGCACTGACGCGCCCCGGCGGCCCGCCGCTCGACGGGGCCGGTGTCAGCCGACGGGGTCGATCACGACGATCGGGATCTCCCGGCTGGTCTTGGCCTGGTACTCGTCGTACGAGGGCCAGTGCTTCACCATCAGCGGCCAGAACGCGGCACGCTCCTCGGACGTCGCCGTCCGCGCGATGCCCTGCGTGACCCTGGGGCCGACCTGCACCCGGACCTCGGGGTGCTCGCTGAGGTTCCGGTACCACAGCGGGTCCGCGGGGTCGCCGCCCTTGGAGGCGACGATGAGGAAGCGCCCGTCGTCCTCGCCGTAGATGAGCGGGGTCCGCACCGGCTTCCCGGACTTGCGGCCGATCGTGGTGAGCAGCAGGGTCTGGGTGTTGTTCCAGTACTGCCCCTCTGTCCCGCCCGAACCGACGTAGAGCTTGACGTGATCCAGGGTCCAGCCCGGCTTGGGGTCGATCGGGTTGTCCCAGTCGATGTCGCTCATATGGCTCTGCCCACTTCCGCGTTGAATGCTGAACAAACCTCAACAACGAGAATGAACCACCGGAGGCACGGCCGCATTCCGCCGAGAGGGTGGCCCCCCGACGGCCCGGCCATCGGCGCCGCGCTCGCGGCGTGCCGCGGTGGGAGGGGACGGCTAGTCCGCCGAGCGGGTCCAGCCCGTTGCTTCGATGCGGGTGGCGTCCGTGGGGCGGTCTTCGGCGAAGAGGAGGTGGGAGGGTTCCGAGACGCGCAGGACGTCGACGTAGGCGCCGCGGCCCACGTAGCGGCCCTGCGCGGTGTGGCGGAAGCGGAGGCGGACCTCGCGGCCGGCCCAGGCGGTGAGCGGGGCTTCCAGGCGGTGCCAGATGCGGCCCGACCAGCCGGAGACGGAGCCCTGCGGCCACTGTTCGGCGGCTCCGCCGGTGGTGCGGACGGTGGTGAAGGGGAGCGGCTCCCAGGTCTGCCCGTCGGCGGAGGCCTCCAGGTGCAGTGCTCCCTCGCCGGGCACCGTGTCCCACCACAGCGCGCAGCGCAGCCGGGCGGCGCCCGTGGCGGGGGTGAGGGGCGGCAGGGTCAGGGTGCCCGTGCCGCCGGTTTCCATGCCGGAGTACCAGGCAGGGCCGCCGTGCCTGGTACGGACGGGGACGGCGCGCGCGAAGCGGTTGCCGACGGCGACGCGGGGGGCGCTGCCGGCGCGCCAGGTGCGCACGGGGTGGACGGAGTTGCCCAGGAGGATCAGGAAGGAGTCCGTGGAGGGGTCCAGCACCAGGGAGGTGCCGGTGAAACCGGTGTGGCCGGCGGAGTGCGGGGTGGCCATGGCGCCCATGTACCAGTGCTGGTAGAGCTCGAAGCCCAGGCCGTGGTCGTCGCCGGGGAAGGCGGTGTTGTAGTCGGTGAAGAGGAGCTCGACGGAGGCGGGGCGCAGGATGCGCCTGCCTGCGTAGACCCCGCCGTCGAGGAGGGTGCGGGCGAGGATCGCCAGGTCCCAGGCGGTGCCGAAGACCCCGGCGTGGCCGGCGACGCCGCCGAGCGCGTACGCGTTCTCGTCGTGGACCTCGCCCCAGACGAGCCCGCGGTCCAGCCCGGACCAGGGCGGGCGCTGCACCTCGGTGGCGGCCGTGACCCGGCGCCAGGAGAGCGGTGGGTTGTACCGCGTGCGGTGCATCCCGAGCGGAGCGGTGATCTCGTCCTGGAGCAGGAGGTCCAGTGTGTGACCGGTGATCCGTTCCAGGAGCAGCTGGAGGGCGATGAGGTTCAGGTCGGAGTAGCGGTAGACCGTACCCGGGGTCTCCTGGGGGCGCACCGACCACAGCAGCCTCAACTGCCCGGCCCGGGTGGGCTCCTGGTAGAAGGGGGCCCAGGACCGCAGCCCCGAGGTGTGGGTGAGGAGCTGGCGCACGGTCACCGCCTCCTTGCCCCCGCCGGTGAACTCCGGCAGGTACCGGTTCACCGGCGCCTCCAGTTCCAGGCGCCCGCGCTCCATCTGCTGCACGGCCAGCAGGGAGGTGAACAGCTTCGAGAGGGAGGCCAGGTCGAAGACCGTGTCCTCGGCCATGGCGATCCGCTGCGCCGCCGGGAACTCGCGGACCCGGTCGGTGCGGCCGTCGTAGTCGGCGTACCGCACCGCGTCGCCCATCGCCCGGTGCAGCGCCACGGTACGGCCCCGGCCGGCGAGGACCACGGCCCCGGCGTAGTAAGGGTGTTCGGGGGAGGGGCCGAGGAAGCGCCGCGCCTCGTCCGCCACCCCTTCGAGGTGCTTCTCCAGCAGCCCCGCCTGGCGGGCGGACCCGTACCGCAGCCGCAGCCCCTGGAGCGCGCGCCGCTCGGCCGGCGCCCCGGAGGCCCCTGCGGCCCCGGGCAGCGCGGCCTGGAGCACGAGCATGCCGCCCAGCGCGAGCAGCCGCGCCCCGAGCCGTCGCCGGGAGAGCCCGCGCCCGCTCCCGGCGGCGTCCGGCTCCGTCGTGCCGGGGGCTGGCGTGCCGGTCGTGACGGAGCCGATCGTGCCGGAGCCGGATGTGCCGGAGCCGGACGTGCCGGCCGTACTGGGCTCCGACGTTCCGGGCCCCGGCGTTCCGGAGCCCTTCGTGCCGGTGGTGCCGGAGTCCCTCGACTCGCCCTCGTTCCCGGCTGCCCGTCGTGTCTTCATGACCGGTCCTCCCGTCCGCCGTGGTGCCCTCCCGAGTATCTGCCCGCTCACGGCGCGGGCCCCGCGGCGACCGGCCGGCAAAGAATCTGACGCTGCATCAGAAAACCCCTTCCCTCGGCGGCCGGGCTGCGGCATCCTGCCGCCCATGGAGACGGAGCTGAGCAGAAAACTGGGAATAGAGCACGCCATCTTCGGCTTCACGCCCTTCCCGGCCGTGGCCGCTGCCATCACCCGCGCGGGCGGGTTCGGGGTGCTCGGGGCGGTCCGCTACACCGCCCCCGACGACCTCAAGCGCGACCTCGACTGGATGCAGGAGCACACCGACGGCAAGCCCTACGGGCTCGACGTGGTCATGCCCGCGAAGAAGGCCGTCGACGGCGTCAGCGAGGCCGACATCGAGGCGATGATCCCGGCCGCGCACCGGGAGTACGTCCGCGACACCCTCGCCAAACACCACGTACCCGAACTCCCCGAGGGCGAGGCCTCCGGCTGGCGCATCACCGGCTGGATGGAACAGGTCGCCCGCAACCAGCTCGACGTCGCCTTCGACTACCCCATCAAACTCCTGGCCAACGCACTGGGTTCCCCGCCCGCCGACGTCATCGCACGCGCCCACGACCACGGCGTACTCGTCGCCGCCCTCGCCGGCAGCGCCAAGCACGCCCGCCGGCACGCCGAGGCGGGCATCGACATCGTCGTCGCCCAGGGCTACGAAGCCGGCGGACACACCGGGGACATCGCCACCATGGTGCTGGTGCCCGAGGTGGTCGAGGCCGTCGCCCCGCTCCCGGTCCTGGCCGCGGGCGGCATCGGCAGCGGCGAGCAGATCGCCGCCGGACTCGCCCTCGGCGCCCAGGGCGCCTGGCTCGGATCCCTCTGGCTGACCACCACCGAGGCGGACATGCACTCCCGCGCCCTCACCGAGAAGCTGCTCGCCGCCGGGTCCGGCGACACCGTCCGCTCCCGCGCGCTGACCGGCAAGCCCGCCCGGCAGCTGCGCACCGAGTGGACCGACGCCTGGGACGACCCGGAGGGACCCGGCGCACTGCCGATGCCCCTGCAGGGACTCCTCGTCGCGGAGGCCGTGTCCCGCATCCAGAAGTACGAGATCCAGCCGCTGCTCGGCAGCCCCGTCGGGCAGATCGTCGGCCGGATGAACAGCGAACGCAGCGTGCAGGCCGTCTTCGACGACCTCACCAGCGGCTTCGAGCGCGCCATCGACCGCATCAACCGCATCGCCGGCCGGGCCTGAGGCTCCGAGGAGTGGACAAGATGACCGACACACCCCCCAACGGCTTCTGGGCCCAGGCCGTCGCCGACCCCGAGCGCACCGTCCTCGTCACCCCCGAGGGCGACACCTGGTCCGCGGCCCGGCTGCACGCCGACGTCAACCGGCTCGTCCACGGCCTGCGCGCCGCCGGTCTGGAGCGGGGGGACGTCTTCGCCGTCGTCCTCCCCAACAGCGTGGAGTTCCTCACGGCCTACCTGGCCGCCTCCCAGGCCGGGTTCTACCTGGTCCCGGTCAACCACCACCTGGTCGGCCCCGAGATCGCCTGGATCGTCTCCGACTCCGGAGCCAAGGTGCTCGTCGCCCACGAACGGTTCGCCGACGCCGCCACCGCCGCGGCCGACGAGGCGGGCCTGCCCGCCAGCCACCGGTACGCGGTCGGAGCGGTCGCGGGCTTCCGCTCGTACGGCGAACTGCTCGACGGACAGCCGGACACCGCCCCCGCCGACCGCACGCTCGGCTGGGTCATGAACTACACCTCCGGCACCACCGGCCGGCCGCGCGGCATCCGCCGTCCGCTGCCGGGCAAGCTCCCGGAGGAGACGTACCTCGGCGGTTTCCTCGGCATCTTCGGCATCCGGCCCTTCGACGACAACGTCCACCTCGTGTGCTCGCCGCTCTACCACACGGCCGTCCTGCAGTTTGCGGCCGCGGCCCTGCACATCGGGCACCCGCTGGTCCTGATGGACAAGTGGACCCCCGAGGAGATGCTCCGCCTGATCGACGGCCACGCCTGCACGCACACCCACATGGTCCCGACCCAGTTCCACCGGCTCCTCGCCCTCCCGCAGGAGACGAAGGACGCGTACGACGTCTCCTCCATGCGGCACGCCATCCACGGCGCCGCGCCCTGCCCCGACCACGTCAAGCGGGCGATGATCGACTGGTGGGGCCGCTGCGTGGAGGAGTACTACGCGGCGAGCGAGGGCGGCGGGGCCTTCGCGACGGCCGAGGACTGGCTGAAGAAGCCCGGGACGGTCGGCAAGGCGTGGCCGATCAGCGAGCTCGCCATCTTCGACGACGAGGGCGAACGGCTGCCCGCCGGCGAACTCGGCACCGTCTACATCAAGATGAGCACCGGCGGGTTCAGCTACCACAAGGACGAGGGCAAGACGAAGAAGAACCGCATCGGCGACTTCTTCACCGTCGGAGACCTCGGGCTGATGGACGAGGAGGGCTACCTCTTCCTCCGCGACCGGAAGATCGACATGATCATCTCGGGCGGGGTGAACATCTACCCGGCCGAGATCGAATCGGCGCTGCTCACCCATCCGGCGGTCGCGGACGCCGCCGCCTTCGGCATTCCGCATCCCTCCTGGGGCGAGGAGGTCAAGGCGGTCATCGAACCGGCCGAGGGCTTCGCGGCGAGCGACGCACTGGCCGCGGAGATCCTGAACCACTGCGAGCGGCAACTGGCCGGGTACAAGAGGCCCAAGACCGTGGACTTCATCGAGACGATGCCCCGCGACCCCAACGGCAAGCTGTACAAGCGCCGGCTGCGCGAGCCGTACTGGGAGGGCCACGAGCGCGCGATGTGAGGACCGGGCCGGCCCTGCGGGGCCGGCCCGTCCGCTCTGTCCGCCACGCCCGGAGTTTCGTGAGAAGTGCCACGTCAGAGCCCTGAAGGCGGCTGTTGCTCCGCACAGACGGCACAGTTCTGGCAAGTTGGCTGATATGAGTACGGCAACGCACAGATCCCCCCTGACCGACTGGACCGTCGTGGTCCCCGTGGTGGCGCTCGTCGCGCTGGCCTTCAGCTGGGGACGCGACCTGCCCACGCTCGCCGTGGCCCTGGTGGCGCTCTGCCTGGCCGGTGCGGTGCTGGCGGCGGTCCACCACGCCGAGGTCGTCGCGCACCGGGTCGGCGAACCCTTCGGCTCGCTGGTGCTCGCCGTCGCGGTCACCGTCATCGAAGTGGCCCTCATCGTCACCCTGCTGGCCGACGGCGGGAGCAAGACCTCCTCCCTCGCCCGGGACACCGTCTTCGCCGCCGTCATGATCACGTGCAACGGCATCGTCGGCCTGTCCCTGCTCGTCGGGGCCCTGCGCAACCGCGTCGCGGTCTTCAACGCCGAGGGCTCGGGCGCGGCCCTGGCCACCGTCGCCACGCTCGCCGTACTCAGCCTCGTCCTGCCCACCTTCACCACCACCAAGCCCGGCCCCGAGTTCTCCACCGCCCAGCTCGCCTTCGCCGCCACCGCCTCGCTCGCTCTCTACGGCCTGTTCGTCGCCGTCCAGACGGTCCGCCACCGCGACTACTTCCTGCCCGTCGACACCAAGCGGATCCGCAAGGAGGCCGCGCAGGCGGCCGCCGCCGCGGCCGCGGGCGAAGACGACGAGCACGCCGAACCGCCCACCGTCCGCGCCGCCCTGATCGGCCTCGGGCTGCTGCTCGTCGCGCTCGTCGCCGTCGTGGGCAACGCCAAGGCGGTCTCACCGACCATCGAGCGCGGAGTCGCGGACCTCGGGCTGCCCTACGCCGTGGTCGGTGTGATCATCGCCCTGCTCGTGCTGGCGCCCGAGACCCTTGCCGCCGTCCGGGCGGCCCGCCGCGACCGGGTCCAGACCAGCCTCAACCTCGCCTACGGCTCGGCCATCGCGAGCATCGGCCTGACGATCCCGGCGATCGCCCTCGCCACGATCTGGCTCTCCGGTCCGCTGGTGCTCGGGCTCGAACCCGTCCACATGGTGCTCCTCGCGCTGACCGTCGTCGTCAGCGCCCTCACCATCGTCCCGGGGCGCGCCACGCTGCTCCAGGGCGGCGTGCACATCGTCCTGCTGGCCGCGTACCTCTTCCTCGCCGTCAGCCCCTGAGCACGGCGGCGGCCCCTGGGCATGCCGTCGGCTCCTGAGCGCACGGCGGCCCCTGAGCGCCCGACGGCCCCGTACGACAGGTTCCGGACGCCTGCCGTACGGGGCCGCGCGGTTCAGTGCCGCTCGCGCGGCCAGACCACCTTCAGCCGGGGCGAGCTGAGGATGTCCCGCTCGCAGAACCGTGCCTTCACCCAGCGCTCCTGGGAGAAGAGCCGCGTCTGGTCGGCGGAGTACGGGGAATTCGGGTTCGAGGACTGGCCGTACGTCAGCAGCGTGCGCGCCACCGGGCAGCGGCCGCCGTCCCAGCCGACCGCCTGGATGTGGCTGGAACCGTGTACCACCTCCGGGTAGCCGCCGGCCGCCGCGTTCCACGGAGCCTCGATCTTGTTCCAGACGCCCAGGGCCTCCGTTCCGCCGCCCACCGGCAGCCTCTGCCCGCCGCGCACCACGAACTGGTGCTCGCCCAAGGGGGAGTCCGGGGCGATGCCCGCGGCCCTCAGCTCGGCCACCGTGTCGGCGAGGGCCCGTCCGATCCCGGGCGCCGACCGGTTGAGCGTGCGCGGCGTCCGTACCGGATCGGCCGCGTCGAAGGGCACCAGCCACAGGTCCCTGGCCGCCGTGTTCGCGGTCAGCTTCCGCCAGAACCGGTCGAAGAGCAGCGCTCCGCGGCTCGTGACGTCGGCCTTGCGGTCCCAGGCCGCCAGCACCCCGCAGGCCGCCGAGACGTCCACGGCGGCGCCGTCGGAGCCCGTGGCCGTCCCGCCCGGCAGCGCCGCGCAGGCCTGCGCCGCATCGGCCGCCGCCAGGTCACCGGCCGGCACCCGGTTCGCGAACTGCTGCGCCTGCAGGTCCGCCACCGTCAGCCCGCCCCGCCCGGCCATCGCCGACACGTCCTCCAGGGCGCCCCTGGTGCGCAGGGAGCGCGGGGTCCCCGCATTGCCCCAGATCCGCTCGTAGCCGGTGAGCGGCCGCTCCGCATTGGCCAGCCAGGCGCTGTCGTTGGAGTTCTCCACGTACGCGGCGTCGCGCAGCGTCGGCGCCCTGCCCGGCCCGAAGATCCCCGGCTGGACCGCGTCCGCATCGGAACCCGGCGTGCAGTCGCCGCGCGAACCGTCCAGCACGGCCAGTCCCGAGGAGGGGTACGTGGCCCTGCCCAGCGGGGTCGAACAGCGGGCGGCGAGCTCGTCCGTGATCCGGGGCAGCACCTGGGACTGGGTGAAGAGCGTGCCGCCCGCGGAGTCGGCGGCCACCGTGTTGACCCAGGGCAGGCCCTGGGTGCGCCGCAGGGCGTCCTGGACGCCGGCGACCGAGCGGGCCCGGCCCATCGCCAGGGCCGTGTCGGAGCCGCGCAGGTTGGCGGCGTTGGGGTCGGCCAATGCGTAGGCGGTGGTCGTGGTCCAGGGCAGCGGCAGGCCCGCGCCCAGCCCGGACAGGACCGGGCCGTACCGGGTCCACCACTGGGTCCGGGTGACCGGGGCGCCGCCCGCGACCCGGACACTGACGGTGCGGGCGGTCATCTTCTCCGGCGTGCCGTCGACCAGATAGGCGGTCGGATCGGCCGGATCCAGGGCCAGCTGGTGCAGGTTGACGGGGGTGCCGGTGGCCACCGTGTGGCTCCAGGCGACCTTCTCGTTGAAGCCGATGTTCACCACGCTGGTACCGAGCAGCGAGCCGCCCGAGACGTTCAGCTCGCCGGGGATGGTCTGCTGCGACTGCCAGAACCGGCGGCCGCCCTGCCACGGATAGTGCGGGTTGCCGAGGAGCAGGCCCGAGCCGTTCGCGGTGGTGGAGCCGGCGAAGGCCACCGCGTTGGAACCCATGTCGTAGCGGGTGGTGTCGAAGAACTCCCGGGCCGCCTCGGCGGCGGCCGCCGGATCGGGGCCGGCCGCGTCCGGGGCGGCCGCCGTGCCCGGGGGCCGCGCGGAGGTGATGCCGTCGACGGCCCGGCCCTGGCCGCCGAGGACCGAGACGGCGAGGCCGCGGGCGGCGACGTCGGTGGCGGTGACCGGGTGCACCCATCCGGCGCCCTTGCAGGCCGGGTCGGTGATCTCGTTCTGCGCCAGCCAGGCGTTGTACCCGGCGGCCCAGCCCCGCATCAGCTCCTTGACCTCCTTGCCCGGCCCGGCCGGCGCGGGCACGGACAGCAGCTTCTCCACGGCGCCGGAATCGCGCACTCCCTTGAAGAACAGGTCGCTGGAGAGGTTCGCGGAGGCGGAGGAGAGCGAACCGTCGGGCACGGCGTCCGGTCCGAACCACCGCGACCGCTCCCCGGAGACGGTCAGGAATCCGTCGGCGAGCACGCACACCTGGTCGGCGGCCTGCGCCCAGCCGGTGCCGAACCCGAGGTGGGCGTAGTCCCGGGCCAGGATGTGCGGGATCCCGTTCTCGGTGTACCGGATGACGGCGGACAGGCCGCCGCCGGACGGGCCGGAGCCCTGGTCCCGGGCGGCGGCCTCGGGGACCGCCGCGACGGCGGCCAGCAGTGCGGTGCCGGCGACGGCGGCGCGGCGGAGGAGCGGGCGGGCGCGACGGCGTCCGTGGACAAGGCGCAACGTACCTCCCAAGTAGCCTGCGGACGGGCGGGGAAGCCCGTGCGGGTGGGTGGCGCTGGTGTGCCCCCACACTCATGCAGCCCACCTGACATCGTGTCAACATGCCGTTTGGTATCCCGGCGGGTTCCGGCCGGGCAGGCGCGGCGGCCCGGGTCATTGACCCCGGCCCCACGCGCAGACGAAGATCCCGCCATGACCCCGGTGCGGAAGAACACGGTCGACGGACTGCTCCACGACAGCGCGCGGCGCGTCCCGGACCGCATCGCGGTCCGCTACCACGAGCGGACCTGGACCTACGCGGAACTGGACGCGGCCGTCTCCGCCGGCGCGGCCGTGCTGCGCGGGCGCCACGGGCTGGCCGAGGGGGACCGGGTCGCGACCTTCGGGCACAACTCGGACGCCTACCTGCTCGTCTTCCTCGCCTGCGCGCGGGCCGGGCTCACGCACGTCCCCGTCAACCAGAACCTCACCGGGGAGGACCTCGCGTACATCCTGGAGAACTCGGGGAGCGCGCTCGTCCTCGCGGACCCCGACCTGGCCGGCCGGGTCCCCGAAGGGTTCGCCGTACGCCCGCTGCGCGACGCGCCCGGCTCCTTCCTGGCCGACCTGGCCGACCTGGCCGAGACGGGCGAGACGGCGGGCGCGGCGGCGGGCGCGGAGCCCGCCGGGTCCGGGGAGTTCACCCGCTCCGGGGACCCGTCCCGGCTGGCGCAGCTCCTCTACACCTCCGGGACCACCGCCCTGCCGAAGGGGGCGATGATGACGCACGAGGCGCTCTGCCACGAGTACGAGAGCGCGATCGCGGCCCTGGACCTGGCGGAGGGCGATCTGCCGGTGCACTCCCTGCCGCTGTACCACTCGGCGCAGATGCACGTGTTCCTGCTGCCCTACCTGGCGGTGGGCGCGCGGAACACGATCGTGGACGCCCCGGTCGCGGAGCAGATCTTCGACCTGGTGGAGGCCGGGGAGGCGGACAGCCTGTTCGCGCCGCCGACGGTGTGGATCGCGCTGTCCAACCACCCGGACTTCGCCGACTTCGCCGTCCGCGACCTGTCCGCCCTGCGCAAGGCCTACTACGGAGCCTCGATCATGCCGGTGCCGGTCCTGGAACGGCTGCGGGCGCGGCTGCCCGGACTCGGTTTCTACAACTGCTTCGGCCAGAGCGAGATCGGCCCGCTGGCCACGGTGCTGCGGCCGGAGGAGCACGAAGGGCGGATGGACTCGTGCGGGCGGCCGGTCCACCACGTGGAGGCGCGGATCGTCGACGAGGACGGGGCCGAGGTGCCGGACGGCACGGCGGGCGAGGTGGTCTACCGTTCCCCGCAGCTCTGCCAGGGCTACTGGAACGACGCGGAGGCGACGAAGAAGGCCTTCCGGGACGGCTGGTTCCGCTCCGGCGACCTGGCGGTCCGCGATCCGGAGGGCTACTTCACGGTCGTGGACCGGGTCAAGGACGTCATCAACTCGGGCGGGGTGCTGGTCGCCTCCCGGCAGGTCGAGGACGTGCTGTACACCCATCCGGGCGTGGCCGAGGCGGCGGTGATCGGCCTGCCGGACGAGCGGTGGATCGAGGCCGTCACGGCGGTGGTGGTCCCGCGCGACGGGGTGACGGAGGCGGAACTCCTCGCCTACGCCCGCGAGAAGCTGGCCCACTTCAAGGCCCCGAAGCGGATCCTCTTCGTGGACGCGCTCCCGCGCAACGCGAGCGGCAAGATCCTCAAGCGCACCCTGCGCGACCGCTTCTCCCACCCGTCCTGACACCCCCTAGGCTCGGCCGTCATGAACCGACGACGGCAGAAGAAGCTCACGCGAGAGCTCGTCGGCGCCTCGATGTTCGGGCGCACCGCCCGCGTCCGCGCACTCCTGGGGGCCGGCGCGCACCCGCAGGCGGCCGACTCCGAGGGCACCACGCCCCTGTACGCGGCATCCGTTCACGGCGCCGCCGGCACCGTCCGCCTCCTCCTGGCGGCCGGCGCCGACCCGAACACCGAGAGCGGACACGGCACGGAGGGTACGCCGCTGTGTGCGGCCGCCTGCTGGGGCCACACCGACACGGTGCGCGAACTGCTCGCCCACGGCGCGGACCCCCACCTCCGGGAGGACCAAGGTACGGGCCACACGCCGCTGGAATGGGCACTGGCCGGACCGCACCCGGAGACGGCCGAAGCACTCCGGGCGGCGGGAGCCCGGCCCACCCCGGAGGCGGTCTGACCCCGGGGAGCTACGGCTGAGGCTCCTGCGCGAGCTCCGTTTCCTGGAGGCGGCGACGCACGAGGTGTTCGTGGACGAGCCGGCCGACGAGTGCGCCTCCGTAGACCACGAAGCCCACACCGACCAGCCAGGACTGGACGACCAGGAGGGTGCCGAAGGGGCCGTACGTCACGGCGTTGGAGGCGATCAGCGGGGAGAACACCAGCTGCGAGAAGACCCGCAGGCCGAGGAGGCCCAGGCTGGTGCACACCGCCCCCGGGAGCAGGGCGCGCCAGCGGACCCGCCCGCCGAGGAGGATCCACTGGGAGGTCCAGAAGAACAGGCAGGTGCCGATGACATCGCCCGTGGTGCCCAGGACGGTGCCCGCCGCATCGTCCGAGGGGGCGGGGATGAGGACCAGCAGCCCGAGGTAGCAGACCAGCAGGGCGAGCCAGACGACGTGCCGCCACATGGTGTGCCAGCGGGCCGTCGGCAGGTCCCAGACCTTCTCGTACCCGGTCTGCACGGCGGAGCCGAAGGTCAGCCCGAACACCGCGAGGGCGGCGAGCCCGAAGGCGGTGGTCCGCTCCAGCGCGAGGTCCGCGGCGCCGAACAGCATCTCCACCCGTTCCCGGGAGAACTCCGTCACCCCGAGGGCCTGACCGAGCCAGCGGCCGAAGCCGGAGCCGCTGCCCGGCGCGGCGGCCGCGACGACGACGAGCAGCGGCACCAGGGTGAGGAAGCCGAGCGCGGCGAAACCCATGGCCCGGTGCATCAGCTCCATCTCCCGGCCACGGCTCCACGCCAGCCCGGCCGGGGAAGCCTGGAGCCGGTCGTGGATCCGCCGGTAGGTCGAGGTCACGCTTCTGTCCCTACCCGCAAGGGCCCGCACCCTCCCGGGAGGCCCCCCGAGTGGGCCCGAAGGGGTGGATCGGGCGCCGCGGATCAGCCCTCCCGGAGGTCCACCAGCCGCTTGATCTTGCCGACCGACCGCTCCAGGGTCTCCGGATCCACCACCTCCACCGTGACCGAGACGCCGATGCCCTCCTTGACGGCCCGCACCACCGAGGCCGCCGCGGCCTCCCGCCGGCCCGCGTCGCTCCCGCGCCGCGCCTCCACCCGTACCGTCAGGGCGTCCAGCCGGCCCTGCCGGGTCAGGCGGAGCTGGAAGTGCGGAGCCAGGTCCGGGGTCCGCAGCAGGACCTCCTCGATCTGGGTGGGGTAGAGGTTCACCCCGCGCAGGATGATCATGTCGTCGCTGCGGCCGGTGATCTTCTCCATCCGGCGGAAGGCCGGCCGGACGGTGCCGGGAAGCAGTCGCGTCAGGTCCCGGGTGCGGTACCGGATGACGGGCATGGCCTCCTTGGTGAGCGAGGTGAAGACCAGTTCCCCGGGCTCGCCCTCCGGCACCACGGCGCCCGTCAGCGGGTCGACGACCTCCGGGTAGAAGTGGTCCTCCCATATGTGGAGCCCGTCCTTGGTCTCGGCGAACTCCTGTGCCACGCCGGGGCCCATCACCTCCGAGAGCCCGTAGATGTCGACCGCGTCGATGTTCAGGCGCTCCTCGATCTCGCGGCGCATCTCCTCCGTCCACGGCTCGGCGCCGAAGATCCCCGTGCGGAGGGAGGTGGCGCGCGGGTCGATGCCCTGGCGCTCCATCTCGTCCAGCAGGGTCAGCATGTAGGAGGGGGTCACCATGATCACCTCCGGCCGGAAGTCCTGGATCAGCCGGACCTGGCGGTCCGTCATCCCGCCCGAGGCGGGCACGACCGTGCAGCCCAGGCGCTCCGCGCCGTAGTGGGCGCCCAGGCCGCCGGTGAACAGGCCGTACCCGTAGGCGATGTGGACGATCTGGCCGGGTCTGCCGCCCGCGGCGCGGATCGAGCGGGCGACGACGTCCGCCCAGGTGGACAGGTCCCCGTCGGTGTAGCCCACGACGGTCGGCCGGCCCGTGGTCCCGCTGGACGCGTGGATGCGGCGGACCTCGGTGCGCGGCACGGCGAACATCCCGAAGGGGTACTGGTCGCGCAGATCCGTCTTGGTGGTGAAGGGGAACAGGGCGAGATCGGCGAGGGAGCGGCAGTCGTCGGGGTGCAGGCCGGCCTTGTCGAAGGCCTGCCGGTAGAAAGGCACTCGGTCGTAGGCCCGGCGCAAGGTCGCCCGCAGCCGGGTCAGCTGGAGCGCCGCCAGCTCGTCCCGGCCCATCCGCTCGCCCTCGTCCGGCGTGTCCGCACCGCCGTCGTGGCCCCGCGCGTACGTACCCATGCCGCCCACCCCTCTTCGAGTCAACCGACCGATCATTCGGTAGATTGCCGGATCTCGGTGGCCAAATCAATTACTCGAACGGGTGATCGTCTGCTGGGATTGTGCCCATGTCGATCTCCACGCCCTCCACCAGCACTTCTACTTTCACGACCTACGACGGAACCGAACTCGCGTACCACGTCCAGGGCGAAGGCGAGCCGCTCCTCTGCCTCCCCGGCGGCGCCATGCGGGCCTCCGCCTACCTGGGCGACCTCGGCGGACTGTCCGCCGGGCGCCGCCTGGTCCTGCTCGACCTGCGGGGCACCGGGGACTCCGCGATCCCGGCCGACACCTCGACGTACCGGGCCGACCACCAGGTGGCCGACGTCGAGGCGCTGCGCACCCACCTCGGCCTGGACTCCGTCGACCTGCTCGCCCACTCCGCCTCCGCCAACCTGGCCCTGCTCTACGCGGCGGCGCACCCGCAGCGCGTGCGCCGGCTGGCCCTGATCACACCGACCTGCTGGGCCGTGGATCTCACGGAATCCCCCGAAACCCGTCTCGCGGACGTCCGGCGCAGGGGCGGCGCCGAGCCCTACGACACGGCCATCGCGGCGTACGAGCGGGTGAGCGCCGCCTTCGCCGCGGGCGGAACCCCCGAGGAGGCCGACTGGGCGGCGGCGATGCCCCTCGCCTACGGCCGCTGGGACGAGACCGCACGCGCCCACGCGGCACTGAGCCCGGTCCAGAAGAACGCCGCCGCCTCCGCCGCCTTCGCCGGCCCGGGCGCCTTCGTCCCGCCCGCCACCCGGGCCGCGCTGGGCCGGTTCGCCGGCGAGGTGCTGGTCCTTGCCGGGGAGCTGGACTCCAACCCCTCCCCGGCCCTCGCCGCCCGGCTCGCGGAACTCTTCGCGCGGGGGGCCGTCGACGTACAGGGCGGCGGCGGGCACTTCCCGTGGCTGGACGAGCCGCAGTGGTTCACGGCCCGGGTCGAGCGGTTCCTGGCCACCGGGGCCTGAGCGGCGCAACGCCCGTACGGGACGCACACGCCCGTACGGGACGCGCACGCCCGCGGGCCCGGCCCCCCCCCGGGTGCCCGCCCCCGGGGGGGCGGCGCACCGGGCCGGCGCCCGGCGGGCGCCCACGCCCCCCCGACCCCCACCCCGGGGAACCGC